>NZ_JBQCXH010000003.1:0-362069 GCF_051956595.1 Neisseria sp. P0024.S006
GACCGCTTCGCGCAGCGGCATATTGCCTTTGCCTTCGCCGTCGGTGCGTACGGTCAGGCCGTAATCGTTACGCAGGATAGATGCCACGATATTGCGCATATCCTGCGCCAAGTCCGCCTCACGGTCGGAGCCGTTGACCGCGCCCGGGTCGGTGTTGCTGTGGCCGGCGGTTAAAGTTACAGTTTTGCCCATAAACATCTCCGAAAATCAAATCACAATTTATTTTCAAAACCTTATTTAACCTTTTCAGACGGCATAAGACGGTCGGCACAAATGCACTTACTGTTCCGCAGACAAAAAAAAGCCCTGCAAAAAGCAGGGCAAAGGTCCACTCACAAGAAACACACAACACAATTACGCCGCAAATAAATCCGTCTGCGCTCTTGCCGCCGCCTCGCGGTCGGCCTCTTTCAAAATGTATCGGATATTGCGCGTAGACAGCCGATGAGCCAACACCAGCTCGCGCACAATAACCAAATCGCTCAAACCCTCCGCGCTCATCGCATCATACTGCCGGCGGATAAATCGATTGCGCAGCTCGCGCATCGCGTCCCAGCAGCGAGGAATGGCTAAGAAAGGCTGACCGGCATAGGCTCGCTCCAATCGTCCCGCAGCCTCCTCGCCGATGTCCTCGACCAGTTGAGCGTGTAAGATTCGGCTCTGGCGCGTATTGCGCCGGCGGTTGGAAATCGGGTAATTCGTCCCGCCCCAAACCTTGACCATGTGAAACGCCGCTTCCAGCCCGATGACCGTAATCATCGCCACCACGCTCTGCGGCAGAAGATGTTTCACATCCTCAAAATCCTGCTCTGTCATTTCCCAACTTACACTCATTCCTATTCCTCCTTCTTCTTTCGGTTCGCCGCAATCTGCAAAGCCGCCACCAGCTTGTGCATATTGCCGTCGGACAACCATTCCACGCGGTCAACTTTAAACATCTTTTTCGCCGTACCGTGCGCATAATTCCAAGTCCAGCCGTTATCCAGCAGCAGGGCTTCGATTTTCCGCATCATCGGATCGGCAGAGCTTCGGCGGTTCGGACGACGGCCTGCCGTTTTCTTCGGCGTAAACCCATGTTGGCGTAAATCCTCGACCACGCGTTCCAACTCAGGAATACTGCACTCCGTACACGACCGCTTGCCCGTCACACGCTCCAACACCGCGCGATAGGTACCGTCATCCAAGCCCAGCTCCTTTTGAGCGATTTTAATTTTAGCAATCAACGCACGGCGCATTATTCCTCCAATACAACATATAGTATAAATTAGCGCATATTATACCAATAAAATACAATATATAGTATTAAGCCGCTGTTTTTTTTTGCGAAACTGACAGCACAAAAAAAGGCCGTCTGAAACAGGTTTTAAACCCTATTTCAGACGGCCTTTAATCCATCTTTAAAAGTCCCAGCCTTCCATCATTCCTGCCAACATACTAACCACTCCTGATTATATTGCTTCATGATTCATTGCGGAACTTTGGCGTTTTGCGCGCCGCGATGGTCAGCGGTTCGCCCGTTTTCGGATTGTGTCCCTGACACTCGGCGGATTAGGCGGCGTGAAACGTGCCGAAGCCGACCAGCGTAACGTCTTTTCCATCTTTCAATTCTTGCGTTACCACGCTGACAAACGCATCAACAAACTCCGCTGCATCGCGTTTGCTCAATTCCGCCTCGTCGGCGATGGCTTGGATTAATTCGGATTTATTCACTTTTGACTCCTATTTAGATTTAAATGCGGCAGACCGTGCCGCGCGGGTTATGAATTTGCAATTTCAGACGGCCTTTAATCAAGCTTTAAACGCCAAAGAAAAATAAAATCAACGCAAGAAAAAACCAAACCACCCCGAAGCAGTAATAAATAAAGGCTTTTTTTCGGGCGCGCATAGCCTCTTTTTCTCCTTCTTTCACTTTTTCCCACACGAGAAAAGCGGTTTCTAATTTTCGGTTGGCGTTTTCGACTTGAGCGTGGATGTAGAAGGAATCGCGTGCGGCAGTTCTTAAAAATTCCAGCTCATCGGTATTTAAATTTCCGTTTTCCATCACGACATCTCCCGCTTTGACATACCTTGTATAGCCCCAATCTTTCCAAGCATATCAATAACATCTTGCACAGCAATCCAAGTTAATTGAGCAGGAGTGCCGCCATCTCGGATAAGGAGATCTCCATGAGGTACATAGCTAACTTTACCATTAGGCAAATCTTCAATTTCAATCACAATTTTCGCCATCACGCCAACTCCTGCTCAGTAGGCTCAATCACAAAATCCTCAAGCCCCGACACAATCTTAATCCCCGGCACTTGGCCGTCTGAAAAACGCTCTTTTTGATTCAGGATGGCATCTTTGTCGATTTCCTTTTTTGTGCGGACAAACTCGGCAAAGGCGGATTTCTCCGAGAGCCACGCCAAGACGGCAGCCACGCCCGTTACCTTGACGGATGGCGGACGGATGCGCCATTTAATCAGGCCGGTAGTAAAGTCCACTGTTTTGGTTTTACCGTTTTCCGTCAGCTCGTCCTTATGCGCTTCGCAGTATGCGGCCACACGTTCGGTCAGGCTCATGATTTCGGCACACATCGGCGCGGCTTTGGCGGCATATTCTTCTTCGATGACCGCTTTTTTGTCTCCGGCTTCGGTTTCCAGGCGTTTGACTTCGCGCTGCAAATCACCAATTTTGCGGATAAACGCAGTAACTTCCGCTTTGTCTTGTGCCGCTTCGATAGCGGGCTGTTTGATTCGGGTTTTAGCCATTTGCTTTTTCCTCCAGTTTGTTGAGTAGTTGATATACTTCGCTTGCTTCAAATCCTTTAGTTTCAGCAAAACTGATAAAGGCATCCCAGTCTTGCTCTAAATATTCGTCCAATAGACGGTACTCGTGCGGTTCAATCATGATGTTTTCCTTTAATCTTGATCTGATAAGTCTCGTAAAATTTGACTTAAAAAATTCTCGTGGAGTGCTGTTTGCCTTTTTCTCAGATAGCCTGCTGCAGCATGTCCGGCAAAGATTGCAGGAGTTTTTTCACTATCATCTCCCAATCCTTTGATTTCAAAATCAAATAAGCTTTTGGTACTATCTTTAATAGTAATAATGACTTTAGCCATTTTCTTTTTCCTTTCTTAGTTTACTTTTCGGTCTGCATCTCTCAACTGTCTTGCCAGTTGCAATGCTTTTAAATTAGTGACAGCAGCCTTGATAAATCCTTCCGTATCTCGGGCGGCATCACTGCATACGCTGTCTAAAAATTCCGTTGTCAACGCAGCCATCAGGTCGGGAGCTTGATACTCACCGTTTATCTTGATTTCGGGCAACTCGACGCGACACTTCCCATTTTCCGCAATGATTTTAAAAACATACTCTTTCATTTCACTTACCTTTCTTGTTTAAAACATCTTTCACTTCCGCCATTTTCTGACGGCCTTTTTCCTTATCCGGCGCGGGCTTTGCCAGCATCGCCCTTGGTATCAACCGTGGCGGCAGGTTGCGGAGCAGTTCGGCGGGGTGCGGCCATGTTTCCGCCGCCTGCAATACCTTAAACCCCGTCTGAATCCGTATCGGGTCATACTCCGGCGAGACGATTTCTTTTTTCTCCATCAGTTTCCGATACCAAATTTCCGCAACTACCGGCATATCCTGCGCTGCCGGTCGGTTGGGTAGATTGAGCGCGGCAAGCAATGTAAAACCTGAAGCGATTTCTCGTTTCGCCCAATCTTCTCCTGCCCATTCGCCCAAGGCTGCCACACCCTGCCGCAGCTTGGACGGTGCGCCGCCTTCGCCCCCTCTCCCCGTGGGAGAGGGCTGGGGAGAGGGCACCCCCGAACCCTGCCACTGGCTGATAATCTCCAGCAAATAACCATGCGACTTTAAGGGCAGTTTCAGACGGCCTTGGTCGCGGGCATTAACGGTTTCATTAAAACCGTGAATCCAAGCCTCGGTAGGAGCGGGGAAACAAACCCCGTCGCGTGCCGCCTCCTGTGCCTTAATCATCGGCAGCAACTCATTCAGCAGTTTCGCGGTACGCGCCCAAGAGAGCTGGGACTTGGCGGGGCGGAACAAACCGATATACCGTATCGCCGCCTTGCCCAATTCCACATCCATCTCCAACACAGCCTTTAATACCGCTGATGCGTCTGCGTCATTGATTAAGCTGTCCAGGCTATGCACCGCCCCGCAGTTCGGGCATTTGATGTTCATGACTCGCTCTCCCATAATGTTCGACGTTCAACCGTCTTAACGGTCTTGACGACTTTCCGTTCCCATCTTCCGCAGTGTCGTCATTTGCGTGATTGTTTATTGGCATAGACCCATTTGTGATGCCATTTAGTTAATGCACACACTCCGACACGTTCGTATTCATTCCATTTGACTTCAGCGACAACCTCCGCTTCAGTGGTTCTAACAAAACAAAAAGTCTCAACTTTTTCGGAGCCGTAACAAATCCTGCTGCCAATAAAATCTTCAAGACCGTCATCAATAAACCAGCCGATATACCAGTCAAATCCATCTTTAAACTTAACAATTCGTGGATAAGCTCCTAAAGTTTCAATCAGTTTGGATTTTTTCTTCAAAAATCGAAAAATATAGTCAATGTATTTAGGGTCTTTTTTCGGGTTGAATTTTTTGATGTTCATTGTTTATCCTTCCAAACATCACCACCAGCCTGTACATTTCCATTGCCTTTTACAATCTGAACATTACCTGCCAAGTGATTTTCAAGTTCAGCTTGTTTATCGATCCATGCTTTAAGCTCTGACCAAGTTTCAAACTTAGTTCGCTTGTCACGAATCAACCTGCCCAACTTAATGCCCAGATAAGACAAAAACATCAAACCGCTGATAAATGTCCAAAACACTGAGGCTGACCAATGGCTGATATACACACAAAAACTCAACATCAACCCCGTGAAAACATCCTTGATGATGCTTTCCAAAACACTTTCACTTGCGTTGTACGCGATAAAGTTTTTACTTCTGATTTCAATCATTTAACCACCCCAAGAATCGCCAAAAACGCCACAAGGACAACAATCAACCCAAAAAACATACCGCAGGCATCCAAAACAACAGCTTTAGTCCGCTGCTTAAACCAGTTTTCAATCAGGCTCATCAGTGCCAAAACCACCAGTGCCAAACCAATCAGCCCGCAGATCAAGAGATAAATCATCATTCCAATGCTCATGACGCTTCTTCCTTCAAAAACGTTATCCAATGTGTCTGTGTTTGGTTTTGCTTATGCTTCATGCTAACGTGCCCAATAAGTGGTTCTACGTTAGTCAGAGCAAGAATCTCTTTCACAGGGATTTGATTTTCACTCCACTTAAAAATCAATATGCCGTCAGGACGCAATACCCGGAAACACTCAGCAAACCCTTTACGAAAATCTTCTCTCCACTCATTGCCCAACACCCCGTATTTTTTTGCAAGCCAAGATTTTTCTCCCGCTCTTTGTAAATGAGGCGGATCGAAAACCACTACTGCGAACGTGTTGTCAGGAAAAGGGATATTTGTAAAATCCATAACCACATCGGGATTAATTTCCAGTTTGCGCAGATATTTCCGGTCTTTCAGTAGATGGATTTCTTTGCGTTTATCGCCGAAAACAGCTTCAGGGTTATTTTTATTGAACCACATCATCCGGCTGCCGCAACACGGGTCTAATACCTTCATCACGCTTCCTCCCATAAAGTTATCGCCTGAGCCAAAGTTTCCGCCTCCGCCGTTTTCCACATCCCGTCCGGCGCACGCGCAACGATTACAAAGCCTTCACCGTCCTTCTTCATGATCATCAGCTCGCCACGGTCTTCGACCCATTCTGCAATTTCTTTTTGATTCATTTTTGCTCTCCAATTTGTTTCACGCCGTCTGTACCATTCATGGCATGATGTAACTGCACTTGTTTACCCGATTCCATTCCTTGAGCTAATGCCCCATATTCCATCTTTGACCCTTGGAGAATTGATGATTTCGCATCCCTTGTTTTCGCTTCGACCATGTCCGGAAGTTCTTTTTTTTGTATCCGTCCATAACGGCTTTTTCTTCATCGGACATCTCAAATTTTTTGACTATCTTCCAAGCACCCATAATCCAACCATTGCAAAATTGGTCGGCAAGATAAGTTCTATGTGCTTGCTTTCTTGCTCGGCAGTTTTTTAAAAATTTGCGGCGTTCGGCAGAAATCTGCCGATAAACTACATCAAAGGCATAGGCTGAGATTTCTGCTCTATTTCCAATGCCGTAAAACATCATCGTCTTCCCACGTTGGTAAGATTGGCACCCAAATATATCGGCAATCATATTTGCAACGCCCCATTGCCAATCTGCTAATTTAAAGGCCATTCTCCGATCAGCTCTTTGTTCAGAGACTTCAGATAAAGCAATATCCACAGCATTGACTTCATGCCTCTCCATTAAAGCCTGCGCTTGCTTTAACGCCTGTGCGGCCTCGTGTTCATTTGCCGACTTACTCAAAGCCAAGCATTTCTTGATTTTGTCTAAGACTTTCTCTTTATTCATCTTAAATCCTTTTAAATCAATACCTTACATTTTCAATAAGGCAAAAAAATATAGAGCAACATCAACGCCTTACCGTTTTAATTGTCGTCATACCCGTCATGGCATTTGCCTATCATGTGCAACACAACGATTCGGGCCAGCATTTCAAGCCAAATCCCCAGCAACACCAACACAGCCAATCCGACAACAAACCAAATCATTTTTTCTCCTCCTTCTTCTCGGCAGGCCGTTTAAAACGCGCCTGATATTCCTCGATTTCACGCTCTCTATTTTTTTGCGCCATTCGCGCCGTCGCACGCCTGCGGTGTTGTCCCCAAGCCTGCCAATCCGTATTACGTCGTCCGAAACTCATTTCACACATCCTTTCACAATCGCCTTATCGCCATATTTCGCGCGGATTTCCTTAAGCGCACGTTCCAAAGCCTCTTGTTTCGCCGTAGGGCTCAATGGCTTATCGCTCATAAACAATACCTTTCATTTTTTCTTCCGTACTCATCGACTCGTATTGCTCGCCCAAGGCTTTTGCCTCCAAATCCGCCAGACGCTCGCGGCGCGACATTTCCAACTTTGCCGCCGACACCACCGGCTTAGAGCAGCTGTGCAGCATCGTTCCCACCAAAACCGCCCAAAACAACAACCAAAAAGCCAAACCGATCCACTTGGTTTTTCGTTCGCAAAACAAATTAGACATTTTCCTATTTCCTTATAAATCAATTACTTAATATTTTCTCAAGGCAAAAAAATTATTGCGTACCCAATCCGCCTTAACCTGCGCCGCCCATTCCTTGGCTTCCTCTTTGCTCTCGAAGCGTTTCCGCAGTCGGCGAATTTGCAACCATGCGAAGCCTTCTTTCCGCTTGCCGCGTACATCAGCCCGCCAAATCTTCCGCCGTTTATGGGTTTCATAATCGTGCCAAGTGTCCTCATCGACTCCGGCGTGTACCGCATATTCGTGTCTCATTTCAGCCAACCTTTTTACGCTTTTCGCATGGTTTAATTTCACACTTTTGACATGCCCGCCAGTGCTGCATTTTGATAGGGTTATGCGTCGGAGCGGGGGAGAGAGAGATTTCAATACATTCGGCTCGTTCCATCCGCCGACCTTCAAACGGACACATCACCTTGCGAAATACATCCGCCACTTTCGCAGCAACTTTGTCTGGCTTGCCGTTGTATTTACCGTTCAAAATCAGACTGATGCTTGTCGCGCTGTATCGGAGTTTTGCCGCAGTCTTCATCAGTCCGTCTTTCTCGACCTCTTCCTTCAAAACCGCGTACCAATCTTCTTTCATATAATCTTTTTCATTCATAATCAGGAACCTCCCTTAATACAATTTCGTTTATATTTGGGTCATACACCTCTCTGACAGCCAGAAGCTGCGGTGCTTTCGACCCTGTATTCTTCAAAAGGACAAACGATTTTTTCCGAGCGTTGCCCGTATTTTTCAGATAACCCGCCGCTTCAAGGTGTTGAGCATAAACCTTGGCCATACTGCGGCTGACAGGGTGTGTCATATTGACGTGGGCCGTCAGGCTGTCCAAGTCAAAGGTTTTCAAAATCCGCATCGTCCGCCACAAGGCTTCCGTTACCGGACATTTCAACGGCTGACCGTCATCAGACAAGCGGGGCGCATCAACACCCGCATCCCGCTCCAGTCGGTATCCGTACGGTCTGCAAAAGTCCGAACCCTTCTGTATCGACACAAACCCGCCTTTATTAAGAGCTTTCAGATACGCGTACACCGTATTCCCGCTCAGTTGGCAGGCTTTGGCGATTTCAGAGACCGTCTGAAGCCTGTCCTTATTGCCCCGCAGACAGTTCCAAATCTCTTGTCGGCGGTTGCGGGGCTTCGTCAATGTCGTCATGCTCATAATTTGACCCCGCGTTTAGGTGCTTCGCCCTTGTACAGGTCGGCTTTCGCACAAATCTCGCGCGTTACCGTATCCAAGCCTTGCTGGTTGGCAAGCTCCAACAGATTGACCAAATTGACCGTTACGCGGCGTACCGAGCCGTGCGCCAAATCCACCAAATAAGACAGCGCATCTTTTTCAAACGTCAAATCAGGCGCGTAAACCTTCGCCAACTCTTCCGCGTCTGCCAAATCGACAGGCTGCGCAGGTACCCAAGCCAGCACGCGACCGTGGAAACGCTCGAATTTCTTCAGCTTGGTCGGCAACATCTCCTCGCCCACCAACATCAGCGGGGCTTGGCTGCCCTCGTAGATGTCGCGCACCAGCTCGACCAATCCCTTATGCGTAACCAAATAGTCCGCCTCATCCAAAATCAACGGACGCTGACTGGCGGCCAACTGTTCGCAGATCACATCCAAACAACCCGCCGCCGTCCGTGCAGGCGGCAAGCCCATCTCGAAGCAGATTTTTTCCAAAAGCGTCTTTTTGCTCCATGCGCTGCGCAGCTGGACATAGTAAGCGCGTGTCTCATTCGCCACCGCCACCGTCGCCGTCGTCTTACCGAAACCCGAAGGGCCGTACAACACACCCAAACCCGGCAAACCGTCCTGACGGTTGACCAAACGCTCCATTGCAACGGAGACCAAAGACAGATTGTTGATATTTGCAATTTTCATTTTTAAAATCCTTTTAAAGTAGTGAATAAACCTTGTTTTAAACCCCGAAAGGTCGTCTGAAATCAAGCCAGCATCGCCCGTTTGGACAACGCCTTATACTCATTGCTTTGCGGATACCGCTCCAGCCATCTTTGCGCCTGCGGCGGCAAATCCGCCTGACCGCAAATCCGCTGATACAGCGCAAACCGCTCCGATGCTTCGGACGGTACCGACCAGCCCGCAGCCGTTTCCGGTTCAGACGGCATCGCAACCGCCTTCACTTCCACAGCCTCGACCGTTAAATCATCCTCACGGCTTCGGAGTTGCGAAAGTAAAGCAGCCTTCTTCTTGACTTCCGCCATACCCAACACCATTCCCCCGATATTGACCGAGTCCTGATGTTCGATGGTCGGTACGCGGCGTTCTTTCAGGATGTTTTGCTGTTGCAGCTCGTTGCGTTTCAGACGCTCGTCGTTGCGTTTGTCTTCCGCGCGTTCCAAGACGCTGACAGGCATATAATCCGTCGAGTTGCCATGCCATTCCGCTTTGCAGATAAGGCGTCCGACATCGTCGTATATCCAAACCCAAAGCGCGTCCTGCACGTCGTAGCCGACCCTGACCGTTTCACCGTTGAACTCCATCAATTCGGCGGAATAATAAGTATTGCCGAACAGCGATACCTCCCCGCGCCGTACCGTGCGCATTACCTGCGGTCGGAACAAATACCCTTCCTCCTCCGGCGACACCCTCGGCGGCTCGCCAAACTCCGCTACCTTCAAAGCCCAAAACTCATTAGGCGACATATGCCGGCGTTTGCCATCGCGGTCGGTAAACTTAGGCAGCGAACGGTGCGGTCGGTCGTTATATTCGTCCACCACCCGTTCGATATAGCCCTTAAACTCATCCCAAGTAGGAATCGGCGAATTCAAAATCTTCCCGTGCAGGCGGACTTCCTTACGCGACAACTTAAACAGCTTCTGCCGCGCCTCGTCGTCCATATTTTTTCCCACAAAAGACGGCAGGTTCGCCGCCGCCCGTGTGAAAATATTATGGCTGCGTTCCGACGCGCCCTTCGCTTGCGAGTTATAAGCCCGCGAATGCGTCATCGTCATACCCAGCCTGCCCATCAGACCCGTTGCCTCATCCGTCATCATCAAGTTTTCAAAGCCACGACCCCAGTCCACATACCAAAGCGCACCGATGGCCGCGCGGCTCGCGTGGCTTAAAGCCTCAAGCACGGTAAACCGGCTTTCCGCCAGCCCCACGCTCCAGCCCATACACCGTCTTGTGCCAACGTCCAAAACCGTCGTAATTTCAGGTCTGAACGGCAGCCCCGATAACGGATTCAACACCTCCGCATCAAACGTATGACCGTCGGCGGTGTAGATGGCGGCAGGTTTCAAGTGCAGGAAATCGCGCCGTTTGTGCGGCAGGATATTTTTCAAATCCCGCGCGCCGCGTCGTCCGCGTTCACGCTCCACATTGCCAAGCTTGCCCAACCACCGGCGCACCTGATGGATACTCGGCACATCGCCCCCTCTCCCCGTGGGAGAGGGTTGGGGAGAGGGCAAAGCCTCCAGCCTGTTCACAAACAAGCGGTAAGCTTCAGAAACAGAAGGCTTCATCGGCAGCCGGTAGCATTCCAAAAACACAGGCAGCCAAGACGGGACGTTCATATCCTCGGTTCTAGATTTCGGCGCGAGGCTGTTAGATTCCCGCGCCGCAAACCACCGCTTGATGGTCCGTACGCTCGGCAGCTTCCCACCGCCGCCGCGCCCGTCGGCAGCCAAAGAAAACAGCTTCGCAATATGCTCGAAGCCAGGCATCTTCGCCTGCGTCAAAACAGTCGTCATCGCCGCCTCCTTCGACACACCCGATTCCGCCATTACCAGCTCGACCGCAGACAAAACCCCGCGTCGTGCCGATTCGCACAGCCGTTGTTGCTCCGTCGAGCCGTCCGCAACGCCGATGGTAAGCTGTCCCCCTCGCACATCGGGAGAGGGCAGCCCCGCCTCCTCGCCGCCTTTTTCTTCATAAGAAGACAGGGGGGCGGGCAAATCTGACAAACCGCCCAAAACCTCGTTCAGCTTCTTCGCCTGAATCAGTTTCAACACCTCTGGGGGCGGTGCATATTCGCGGCGTTTGCCGTTTTTCCCACCCTGACAAGAGGCTTCAATAAAAGACCACTTCTCTCGTTCAACCTTATATAAGATTGCTCTGTTCGTCTTAGGAAATTTTTCCAAGTTCATTTCCAATAACTCGGAAATCGAATAATGCGTTTTCATGCTGCCGCCTCTTTATATAAATAAGCATAGCGGGGGCGGATGCGCCGCCCGTCTTTCGTCCACCGTTCAGGCCACAGCTCATACAAGGGCTTGCCCAACACTTTCGCAATCGCCATCTCGCCGGCAGTCGACGGCTTTCTCAAAGCCTGACGCACTGTGCTTTCGCCTATACCTGCCATCGCAGCCACATCGGCAAGCGACAGTCCCTTCATTTTGATTTCCGCCCGTATCATTTCAGGATGCATACCGTTCATCTCTTTTTATTGCCTTTCATCATCTTATATATAAAAATGACGTTCCCATTAACATTGAGGATAACGTCATGTCCGAATATAAAACGTCCAAGTATTTAAGCATTGCCCAGCTCTACGATCTGGCTGACGACTGGTGGCGGCTCGACCCCGAGCAGCACCGTTTCGTCAGTGGTTTCATCAGTGATTGGGACACTTACCAATCATGGCTTGACGAACATAGCGTGCCATTTGCAGCTTATAAGGCTGGCGGCAAATCACGGCAAGAAACCATAGCAGCCTACCCCGAACACTACCCGCTATTTGTTTATGCCCAATGGCTGCGGCTGCAAGACGGTTTGCTGCTGCATACCCTGCTGTTGCGATACGGTTATGCAGACGCCTGCTCGAAAAAAGGCGCGCTTGAGCCTTCAGCAGATTTCTTTGAGCTTCTGATGGACGAAGCCGCCCGTTTGAATCTCTTCCCGCCCACCGCATTTGATGCGGGTGCGGAAATGGCAGCCCTAAACCGTCATTCGCAAAAGGGGTGATGCCTGGTTTTTCGTATTTCATCTTTCATTTCCTTTCTATATAAAAGTGTGTAGCGTGGGCTTTGCCCACAAAATTCAACCAAAACCGTTTAATCGGTCGTCCGAACCGTTTCAGACGACCTGTTAAACAGTCTCCTTCCTGACGGGCCGAATACCCGTCATTTTTTTGGCTATTTCCAAATTGTTAAAGAACACTGCAAAATCGGTTATACTGTTTTAAAGTTGCCGTTTCGCTGTTTTTAAAATTATATAACTTGGAAATTATTTCGCAACTAAAATTTCCATGCTTTCCTATGTTGTTTTGACAAGTGATTGTTTTAAATATGAAAATAATTTCTAAGATTTTTTCCATGTTTTTAATTGGAGCATGGAAATGAAAGAGCCAAAATTCAGCATCTCTGAAATTCAGAATTTGATTACCCAGTTGAATCTGATAAGCCTGCCGAATACAACACGCGCCATTCAATACAGGGCAGAAAGAGAACATTGGGAATATGAAGAAGCACCTTCACAAGGTGGGAAGAAAGGTGTTAAAAGAATCTACCCTCTTCCTCCTTATGTTATTGATGAATTGGAACAAAAAGGCTTGCTCCATTTGATAGATGGCGCGGAAACAGACACACCGCTTGAAGTCCGCAACACTCAACCCGATGTAGCGCATATCGAAAATATGGATTACGCAGACTGGGCGGCACGTCAGGATACGCGCGACATCGTACCCGTCCGCTATTACAAAGAAGTCTTCGCCAGCGCAGGCAGCGGCGCAATACCGTGGGACACCGACCCCGAAGCCATGTGGTTCCGAACCGCCTTCTTCAAACACCTGCAACTCTCGCCGGCAGACTGCTTCTGTACCCGTATCGACGGGGACAGCATGTTTCCAACCCTAATCGACCAAGGCACCGTCCTATGGCAAACCGCCACGCGCTACACCCGTGAAGGAATCTACCTGTTTCGACAACAAGACGAACTCCGAGTCAAACGCCTGCAACGCCTGACCGCCGATACACTCAACATCATCAGCGACAACCCAAATAAATCCATCTACCCGACAACCCAACTAACCCTGTCTGCCTCCACCCCCGCCGACTTCCAAATCCTCGGCAAATACCTCTGGAGCTGCGGCATATCAAAATAAACAACTTCCCGATAATTCCCATGACAAAAAAAGCGCGAAACTGACAAAAAACTGTCAGATTTCGCGCTTTTTTCGCAATTCTAAAATTTTCCCCTATTTTTTAAATATCTTCATGTTCTCAATAATTTCTGCATTTTTTCCACGTTATATATCTATGACAAAACTAACACCACCCCACAAAAACTACCTGGACTTGTTACAGTTGATAATATTTTGGATTCTCGTTTCTCAAGAAACTCAAAAATTGTGAGAATTCTAAATAAGTATAAAAATCCAGTGAATAAAGACATGGGGGAAGGATTAAATACCGCATTTCAAAAAATGGAAGAATTTCGATTACGTCCTCCAGTTATTAAGGAGGAAGGTAATTATGTAATTGTTACAATTCCTCATACTCCCCTGGCCTCACCAGAAGAACAAGTTATTGAATTTCTGGAAAAAAACGAGAAAATTAGAAATAGGGAAGCTCGAGCAATTACGGGAATACGTTCAGAAAATGTTATGAAACGGGTATTTTATGCTTTGAGAAATAAGGGGCTAATTGAGCCCGTTATGAGTAAAACAGGAACGCGAATTGTTGCATGGACTAAGAACAGGCCGTAGCCTGCATACCCCTCCCCCACCGCGTGCGTGGCTGCGCCACACACCCTACCTGTGAATCATGCGGAATTGAAAACCTACGCGTAGGGTGTGTGCGGTACGCACGCAGTTAGTTTGATTAACTGTTTGCTGTTGTACATTTTAATTTAGTCGAAACTAACGCTTTCAGACGGCATAAAAAATGGCCGTCTGAAAACTGAAAATGCTTTATCCCAAACACTCTAGTTCATACAACAAAAAACGGATTCCAAATCATTGGAATCCGTTTTTCTCTAAAGCTATCCGAATTATTTGGCTTCTTCTTTAGCGTCTTCAGCAGCTTCTTTGGCTTCTTCCGCTGCGTCTTTTGCGTCTTCTTTAGCCTCTTCAGCGGTATCTTTGGCTTCTTCGGCTTTCTCTTCAGGAGTTTCGGCAGCAGGTACGCCTTTCAAAGCGTCCAAAGAAGTTTTACAGGTTGCATCGCGTTGGTCTGCTGGCAGGTTTTTCAACGCTTCTTTGGTTTGTTCGAAAGATTTTTGCATCATGTCTTTGGTTGCGGCATCTACGTCTTTAGTTGCTTCGGCAAATGCTTTTTCATACTCGTCACAAACGGCAGAAGAAGATGAGCCTGAACCGCCGCATGCTGACAGGGACAGGGCTGCCAACAAAGCCGCCAATAAAGCTGATGTTTTCATGTGTCTCTCACTTTTTTAAATTTAGGTTAAAGGATGTTATATGTTAATTCATTATATGAAGGTGTCAAGAGTTTTTGTTTAATTTAATCAAAACTATATCATTGAAAGAGCCTGCTTATCTCAACATGATCAAGGCCGTCTGAAATTTCAGACGGCCTTAGGTTTGAAGCAATCTTTTTCAACGATTACGCCGCTTTACGGTGATAATGTCTGAGCGCATGCTCTTTGCGACGACCGCTGGAGAAGGCGGATACGCGTTTCAGATAGCCGATGACGCGGGTGCCGTAGTCGATGTCGTGCGAACCGCAGGCGGAACAGGCGTGCAGGGTGCGTTTGTCGATATGATCGCATTCGTTGCAGATGGTGATGCGCACGTTCACGCAGAAGTAGTTGCAGCCGGTTTGCGCGGCGATGTCCAAGAGCGATCGGTAGCCGGATTCGGGCAGGGCTTCGTCAAGGTTCAGGTGCAGCGCGGAACCGCCGTCGAGCCAGTCCACCAGTTCTTTGCCGTGCAGCAGGAATTTGTCGAGCGCGTTGATTTCTTCGTCTTCAACGACGTAGAAATAGGAGTTGTAGCATTCGCGGCTGACTTTGTAGCCGTCGGCTTTGTCCCATTTGGCGTTTTTCACGCCGAGGTTTTCGGCGGGGACAAACTCGGTATTGAATTTCACGCCGTAGTGTTTGCTGGCGATTTGGTTGGCTTCGAATATGGTTTTCAGACGGCCTTGGACGAAGTTGATGTAATCGTCGTTATAGCCGACTTTGATGCCTTGCGATTCGGCTGCTTCCGCCATGCCGTTGATGCCGATGGTGAGGAATTGTTTGTCCAGCGTGATGAAGCCTGCATCGTAAACGGGCAGCATTCCGGCGGCTTGGTATTCTTCCATCAGTTTGCGGTAGGCGTATTGGTATTTGTGGATTTTGGCCACTTCGGCGGCAAGGTCGCGCCCGTCTTGCTCCAGCCGGTTCATGTTGATGGTGATGACGTTGATGGAACCGGTCGCCACGCCACCCGCGCCGAGTGTGTAGCTGAAGGTACGGTCTTCAATGGCGTTGCGCAGGCGGCAGCAGGAAGCCAAGGAGTCGGGATTGTCGGAAAGATAGACGAAGAAGGAATTGCCTTCCGCCAACTCTTTCGCCATTTCGTCGGCAAACACGGTGTCTTTGCATTTGCCGCCGTCGGTCAGCATCGCAGCGGTTACAACAGGGAAGGTCAAAATGGCTTTGGTGCGCTCTTGGTTAAACCATTTGAGGAAGAAGTTTTGCAACTTCGCCACGCTTGGCCACACTGGTTTGCTGAAATCGGGGAAGACGAAATCGCCGAACATCGCGTCAAAATAGTATTGATCGTAAACGGAAATATTCCAGAATACGCTCTGATAACCACGTGCGGCGGCAGGCTGGTTGATGCTGTACACCACCTGCTGCATATGGTTGGCGATTTCTTTGCCGTGGGTTTCCAAATAATCGTCGCCGTAGTCTTTGCGGGCGAAGTAGTCGAAATAAGTCAGAAATTCCACTGTCGCCACCGCGCCGGCAAACTGCGCGCTGATGGCAAACACAAGGTTGATAAACGAGCCGCAAAACGAAGCCAAATGTTGCGGCGCCTTGGATTCGCCACCGAGTTTGCTTAAGCCGTCGAGCAGGAAGGGATACAGCGTAACCGACACACAATAAGGCTTGAGGCTGGTTTCATCGTGCACATAAATCTCGTGTGCCTCAATCTGGCGGATGTATTCGTCGGCAACGGATTGGTCGAAAATTTCGGCGATTTTGCGCGACACTTGGGCGCGGTTAATCTGCACGAAAAAGTCTTTCATGATTTCCGCTTCCATCGTAGCGATGTTTTTCTGGGTAACGTTGGCGTTGGCGTCCATTTTCGAGCCGTCCGCCGCGTTTTGCGCGCTGATGTAGTCACGCATGAATTGTAGTTTTCCGTTTAACTGTTCGGGATGCAGCCGAATCATGTTAATTCTCCTGTATGGTTTGGTTGATTTATTAAACAATGACGGTCAGGCCGTCTGAAACATCGCTGTCAGCGAATACAATAAATTCAATTTAAATCAGTGCAATACAGCACCGGGCTAAATTGAAGCCACTGGAAAAACTTTAGGCGCAGGTTTGTCTTTGATAAACAATCGGTTCAACACTTCGCCCGTGCGTAAATCGATAAACTTCTGATTGGTGGCCGGACTTTCCAAACCGCCCAACTCCATCTGCCAGCGGCCGGTTTTCAGATACGTCAGATAAGGCAGGATGCCGTCTGAAACCGCCTCCAGCTCTTCACGCTCCAGGCCGGTGTACAAACAGGCTTTCAAACCCGCCTGCGTCACGATGGCCAGCATTTTCTGCAAGGCTTCCGGCTGCCATTCTCCGCCCATAAACAACACGCACGTAATCAATCCGCGATAGCGTTTCAGACGGCCTTTTAAATAATCCTCGGTCAATTCCGTGCCGATGCCCTCTTTCCATGTATCGGCACTATGGCAACCTTTGCAACGCAGCGGACAACCGGAAAACAGAAACGCCAGCGACACTTCGCCCGGCACTTCCTGCCATACAATTTGCTCAATTGTGAATTTCAAACCGCTCATTGCAACGCCATAAAACACAAGATATGGTGTGCATTAAAACACAATACTACTAGATATGGTATTTTATTTAACAATCCGTCTTTACTTTGTAATAGGTTTTTATAATTTGACAGATTGTAAATTTCAATAATTACATCTATACGGCTCCTTTGATGAAGGCCGTCTGAAAACAATTTCAGTGCATTAATATAAAAAAAGAAAAGCAAACTCCGTTATAACAAAAACGGTTTTAACAAATCCAAAAAAGGCCGTCTGAAATCATCTTTCAGACGGCCTTAATTTCAGGTTTTAACCCCGATTCGAACCTTTAACCATATCCATCAAAAACAATCGGCAATCCAAATTACCGTTAAACAAAGGAATTTTCCGCTTCGGAGAAAGGCGCATAAATTTCGGCATATCGCGATCGCCGGTAAACATTCCTACCAGCCAGCCGGCGTAATATTGTTTCAACCATGTACCGAGTTGCGGATATAAAGCCTGCAAAGCTTGAACTTCCGCAAGGCGCACGCCATAAGGCGGATTGGAAATCATAATGCCGTGTTCGCCGTTTGGGCGCGCGGCCTGCGCATCTTGCACGTCAAAGCGGATGAAATTATCCACTTCGGCGGCTTGGGCATTGGCCAATGCGGCGCGAATCATATAACGGTCGTTATCGCTGCCGGAAATGGGCGCGGCGGCCGGTTTGATTTGTTTTTCAGCCTCACGGCGCAGCGCTTGCCATTTTTCTTTGTCGAAGTTTTGCAGTTTTTCAAAACCGAAACGGCGCATCAAACCCGGCGCACGATGTGTCGCAATCCATGCAGCCTCAATGGCAATCGTGCCGCTGCCGCAAAACGGGTCTTGGAAAGGCTGCGTACCGTCGTAACCTGCCAAAAGCAGCAAACCTGCCGCCAAGTTCTCTCTCAATGGCGCTTCGCCGGTATCCTGACGATAGCCGCGTTTAAAGAGTGCTTCGCCGGAAGTATCGATAAAGATTTCCACATTGCGCTCATCGATAAAGGCATGAATGCGGATATCGGGGTTGATTTTACCCACGCTCGGACGCGCATCATAAATATCGCGGAAGGCATCGCAGACGGCATCTTTGATTTTCAAACCGACAAAATCCAAGCTTTTCACATTGGCGCGCTTGCCTTCGACTTTGACTTTAAAGGTCTGCTCCAGCTTAAACCAGCCTGTCCAATGCAGATTTCGTGCCAATTTGTAGATATCGTGTTCGTTGCGATAACCGCCTTTGGTCAAGCGCAGCAAAACACGGCTGGCAACGCGCGAATGCAGGTTGATGCGGTACACCTGCTCCATCGTGCCTTTACATGCGACACCGCCGTCAACAGCGCGGATATCCTGACATGCCATGCTGTCGAGTTCCTGCGTCAAAGGCCCTTCCAAACCGCGAGGACAAGTGATAAAAAGTGAATAAACCGTCATATAAAACCTTTCCGGGTAGGGCTATCCGAACCACTCGGATAACAAATAAAAACAATATTATAGCTGAAAACCAAAAGGCCGTCTGAAACTTCAGACGGCCTTTGAATAACGCTTGCTTAGTGATCCAAACTATCGGTTTCCACCTTAACCGCTTTATCAGTTTTGTCTTCCGGCAAAACCAGGTTCAACAATACCGCCATAATACCGCCTGCGGAAATTGAGTTTTGGAACAATACCGGCAGGTTTTTAAACACTTCCGGCTCAAACGCCACGCCCAAACCCAAACCGACAGAAGTTGCCGCGATAACCGCTTCACGGCGGCGAATACCGTGGCTGACCAAAATCCGCACGCCGGCAATCGCAATCAGGCCAAACATCAATACCATCGCGCCACCCAAAACCGGACTTGGAATTGTGGTAAACGCGCGGCCGATAACAGGGAACAAGCTCAACAATACCAAAATCGCCGCAATATATTTGCCCACATGGCGCGAAGCCACGCCGGTCATTTGAATCACGCCGTTGTTTTGTGCAAAAGTGGTCAAAGGCAAAGAGCCCAACGCAGTCGCAATCACAGACACCAAACCATCCGCCAACACACCGCCGCGCAGACGTTTGGTATATTCTTCACCCTCGATCGGCTGCTCGGAGACCATCGCAGTCGCCGTCAAGTCGCCCACTGCTTCAAATACGCTCAACAAGAAAATCGCACCGGCGACAATAAACGCGTGCCAATCAAATGCGAAACCATATTTAAACGGAACCGGCAAGGTAATCAGCGGCAGGTTTTGTAGGGCGGAAAAATCCACTTTGCCCAAAAACAGCGCAACGATATAACCGACAATCAAACCCACCGCGATGCCGCTCATGCGCAGCAACGGATTTTTCAAGCAGTTGAAAACCAAAACAATCAGCAACACCAGCGATGCCAGACCCAAGTTTTCCATCGAGCCGAACGTACCGTCTGCTTTCGCACCGAAGCCGCCGCCGAAATCGGTAATGCCGACATGCACCAAGCTCAGGCCAATCAGCATGACGACCACGCCGCTTACAGTCGGCGTAATCACTTTTTTCAAATAAGGCAAAAGCCAAGCGGAGAAGCACACCAAAAACGCGCCGACAAATGATACGCCCAAAAGCGTTGAAATCATCGCATCTTCAGTCAAACCGCCCTCTTTCATGCCGGTACCGAGTGCAATCATCACGGTTACAAAAGAGAAATTGACCGACTGAATCGACAACATGCCCGAACCGACCGGCCCGAAACGGTTGACCTGCAAATAAGTACCGACACCGGAAGCCACCATCGCCATCGACACCAAATAAGCCGTCATTTCAACCGGCAGTTCCAACGCCCCGCCGACAATCAGCGCAGGCGTAATCATCGGGACAAAAATAGCCAAAAGGTGCGTAACCGCACTCAACAACGCATTCCCAAACGGCGGCTTGTCTTCCAAACCGTAAACCAAATCAGGCGAACCGGCCTGTTTATCTGTCATTTCGGCCATAATGACCCTTTCTTAAGAATCGTTAAAAAATATTAAGATGCGCATTTTAACTAATTTAAAATGTATCAGCAAATTCAAAATTATCAGGCCGTCTGAAAGTTTTGCCCGATCATTTTCAGACGGCCTCAAACAGCCTTAACACATTTTAATCCTTGACAGTATTTTTCCATCTTAAAACAAACAAACTAATGATTTAAAAATGTATTATTCATTAAGATAATGACAAATCACGATTAAACGGCCCGGCCTCATAGCGGATATGTTTCACACAAACAACAAAGTAAGCTACAATCCGATGAATAATCCACCCACATTATAAAATTAAAGGTTTCCGTATGTTAAAAGGCAGTCTGGTTGCCCTGATTACCCCGATGAATCAAAACGGCAGCATCAACTACGAACAACTTCGCGACTTAATCGACTGGCACATTGAAAACGGCACCGACGGCATCGTCGCAGTCGGCACCACCGGCGAGTCAGCCACCCTGCCTGTCGAAGAACATTTGGCCGTTATTGAAGCCACCGTCAAACACGTCAACAAGCGCATTCCCGTTATCGCCGGCACAGGCGCCAACAATACTGTCGAAGCCATCGCCCTTTCCCAAGCCGCCGAGCAAGCCGGCGCGGACTACACCTTATCTGTTGTTCCCTACTACAACAAACCTTCGCAAGAAGGCATTTACCAACATTTCAAAGCCATCGCCGAAGCCACTTCGATTCCGATGGTTATCTACAATGTTCCCGGCCGCACCGTTGTCAGCATGAGCAACGACACTATTTTGCGCTTGGCCGAAATTCCCAATATCGTGGGTGTCAAAGAAGCCAGCGGCAAAATCGGCAGCAACATCGAATTGATCAACAGCGTTCCCGAAGGTTTTGCCGTTTTATCCGGCGATGATCCTACCGGCCTGCCTTTCATGCTGTGTGGCGGCCACGGCGTGGTAACCGTCGCAGCCAACGTTGCACCGAAACTCTTCGCCGATATGTGCCGAGCCGCCCTTGAGGGCGATATTGCGACCGCCCGTCGTCTAAACGAGCAACTTATCCCAATTTATAACACCATGTTCTGCGAGCCCAGCCCGGCCGCGCCCAAATGGGGCCTGAGCTTATTGGGCAAATGCGAACCCCATGTTCGTCTGCCTTTGGTAGCACTGACCGAAGCCGGTCAAGCCAAAGTCCGAGCCGCTCTGGAAAAATCAGGACAAATCTGATCCGGAAATAAGGCCGTCTGAATCCCAAACACCCTTTTCAGACGGCCTCCCTGTTAAGAACTTCATCCACAGGAAAACAAGATGACCTATATCAAACCCATCGTAGTAGCCCTCGCCCTGATTAGCATGACTGCCTGTTCGGGCAGCAAAAAAGAACAACCCAAACTCGACTATCAAAGTCAATCGCACCGCTTGGTCAAACTGGAAGTACCACCTGATTTGAACAACCCGGACCAAGGCAACCTCTATCAATTACCGGCAGGCAGCGGAGCCGTCCGCGCCAGCGACTTCAACAAACGCCGCACTCAAGCCGTACAACAACCTGCCAATGCAGAAGTTTTGAAATCCGTTAAAGGCGTACGCCTTGAGCGTGACGGCAACCAACGCTGGTTGGTTGTCGATGGCAAATCTCCTCGCGAAATTTGGCCGTTGCTGAAAGTATTCTGGCAAGAAAACGGTTTCGACATCAAATCCGAAGAACCAGCCATCGGCCAAATGGAGACCGAGTGGGCTGAAAACCGAGCCAAAATCCCTCAAGACAGCCTGCGCCGCCTGTTGGACAAAGTCGGCTTGGGCGGCATCTACTCCACCAGCGAACGCGACAAGTTCATCATCCGCATCGAACAAGGCAAAAACGGTTCGACCGACATCTTCTTCGCCCATAAAGGCATGAAAGAAGTTTATGCCGACCGTAAAAAAGACACCACCATGTGGCAGCCAAGCGAGAGCGACCCTAACCTCGAAGCCGCATTCCTCGCGCGCTTTATGCAATACTTGGGCGTTGACGGTCAGCAAGCCGAACAGGCCCTGACCCAAAGCGTTGCCGCCCGCAGCAATGCCTCCGAGTTGGCCCGTGTGGACAACGGCACCCTGCTGCTGGCAGGCGATTACGGCCGCAACTGGCGCCGTACCGCCCTTGCGCTTGACCGTATCGGCCTGACTGTTATCGGTCAAAATGCCGAACGTCGCGCTTTCTTGGTTCAACAAGCGCCAACCGAAGGCGAAGCAGTTGCCAATAAAAAACCCGGCCTGTTCAAACGCGTATTTGGCAAAGGCAAAGCAGAAGCGCCAAAAACTTATCCTGAAATCATCGTCTATGTTGAGCCAATCAACAATGGCGCACGCCTCCATCTGTTGAACAAAGACGGCAGCCCATACAAAGGCAGCGATGCCTCCACATTGTTGAGCCGCCTGCACACAGAATTGCGTTAATCCGTTATTCAACTCAAGGCCGTCTGAAATATTCAGACGGCCTTTTTAACGAATCCGGCATGGTTTCAAATTCTCAATCTGACGTTATAATCAAAACATTTTCCCCTTACCCAAGCTGCCATGACCCGACAAAAAGCCTATCTGCTCCTGACCGCCCTGTTTACCCTGATGTTTATCGTACTGATTCTGTTGGGCGCTTATCTTCTGAGTATTCACAGCAAACAATTCGCCGTTGCCGCCTTTCTGTTTGCCTTTGCCGCCGTTTTCGCCCAAATCGGCAGCCTTGCCCTTTACATCCGCCACAAAGCACGCGCGCAAATGGCCCGTATGCAGCAAACCGAAACCCATTAAGGAAAAACCATGTTTGAAAAAATCGTCCTTGCCAGTGGCAACGCAGGCAAACTCAAAGAATTTTCCCGCCTCTTTACCGACTTAAACATCGAAATCCTGCCGCAATCGCAGTTCAATACGCCCGAATGTCCCGAGCCGTACCATACCTTTGTTGAAAATGCCCTGGCCAAAGCACGCCATGCCGCCAAATACAGCGGCTTACCGGCACTTGCCGACGACTCCGGCATCTGCACCAACGCCTTAAACGGCGCACCCGGCATTTTCTCCGCACGTTATGCAGGCGAAAACCCCAAATCCGATGCCGCAAACAACGCCAAACTGTCTGCCGATCTTGCCGATAAAGACGACAAAAGCTGCTACTACGTCTGCGTGCTCGTCCTCATCCGCCACGAAAACGACCCGCAACCCATCATCGCCGAAGGCATCTGGCGCGGCCAATGGCAGGCCGAAGCAGCCGGCACAAACGGCTTCGGCTACGACCCGCATTTCTATCTGGCCGAACACAGTTGCACCACCGCCGAGCTTGACCCTGAAATCAAAAATGCCGAAAGCCACCGCGCCCAAGCATTGCGTGAATTGTTAAGAAAAATCGAATCCTTATAAACCAAAGGCCGTCTGAAAACTGCTTTCAGACGGCCTACCTCACATTCATTCCCATGCCCAAGCCCACATCTGAAGAATTGGCAGCCTTTGCAAAACACGTTGCTGCCTTCATCCCAACCACACCTGACGAACTTCTGCAACTCATTGACAGTCAAAAAACTGCTATCGTCTTTTTAGGCAAACCAAGCTGTTCATACTGTCGCCGTTTTGTTGCAAAACTGCTTACCGTTTCCTTAAACAAGCAGCTTACCATCCGCTTTACGGACAGCAGCAATAAAGCAGCTTTAAAAACTTTTCGTGAGCAACACGGCATCAAAACTGTTCCCGCATTACTCAAAATCTCACAAGGCAAAATAAAATCCGTCTGCAATTCCAAATTATCAGAAGAAGAAATTGAAGCTTTTTTGAGCGCTTAGACTGCGCAAATTTCCTACTGATTACTTTCCCAGCCGACATTTCAGTTAAAATAACGGCCTAAAAATTTCAGACGGCCTCGAGCCTCAACACATCATGACCCAAATCACCTTCCAACGCCCCGGCCAGTTAACCGCCCTACCTCCTTTATCACTCTATATCCACATTCCGTGGTGCATCAAAAAATGCCCGTATTGCGACTTTAATTCACACAGCCTGAAAAACGGCCTGCCGGAAGAAGCCTATATCGATGCCCTACTAACCGACTTGCAGCTTGAATTGCCCAATATTTGGGGCAGACCGGTGGAAACCATATTCTTCGGCGGCGGTACGCCCAGCCTGTTTCAAGCGAAATCGATTGACCGTTTGTTAAGCGGCGTGCGCTCGCTGTTGCGTTTGCAGCCGGAAGCGGAAATTACTTTAGAAGCCAATCCGGGCACATTTGAAATTGAGAAGTTTCAAGGATTTAAAGACGCAGGCATTACGCGTCTGTCTATCGGCATACAAAGTTTTAATGACGATATGCTTGCTCGATTAGGACGCGTTCACAACGGCAAAGAAGCCCTGACAGCCATTGATACTGCCTTGAAATTATTTGATAAAGTCAATATCGATTTGATGTATGCCCTGCCAAACCAGACCGTTCAGACGGCCTTAACCGATGTGCAAACCGCTATCGCAACAGGCGTATCGCACATCAGCGCATATCATCTGACCATGGAGCCGAACACGCCTTTCGGTCATACGCCGCCAAAAGGTTTGCCGCAAGATGAAGCAGCATTGGATATTGAAGATGCCGTACACGGCGCATTAGAAAGCGCAGGCTTTATCCACTACGAAACATCGGCTTTTGCAAAACCTGCCATGCAGTGCCGCCATAATTTGAACTACTGGCAGTTCGGCGATTACTTAGGCATAGGAGCAGGCGCGCACGGCAAAATTTCCTATCCCGACCGTATCGAACGTACCGTCCGCCGCCGTCATCCCAACGACTATCTTGCCGCTATGCAGGGCAATCCGCATGAAGCAGTTGAACGCAAAATCGTTGCTGCCGAAGACCTTCCATTCGAATTCATGATGAACGCCCTGCGCCTGACTGACGGCGTACCTGCTGCAACGTTGCAGGAACGTACTGGCGTACCCACTGCAAAAATCATGACACAAATCGAAACCGCCAGACGAAAAGGCCTGCTTGAATCAGACCCGACCGCGTTCCGACCGACCGAACAAGGCCGTTTGTTCTTAAACGACTTGTTACAGTGTTTTTTATAAGTGCGGTTTTACAACAGTTGAAACATTTTTAGATTTGCTTAATTTACGACAAGAAAATACAATCAGAATAATTGTTGGGAACGACCAACCCCGGCGATTATCCACTACTTCTAATCCTACATTAAGGACAAAATCATGAAAAAAGTTCTGGTAACACTGATTGCTCTTTCCCTGCCTACATTTGCATTGGCTGATGCAACCAAAGGTTTTTATGTTCAAGCTGATGCTGGTCATGCTACTGTAAAAGCAAGAAATGATGATGCAAGTGGATCAGTTAAAGGCTTTAGCCCACGCATTTCTGCCGGTTACGATTTCGGCAATTTTCGTGTTGCAGCTGATTATACTCACTATAAATCTTTTAAATCAGATTCTGAAACTCCAACTACCATTTACAAAGACAAAGTTAAATTCCAAAGTGTTGGTGTGTCAGCAATTTACGATTTTGACATTAACGCACCTGTTAAACCCTATGTCGGAGCACGCTTAGGAATTAACCGTGTATCTGCAGATGAAAGTGCAACTAGCAAAGTAAGTAATGCTTATTACGAAGAAAGCTATCGCAAAACTCAAACCGGTATCGGAGCATTGGCTGGTGTAAGCTACGAAGTAACGCCTAATATTGCTTTAGATGCTGGCTACCGCTACAACTACTGGGGCAAATTTGAAGATGACAGAGTACACTCTCACGAAGTATCTGCCGGTGTACGCGTAAAATTCTAATTTTTAAATACTTGGCATGAAGCAATCATTGCTTCATACATCAAGTAACAAAAGGCCGTCTGAAACCTGTTTCTCAGGATTTCAGACGGCCTTCAAGTTTTTTTAAATATATCTAACTTTTTGCTGCTTTTACTTTTGCTGCAAACCATAGCGCCGCAGCCGTACCTGCCATATCGGCAATGCCATCCACGATCGAACCTTGGCGCGTAGCAGTCAGAAATGCCTGAGCCAGCTCGCTGCCTACTGCGAATAATAAAGCGGCAAACAGAATGCCTTTATAGGGAATATTCCTATTGTCTTGAATAAATATTTTTGCACACAACCATGCCTGACCGAAAAACAGTCCGAAATGGCCGACTTTATCAAAATGGGGAAATGGCGGAGCGCTATTGCCGCCCTCTTTGAAAAGTAAGGCATAAATGGCGGCGGCAAACCAGATTAAGGCAGCGGCAGTAAATTTGTTTAATGGTAAGGCTTTCATTTTTCGGCCTCTTCATCCAGCCATGTTTGACAGATGTCTGCCAAGCGGACAAATTTCCCACCCCGTGCCTTCAAAATATCACGCCATTGTGCTACTTCTTCTGCATCCGGGGCATCTTCAATACTGCATTCGTAAAGGCAGAAGTCTAATGTTTCGCCAACAATGCCTGGGGCTTCGGTCTGCATCAGGTTGGTCAGTTCGTTCATATTTACTGTTTCTTTGATTGGTTTATCGCTAACCAGACCGCGCCATCTGTTTTCAGGCCGTCTGAACATGATGTGCAAGGCTGCCCGTTTGATTTGGGCACACTTACTTACTGTGTAAAAAACGCGTTGCCTCTTCCCATTCGCCATTTAACACGGCCGGCAATCCTTGCAGGGATTTGGCGATGGAATCATCAATTTGCTGTCTGTGTTCCGCCGACGGTTTATTCAACACATAACCGACAACCAGATTACGGTCGCCCGGATGATCAATACCCAAGCGCAGGCGGTAGAAATTAGGCGTACCCAAACGAGCCTGAATATCTTTGAGACCGTTGTGTCCGCCGTTGCCGCCGCCAAGTTTGAATTTGATACGGCCGCATGGAATATCCAGCTCGTCATGAACCACTAAGATTTCCTCCGGCTTGATTTTGTAAAACTGAGCCAAAGCGGCAACAGCCTGACCGGAGCGGTTCATAAATGTCATGGGTTTGAGCAGCCAAACATCGCCATCAGGTGTAGTGGCGCGCGCTACTTCGCCGTAAAATTTCTTTTCGTCTTTAAAATTGACTTTCCATTTCCACGCCAGTTCGTCCAACAGCCAAAAGCCGACATTGTGGCGCGTTTGTTCGTATTCTTGGCCGGGATTGCCCAAACCGACGATTAATTTAATTTTCAAGCTCATTACTGTTCTTTCAGTTTGACAGGCCGTCTGAAAAAGTTTCAGACGGCCTTCGATTTACTCTTGTCCGGCGCGTTTACGTCGCGCTTCTTTCGGATCAATCAACAATGGACGATAAACCTCAATCCGATCGCCATCGCGCAACACCGTCTCGTCTTTCACTGCCTTGCCGAAAATACCCAAAGGCGCTTGTTGCAAATCCAACTCTGGAAACTCTACCTCCAAACCGCTTTGCAGGGCGGCTTCGCGTACGGTTGTCCCTTCGGCAACGGTCATGTTCTTCAACACTTGCCTATCGGCTAGTCCGTAAACAATTTCAATCTCAAGCATAGCGGCGGTCGGCCTCTTTAATAAAAGCATCCACCAGCGTACCGGCAAGATGGCCGAATACTGGGGAAATCATGGCAGAGAGTACGGCATTGGAGAAATCGTATTCTAATCTGAATTCGACTTTACACATATCATCGCCCAAATCGATAAATTTCCAAGTGCCGCGCAGGGTTTTAAACGGCCCTTCGAGCAAATCCATGCGGATTTCCTGCCCCGGGATATTGTGGTTGTGCGTTGCAAACGACTGTTTGACGCGCATATAGTCCATAAACAGGCGCGCTTTGAGCTCGTTGCCTTTGCGTTCGATGACTTCGGTCTTGCTGTACCACGGCAAAAATTTCGGATAGTCCTCGACCTTGTCAACCAGCTCAAACATTTCCTTAGCGCTATGCAGCACCAATACATTTTTCTCGACTTTTTTCATGTTGGTTGTAGACCTTGTTTTTAAATATTCGGGGTTCAGACGGCATGATGTAGAAAAATATCCGCCCTACTTTGGGACAAAATTCCCAATTTAAACCGCTTCTCCGTTTTGTTTCGCTTCCAGCCATTCCCAGCGTTCGAGCTTTTCCAAAAGCGACATCTCGATTTCGTCAGCCCTGCTTTGCAATGCACCTGCTTTTTCGTAATCTTTAAAAATTTCAGGATCGGAAAGCTGGGTATTGATTTCAGCCTGCTCGGTTTCCAAAGCAGCGATTTCATCAGGCAGGGCGTCGAGTTCGCGCTGTTCTTTATAGGAAAGTTTGACAGTGCGGTTGGCTTTGGGTTTGACTTTCTCAGGCTCGGCAACCACTTTGGGCGCAGAGGCCGTCTGAATTTTCTCTTCCCGCGATTTTGCGTCGATATAATCCTGATAGCCGCCGATGTATTCTTTCAGACGGCCTTGTCCTTCGAAAACAATGCTTTGGGTAATCACATTATCCAAGAACATACGGTCGTGCGAGACGAGGAATACCGTGCCTTGATAATCGCGCAGCAAGTCTTCGAGCAGCTCTTGGGTGTCGATGTCCAAGTCATTGGTCGGTTCGTCCAAGACCAAAATATTGGCGGGACGGGTGAAGAGTTTTGCCAGCAGGAGGCGGTTGCGTTCGCCGCCGGAGAGCGATGAAACAGGGCTTTGCGCGCGGGCGGGGTGGAACAAGAAATCTTCCAGATAGCTCATCACATGTTTTTTCTTGCCGCCGACTTCGACGTAATCGTTGCCTTGGCCGAGCGTGTAAAACACGGTATCGTTTTCGTTCAACGCGCTGCGGAACTGGTCGAAATAAGCAACTTCCTGCTTGCTGCCGATGCGGATTCTGCCGTAAGTCGGCTGCAATTCGCCCAAAATCAGCTTGAGGAAGGTAGTTTTGCCGATACCGTTTGGACCGATTAAGCCGATTTTGTCGCCGCGCTGCAAGATGGCGGAGAATTTGTCCATGATGACTTTGTCGCCATAGGCAAACGAAGCATGTTCCAATTCGGCAATGATTTTGCCGCTTTTCTCGCCGCTGTCGAGCTTGAAATTGACCTGCCCCTGCACGTTGCGGCGTTCGGCACGCTGGCGGCGCAATTCTTCCAAACGGCGCACGCGGCCTTCATTACGGGTGCGGCGCGCTTCAATTCCTTTTCGTATCCATGCTTCTTCCTGCGCATGGAATTTGTCGAAGAGGCGGTTGTGTTCCGCTTCAATCGCCAATTCCTGCGCTTTTTTCTCGCTGTATTTGGAGAACGAGCCAGGATAGGAACGTAGAATGCCACGGTCGAGTTCGACGATGCGCGTGGCGATGTTGTCCAGAAAACGGCGGTCGTGGGTAATCACAACCAAACTGCCTTCAAACGCCTTGAGCAGGTTTTCCAGCCAGATAATCGCGTCGATGTCCAAATGGTTGGTCGGCTCGTCCAGCAGCAATATGTCGGGCTTCTGCACCCAAGCCTGCGCTAAGGCAACACGCTTTTTCTGTCCGCCGGAAAGGTTGCCGATTTTTTCGTTTTCCGGCAAACCGAGTTCGCCCAAAGTCTGCTTCACCGCCGCATCCAGCTTCCAGCCGTCTTTCGCTTCGATTTCAAGTTGCAATTCGTTGAGTTCTTTCAACAAAGCCTCACTCGAACCATTTTCCAACTCATGGCTGACATAATGATAACGGCGTAATAAATCACGGATTTCACCCAAACCTTCGGCGACGGTATCAAATACGGTTGCGTCCTTATCAAAAAAGGACTCCTGCGGCACATAAACGATTTTGAGGTTGTTTTGAACAATAATCTGCCCGTCATCGAGCTTTTGTACGCCTGCAAGGATTTTTAAAAACGAAGACTTACCCGCACCGTTGCGGCCGATTAAACCGATTTTCTCGCCGCTGTCGAGTTGAAAAGAAGTTTTGTCGAGCAAGGCGACATGGCCGACGGCAAAAGAAGCATTTTCTACGGATAAGATATTCATGGGGAAACTTCAAAAAAGAAAAAGGGGAACATTTTAACCGATTATCGGCAGATATTTACCGACAATCATATGAAATTGAAAGTATCAGGCCGTCTGAAAGCAGTTTTCAGACGGCCTTCATTATTATTCTTGGATCTTTAAACCGAAATGCAGATAAGCTCTTTCGGTTGCCACGCGTCCACGCGGTGTACGCTGTAAAAAGCCCTGCTGAATCAGATAAGGTTCAATCACATCTTCGATGGTATCGGTCGATTCGCCAATCGCAGCGGCCACGTTTTCCAAACCGACAGGACCGCCGCTGAATTTGTGCAGAATCGCCTCAAGGAATTTCCTGTCCATCACATCCAAACCCTGCCCGTCCACATCCAGCATACTCAAAGCCGCATCGGCAATTTCCGCATCAATCACGCCGTTGTTTTTTACATCGGCATAATCGCGCACACGTCGCAAAAGGCGGTTGGCAATACGCGGCGTACCGCGGCTGCGCTTGGCCACTTCCATCGCACCCTCTTCGCCCATTTCCAACTGCAACAATTGAGCAGAACGGGCAACAATAGTCGCCAAGTCTTTGTTTTGATAAAACTCCAATCGAGACACAATACCGAAACGGTCGCGCAACGGATTGGTCAACATACCGGCACGGGTCGTCGCGCCCACCAATGTAAACGGCGGCAAATCGATTTTGACCGAACGTGCGGCCGGCCCCTCTCCAATCATGATGTCCAACTGATAATCTTCAAGCGCAGGATAAAGGATTTCTTCAACCACGGGGCTTAAACGGTGGATTTCATCAATAAACAGCACATCATGCGGCTCGAGGTTGGTCAATAACGCTGCAAGGTCGCCGGCGCGCTCCAAAACCGGGCCGCTGGTTTGGCGCAAATTAACGCCCAACTCTTTAGCGATAATATGCGCCAAAGTAGTTTTACCCAAACCCGGAGGGCCAAACAACAAAGTGTGGTCAAGCGCTTCGCCACGTTTTTTCGCCGCCTGAATAAAAATAGCCAGCTGCTCTTTGGCCTTATCCTGCCCGATATAGTCGTCCAAAGTTTTCGGACGTAAAGCGCGTTCAAGCAATTCTTCCTGAGCTGAAATATTTTGAGCAGTGATAATGCGCTGAGATTGTGCAGAAGTAAGATTATCGGTTTGTAACATAATGTTTCTAAATTCGAAGATCATTCCCGGCCCGTTGTTTCAGACGGCCCGAACAATCAGATAAAGCGGTTAAATTATGATTTTGGCCATTATACCCGATAAGGCCGAACCACTTTTCCTTCAAATTTAAATCACACAAAAATTTTCGTTTTCAGACGGCCAAAGCAACGTATAATAAACGGTTAATTCAATTAACTATCGCATTCAGGAGAACACATGAGCCTCAAGCAAAAAGTCATCGCCATCGACGGCCCCAGCGCATCCGGCAAAGGGACGGTTGCCTCACGCGTAGCCGAAGCCTTGGGTTTTGTTTACCTCGACTCCGGTGCGCTTTACCGCCTGACGGCGCTTTACGCACAAAAACAAAATGTTGCCTGGACAGATGAAGATGCCGTCAGCACACTGGCAGAAACCTTGCCCGCACAATTTGAAGGCAGCGTCGTGTTATTAAACGGCGAAGATGTGTCCGAACAAATCCGTACCGAAGCCATCGGCATGGGTGCATCTGCCGTCGCGCAGTTGCCTAAAGTGCGTACTGCCCTTTTGCAGCGCCAACGCGATTTCCTGACTGAAAAAGGTTTGGTCGCCGACGGCCGCGATATCGGCTCGGTTATTTTCCCTGATGCCGCATTAAAAATCTTCCTGACTGCAAGTGCCAATGTTCGCGCCCAACGTCGCGCCAAACAACTCGGTATTCCATGCGAAGGCGTTGCATTCGAGCGCATTTTGTCAGACATTGAGGCGCGCGACGAAGCAGACCGCCGCCGCCCTGTTGCCCCATTGAAACAGCTGCCCGACGCCCTGCTTTTAGACACTGATAACCTTTCTATCGAAGAAACTGTAAAAAAAGTGCTTGATTGGTATCATAAAGTTTAAAATTTGGAGTATAATCGCGAAGTTTCCATTTCAGACGGCCTGTTAACCGTATAACCAGGCCGTCTGAAAACATTTCCCAACCTGCCGCGCCAAGGACGGCAGGTCATTTCAAACCTAACCCGCACCCCTTGGCGGTGTACCGAAAAGAGTATATATGACTATGGAAAATTTTGCCCAGCTGCTGGAAGAAAGCTTTACCCTGCAAGAGATGAACCCAGGTGAAGTGATTACTGCCGAAGTAGTCGGCATCGATCAAAACTTCGTTACCGTTAACGCAGGTCTGAAATCAGAATCTCTGATTGATGTTGCTGAATTCAAAAACGCTCAGGGCGAGATTGAAGTTAAAGTTGGTGATTTCGTTACCGTTACCATCGAATCTGTTGAGAACGGCTTCGGCGAAACCAAACTGTCCCGCGAAAAAGCCAAACGCGCTGCCGACTGGATCGCTTTGGAAGAAGCTATGGAAAACGGCGACATCCTGTCCGGCGTTATCAATGGCAAAGTCAAAGGCGGCCTGACTGTTATGATCAACAGCATCCGCGCATTCCTGCCGGGTTCTTTGGTTGACGTACGTCCTGTAAAAGACACTTCTCACTTCGAAGGCAAAGAAATTGAATTCAAAGTGATCAAACTGGACAAAAAACGCAACAACGTTGTTGTGTCCCGCCGCGCTGTTCTGGAAGCTACTTTGGGCGAAGAACGCAAAGCCTTGCTGGAAAACCTGCAAGAAGGTTCAGTTATCAAAGGTATCGTTAAAAACATCACCGATTACGGTGCATTCGTTGACTTGGGCGGCATCGACGGTCTGTTGCACATTACCGACTTGGCATGGCGCCGTGTGAAACACCCAAGCGAAGTTTTGGAAGTTGGTCAAGAAGTAGAAGCCAAAGTCCTGAAATTCGACCAAGACAAACAACGCGTTTCCCTGGGTATGAAACAACTGGGCGAAGATCCTTGGAGCGGCCTGACCCGTCGTTACCCACAAGGTACCCGCCTGTTCGGTAAAGTATCCAACCTGACCGACTACGGTGCATTCGTTGAAATCGAACAAGGCATTGAAGGTTTGGTACACGTTTCCGAAATGGATTGGACCAACAAAAACGTACACCCAAGCAAAGTTGTTCAACTGGGTGACGAAGTTGAAGTCATGATTCTGGAAATCGACGAAGACCGCCGCCGTATCTCTTTGGGTATGAAACAATGCCAAGCTAACCCTTGGGAAGAATTTGCCGCCAACCACAACAAAGGCGACAAAATCTCCGGCGCAGTTAAATCTATCACCGACTTCGGCGTATTCGTAGGTCTGCCTGGCGGCATCGACGGCCTGGTTCACTTGTCCGACCTATCTTGGACTGAAGCCGGCGAAGAAGCAGTACGCAAATACAAAAAAGGCGAAGAAGTTGAAGCCGTTGTATTGGCCATCGACGTTGAAAAAGAACGCATCTCTTTGGGCATCAAACAACTGGAAGGTGATCCGTTCGGCAACTTCATCAGCGTAAACGACAAAGGTTCTTTGGTTAAAGGTTCTGTGAAATCTGTTGACGCCAAAGGTGCCGTAGTTGCTCTGTCTGAAGAAGTTGAAGGCTACCTGCCTGCTTCTGAATTCGCCGCTGACCGCGTTGAAGACCTGACTACCAAACTGAAAGAAGGCGACGAAGTTGAAGCCGTTATCGTTACCGTTGACCGCAAAAACCGCAGCATCCGTCTGTCTGTTAAAGCGAAAGACGCTAAAGAAAACCGCGAAGCGCTGAATTCAGTTAATGCCGCTGCAACTGCCAATGCCGGTACTACCAGCTTGGGCGACTTGCTGAAAGCCAAACTGTCCGGCGACCAAGAATAAGGTTGCAGACATGACGAAGTCTGAATTGATGGTTCGCCTCGCAGAAGTGTTTGCCGAAAAAAATGGCAACCAACTGCTGGCTAAAGATGTCGAATACAGTGTAAAAGTCTTGGTTGATACCATGACCCGCTCACTGGCTCGTGGACAACGTATCGAAATCCGCGGCTTCGGCAGCTTCGACTTGAACCACCGCCCTGCCCGTATCGGGCGCAACCCTAAAACCGGCGAACGTGTGGAAGTGCCTGAAAAACATGTTCCCCACTTCAAACCGGGTAAAGAGTTGCGTGAGCGTGTAGACTTGGCATTGCAAGAAAGTGCTCATTAATACTTAGTAGCAAAACGCCGCAGAAATGCGGCGTTTTTTTGTTTTTTCAAAAAATACTAAAGCCAGCCCTTTTTGCTTGCACCTTAATCGCACACTTTTCCAACTATATTGACAACAAAGCCTTTGCAAAAAACGCAGGCCGTCTGAAATCATTTATAATAGACCGACCATTCCGTAATGAGAACATCATTCCGACTACTGTCCAAATTATTGCGGAAGATGTTTCGACTATCGCCAGCAAAACATAATAAAGGTTATACATGAGCAATAGAGACCAACTATTTACGCCACCGCCATTTGAAAACCACAGCCCATTAACTTGGTATCAGGCCGCCGCCGAACAACCCAACTTCATCCGTGACGAAGCACAAGCACGAGCCATTGAATATTTGGATCGCTTGTGGACCGAGCTGATGATGTTCAAACGCAAACGCAACCGTTTTCTCGGCCGCAGCCTGCGTTCCCCTCAAGTACCTAAAGGACTCTATTTTTATGGCGGCGTAGGACGTGGTAAAAGTTTCCTGATGGACGCTTTTTTTGGCTGTCTCCCTTATCGCCGTAAGCGCCGCGTGCATTTCCATGCCTTTATGGCCGAAATTCATCAACGGCTGAAAGCTTTAAAGAGTGAAGCAAATCCTTTAAAAGCCGTTGCAGCAGAAATTGCCAAAGAAACACGCGTATTATGCTTTGATGAATTTCACGTCAGCGACATTGCCGATGCGATGATTTTAGGCCGTTTATTGGAAAACCTGCTGAGCGAAGGTGTTGTTTTGGTGGCCACTTCCAACTACGCCCCATCCGAACTCTATCCTCAAGGCCAAAACCGCAGCAGCTTTCTGCCAACCATCGCCCTTATCGAATCTAACCTGACCGTTTTAAATGTAGATGGCGGAGAAGATTACCGATTGCGCACATTGCGCCCTGCCGAAATTTTCTTTGTGCCCAATAATGAAGAAAACGAGCAAAAACTGGCTACTTTATTTAAAGAAATGAGCGGAATCTCTGAATTGAATCCAGGAATCAGCATTATTCATGGACGGGAAATTCCTCATAAAGCCCAGTCGGAACGCGCCATCTGGTTTGATTTCCGTGCATTGTGTTTCGGTCCGCGCTCACAAGCCGACTATCTTTATTTGGCCGAACATTACGAGATGGTTTTTCTATCAGGATTGGAACGCCTGACCCCTCAAGAAAAAGCAGAAGCACGCCGTCTGACATGGTTGATTGACGTTTTATATGACTTCCGCGTGAAATTGTGCGCCACCAGTGCCGTTGGCGTAAACGATATTTATATCGAAGGCGATTTTGCCGAAGAATTTACCCGTACAGCCAGCCGTATGGTCGAAATGCAGTCCGAAGTCTATTTGGAGCAACCGCACCTGACTTTAAGCAAATAATGCCTTTCCCAAAAAAGGGCGAAATTTGGTAAAATACACTCCCCTTGCCTTTGGGTTACGACAACTTACCTTTCAATAAAAACAAGGACATAATATGGCCATCGAACGTACGATTTCCATCATCAAACCCGATGCGGTAGAAAAAAACGTCATCGGCAAGATTTATAGCCGCTTTGAAGAAAACGGCCTGCGCATTATTGCGGCAAAAATGAAACAGCTGTCTGAGCGCGAAGCAAAAGAGTTTTATGCCGTACATAAAGGCCGCCCTTTTTACGAAGACTTAGTTAAATTCATGACACGCAATCCCGTCATGATTCAAGTATTGGAAGGTGAAAACGCCGTTGCTAAAAATCGTGAATTGATGGGCGCAACCAATCCGGCTGATGCCGCTCCAGGCACAATCCGCGCCGACTTTGCAGAATCTGTCAGCATCAATGCTGTGCACGGTTCTGACAGTGTGGAAAACGCTGCGATTGAAATTGCCTACTTCTTCAGCCAAAGCGAAATCTGCCCACGATAAAAGCAAAAAGCCTGTAGCCGCTTTACGGCCGTCCGATTCCATATCGGACGGCAAAAGTGCTTTGTATGCCCTGCAAATGACAGGCCGTCTGAAACCCCCTAAAGGCTTTTAAAGCAAAGCTGACCGATAAGCCTCTTTACTTTAAAAGCTTTATTGAGAAACATAAAAATACATGAAAACCAATCTACTGAATTACGATTTAAACGGACTGACGCAACACTTTGCCGAAATGGGTGAGAAACCTTTCCGCGCCAAGCAAGTCATGCGTTGGATGCATCAAGCCGGTGCACAAAACTTTGAAGAAATGACTGACTTGGCCAAATCATTGCGCGCCAAGCTGAATGAACAAGCCACAATCGAAGTGCCTAAATTAATGATGGCACAAGAATCCACTGATGGCACACGCAAATGGTTGCTGGATGTCGGCACGGGTAACGGTGTAGAAACCGTCTTCATTCCCGAAGCCGAACGCGGTACCTTATGCATCTCTTCCCAAGTAGGTTGCGCATTGGAATGCACCTTCTGCTCTACCGGACGACAAGGTTTCAACCGCAACCTGACTGCCGCCGAAATTATCGGTCAGCTTTGGTGGGCCAATAAAGCCATGGGCGTTACCCCTAAAAATGAACGCGTTATCTCCAACGTGGTGATGATGGGTATGGGCGAACCCATGGCAAACTTTGATAATGTTGTTACCGCTTTGAGCATTATGCTGGATGATCACGGCTATGGTTTAAGTCGCCGCCGCGTGACCGTTTCCACTTCGGGTATGGTTCCGCAAATGGACAGACTGCGCGATACAATGCCTGTTGCTTTAGCCGTATCTTTACACGCCTCCAACGACGAAGTGCGCGATCAAATCGTTCCGCTGAATAAGAAATATCCATTGAAAGAATTGATGGCGGCCTGTCAACGTTATCTGGTCAAAGCCCCCCGCGACTTTATTACCTTTGAATACGTTATGCTCGATGGCATCAACGACAAGGCCCAACACGCGCGCGAATTGATTGAATTGGTTAAAGATGTACCGTGCAAATTCAATCTGATTCCGTTCAACCCTTTCCCCAATTCCGGCTACGAACGTTCTACCAACGAGAATATCCGCATCTTCCGCGATATTCTGCAACAAGCCGGCTTTGTCGTTACTGTCCGCAAAACCCGCGGCGACGATATTGATGCCGCTTGCGGACAATTGGCCGGACAAGTACAAGATAAAACACGCCGCCAACAAAAATGGCAACAAATTTTGGTCGAACAATAAGGTTAATTATGAAAATCAAGTTCGGATTCGCTTTACTTACCGCACTGACTCTTTCTGCCTGCGCATCCTCTTCCGGACCAAGCCCCAAAGAACGTGCCATTCAGGTTTCCAATATCAAAACCCAGCTTGCCGTAGAATATATGCGCGGCCAAAACTACCGCCAAGCTACTGAAAGTATCGAAGAGGCGCTTAAATTCAATTCAAAAAACGATATTGCTTGGTTGGTACGCGCTGAAATTTATCAATATCTGAAGGTCCGCGATAAAGCTCAGGAAAGCTTTCTTAAAGCATTATCTTTAAAACCGGATAGTGCGGAAGTTAACAACAATTACGGTTGGTTCTTATGCAATCAAATGAATGCACCTGCCGAATCCATGGCTTATTTTGATAAAGCACTGGCCGATCCGACCTACCCGAGCCCCTTTATCGCCAATATGAATAAAGGCATTTGCAGCGCAAGATTAGGCCAATACTCTTTGGCTCAAGCCTATTTGGAAAGGTCTTTGGCGGCCAATCCACAATTCTTCCCTGCTTTCAAAGAGCTTGCCCGAACCAAAATGATGGCAGGCAATCTGAACGATGCCGACTATTATTTCCGTCAATACCAAAGCAAAGTCGATGTCCTGCAGGCTGACGATTTGCTTTTAGGCTGGCGTTTGGCTACCGCCTTGGGTAATAAACACGCCGCATACGAATACGAAGCCCAACTTAGGGCAAACTTCCCTTATTCAGACGAACTACAAACCGTCACAACAGGCCACTAAATGGAAAATAACGATAAAATCAACTACGACACACAAGCCGCCAAAACATTGGGGGATGAATTACGCAAACACAGAACTGATGCCAAAATCGATATTCAAGATGTTGCTTCACGTTTGAAACTGTCTGCCGAACAAATTGATGCTTTGGAAAAAGGGGAATATTCCGGCTTTCCCGGTTTAGTCTTTGTTTCAGGCTATCTGCGTTCATATGCACGATTTCTGAAAATCGACGAACAAACCATCGCCAAACATTTGCTCTCCATTACTCCGCAACTTGAAGACCATGTATACGCGGTAACACGCAGCACCAACGCTGGCTTAAGCTACACAGACACTGAAAAACAAGGTTTCCCAAAATGGATATTGAGGATAGCCGCACTGGCTTTGGCTGTAGGCGGCGTTTACTTTTGGCAAAGTAAATCCAGTTTTGAAAACGAACAGGCAAATATTCAAAACAGCAAAGATGTTGCTGATACGATGAAAACGCCTGCCTTAAAAACGGATAATGTTGCCGTTAGCGAAATGACGGAAGACGGCAAAAAAGAAATAACCAATAAGCCTAAAGTGACTAATGATCAAGCTGCCTCAGCAGCTTCCGCCGTCGTACAAGAAGAGAAGCCTGCCGTCAAAGTTGAAAAAGACGAACTTTGGATTAAAGTCCAATACCGAAGCAATCTGATTATTACAGACAAAGATGGAAAAGTAGTATTCAGCCGTATTGTTCCAGCCGGAAGCGAACAACGTCTGAGAGGCGGCGCGCCTTACAATGTTTGGCTCGGTATTGCAGCCGGCTCTGAAGCCAATTACGGCGGCACACCTATCGAACCTTTGAAATACCGTGTTGCCGGTGAGAAATCCGCCTCTTTTGTTGCAGGAAAAAACTAAAATGACCACACCTAAACGCCGTCAGACACATCAAGTCAAAATTGACCACCTCATCATCGGCTCCGAGGCGCCCGTTCTTGTCCAATCCATGACCAATACGGATACGGCAGATGCCGCAGCAACTGCCAAACAGGTCAAAGAATTGAGCGATGCCGGCTCGGAAATGGTCCGCATCACGGTCAATACTCCTGAAGCAGCTTCCAAAGTAGCCGAAATCCGCAGCCGCTTAGACGATATGGGCTACACCACTCCTTTGATTGGTGATTTCCATTTTAATGGCGAACGCTTATTGGCCGAATTTCCTGAGTGTGGCAAAGCCTTGGCCAAATATCGGATTAACCCGGGCAATGTCGGCAAAGGTGCAAAAGGCGATGAAAAATTTGCCTTTATGATTCGTACTGCCGCAGAAAACAATAAAGCCGTACGCATCGGTGTGAACTGGGGTTCGCTTGATCAAAGCCTTGCCAAGCGCATGATGGATGCCAACTTAGCTTCTGCTACACCGAAGCCGCCTGAAGAAATCATGAAAGAGGCTTTGATTGTTTCTGCGCTGGAATCGGCAGAAAAAGCCGTGGCTTTGGGCTTGCCTGAAGACAAAATCATTTTGTCGTGCAAGGTCAGCGCCGTACAAGACTTGATTCAGGTTTACCGCGAATTGGGCAGCCGTTGCCGCTATCCGCTCCATCTCGGTCTGACCGAGGCTGGCATGGGCAGCAAAGGTATTGTGGCATCTACCGCTGCCTTGGCTGTATTGCTGCAAGAAGGCATCGGCGACACCATTCGAATCTCCCTAACCCCCGAGCCCGGCAGTTCGCGCACTCAGGAAGTCATTGTCGGTCAGGAAATCCTGCAAACCATGGGCTTGCGTTCCTTCACACCAATGGTTACAGCCTGCCCGGGCTGCGGCCGTACCACCAGTACCGTATTCCAAGAATTGGCGCAAGACGTACAAAACTATTTACGCCAAAAAATGACTGTTTGGCGCACTGAGTATCCAGGCGTTGAATCATTGAACGTTGCCGTAATGGGTTGCGTAGTTAATGGCCCGGGCGAGAGCAAGCTTGCCGATATCGGTATCAGCCTGCCAGGTACAGGCGAAACTCCGGTTGCGCCGGTTTATGTAGACGGCGAACGCAAAGTGACCCTCAAAGGCGACAATATCGCTGCCGAGTTTTTGCAAATCGTTGAAGATTATGTCAAAACCAACTATTGTGAAGGTGGCGCAAAACGTAAGCAAAACCGTGTCATTCCAATTCAGTCTGCCTAAAACATTATCAAGCTAAAGAGGCCGTCTGAAAATATGTTGGGCAAACTGGATACTTGGCTGACTGAGCATCCCAAACGCAAGGATTTGCATGGTTGGCGACGCTTTATCGTTGAATTTTGGTTTTTCGGTTTGAAAGAAGCACGAGCCTGCTTATTTGCAGGCTTGTTTTTCATTGCTATGTTTCTTATTCCGAAAACAGGTTGGCTGGGAATTTCGCGCTATGACCTGCTGCTGATTTTTGCCGTCTCCGTACAAGCAGCCATGCTGTATTTCAAGCTGGAAACTTGGGATGAAGTGAAATCGATTACGCTGTTTCACTTTGTGGGCTTTGCTTTAGAATGGTTCAAAACATCGGGCGGTATCCAATCCTGGAGCTATCCGGAAGAAGCATATACCAAAATCGGCGGCGTACCGCTGTTTGCGGGCTTTATGTATGCCGCGGTCGGCAGCTATATTATCCAAGCATGGCGGCTGTTTGACCTCAAAATCAAAAGCCATCCGCCATATTGGTTGGGCACTTTGTGCGCGCTGGCGATTTATATCAATTTCTTTACCCATCACTATATCGGCGACTATCGCTGGTATCTCGCAGCCTTTGCTCTCGGCCTATACGCCCGGACGACAGTCTTGTACACGCCCTATGACACCACTCGCAAAATGCCGCTCCTGCTCGCTTTCGTCCTGATTGGATTTTTCATTTGGCTGGCGGAAAATTTAGGAACTTTATTCGGCGTTTGGCGCTATCCCAACCAAATCGGCGCGTGGGCATCGGTACACATCAGCAAATGGAGCTCATGGGCTTTACTGGTGATGATGACTTTTACCATCGTTGCGAATTTAAAACATATCAAGCATACCATCAACGTATCGAAAGATTAGTTGTTTAACATTTAAAAAGGCCGTCTGAAACTTTCAGACGGCCTTTCATTTTCAACAATCAATTAAACAAACTTAAGGCTTTCACAAACACCATAATGACACCGTAGCCCAAAGGAATGCAGACCAAAGCCCAGCGCCACCACACCCCGATACCGCCCGCTGAGACTTTTTTGCTAATCAGATAGGCATCGGATACAGCGGTTTCATCATCGGGATTACGGCTATGGGCCGCTACTTTAATGTCTTTCTCGTGATGCTTTTCATGAACCGAACGGACACTCAGGTTACACAGCAAACCGACAATCAACAAACCCGCCATGATGTACATGGTAATGCTATAAGCCTCGGCAGCCGGAACGTCGCTTTCAATTTGACTTTGGCGGATATAGTTAACCAATACCGGGCCAATAACGGCCGCAGTTGACCATGCCAGCAAAATCCTGCCGTGGATTGCACCGACTTGATAAGTGCCGAACAAATCCTTCAAATACGCCGGAATCGCTGCAAAACCGCCGCCATACATGGAAATGATGACGCAGAAACCAATGACAAACAAAGCCTTGTTACCGCTCCCGCCAATAGATGGAATGGCAAAATACAACAGCGAGCCGAGCACGAAGAAAATGGTATAAGTGTTTTTACGGCCGATTTTATCGGACACGCTGGACCACAAAAATCGGCCGCCCATATTAAACAGGCTCAACAGGCTCACAAAACCTGCCGCCGCGCCCGCACCAATTGCCGCTTGTTTTCCTACAGATGCCTCGGAAAAAAGCTCCTGAATCATGACGGAAGCCTGTCCCAACACACCAATACCGGCCGTTACATTCAAACACAACACCCAAAACAAGAGCCAGAATTGCGGCGTTTTCATGGCTTGTGAAACATTGACATGATTGCTGCTGACCAATTTGCTTTTGGTTTTCGGCGCAACATAACCTTTAGGTTTCCAGCCATCGGCAGGTACACGGATCGTAAACGCGCCAAACATCATCAATACCAAATAAAACAATCCTAAAACCACAAAAGTCTGCGCGACGCCAACTGAAGTTTCACTGGAGAAAAAACTCATCAGCGATACCGACAAAGGCGAGGCCAACATCGCGCCGCCGCCAAAACCCATAATCGCCAAACCTGTCGCCATGCCTGGTTTATCGGGAAACCATTTCATCAATGTCGATACAGGCCCGATATAGCCCAATCCCAAACCAATCCCGCCAATCACGCCGTTGCCCAAATAAAGCAAAAACAGATTGTGCGTATGGACGCCGATTGCCGACACAAAAAAGCCCAAACTAAAACAGCAGGCGGCAACAAACATCGCCTTACGCGGCCCAACGCGTTCCATCCATGTACCGAACATGGCCGCAGACGCGCCCAACATCGCCAAAGCGATACTGAAAATCCAACCCACCGTGGTCAGCTTCCAATCTCCGGCAGCCGACTCAGTGATACCGATAAGCTTGGTTAAAGGCGCATTAAACACGGAATAAGCGTATATCTGCCCGATGGCAAGATGCACAGCCAAAGCGGCAGGCGGTACCAGCCAACGATTAAAGCCGGGTTTGGCAATGGTCGCCTCACGGTCTAAAAACTTCATAAAATCCTCTTATCTTATGTATGTCAAACGCTGATTCCATATCATATGGAATCGAAAAATTGTTAACAATATTGTAACATTAATCTCCCATTTTCCTTTTTGTCCTCTCCATGATAATTTTGCGCATCAGACAGAAAAAACATTCATCTAAACCATTTTTCTCATCCAATATCAACAAAAAGGCCGTCTGAAAAATTTTCAGACGGCCTTTTCATTCATATCGTTTTATGCGGCGAAGCGTTTGGCAACTTCATCCCAGTTAACGATTTCCCAAAAACCTTTCAGGTAGTTAGGACGGCTGTTGCGGTAGTCGATGTAGTAGGCGTGTTCCCATACGTCACAAGTCAACAGCGGAGTATTTTCAGTAGTCAGCGGAGTACCTGCATTGGAAGTAGAAACCAGATCCAATTCGCCGGCAGGCGTTTTCACCAACCATGCCCAACCGGAACCGAAAGTACCGGCCGCACAGGCATTGAACGCTTCTTGGAATTTCTCGAAGCTGCCCCATTTGGCGTCGATGGCCGCAGCCAATTCACCGGCAGGTTTGCCTTGGCCTTTAGGGGTAAAGCCCAGCCAGTAGAAAGTGTGGTTCCAAGTTTGGGCAGCGTTGTTGAACATACCGCCGGAAGATTTTTTCACGATTTCTTCCAAAGGCATTTCTTCAAACTCCGTGCCTTTGATTTGATTGTTCAAGTTGGTGATGTAGGTTTGATGGTGTTTGCCGTAGTGGAACTCCAAAGTTTCTTTGGTCAGATGTGGGGACAATGCGTCCAGTTCATAAGGCAGTTGTGGCAGCTTATGTTCCATTTTTGTGCTCCTGATTGTTGATATTTATATTTTGGTAGTGTGCGTCGTCATATTGACAACATGACTATTTTACCTGCTTTAGCCTAAACAAACCAATTGAACTTACACTGCGTTATAATAGCGGATTACAATTTTCCAGCCAGAGATGCCCGTCATGAGCAATTATTCCGACATGCCGTCTGAAGACCGTGAAATCAGCGCATTATCACTGCCGCCGCATTCCACAGAAGCGGAGCAATCCGTTTTGGGCGGCCTGATGCTGGAAAATTCGGCTTGGGACCGTATTGCCGATGTCGTTTCCGGCGAAGATTTCTACCGCCATGAACACCGCCTGATTTTTCGTGCCATTGCCAACCTGATTAACGAAAGCCGCCCTGCCGACGTCATTACTGTTCAAGAAAGTTTGGAACGCAATGAAGAATTGGAAGCGGCAGGCGGATTCAACTATCTGATTACGCTGGCGCAAAACACGCCATCCGCTGCCAATATCCGCCGCTACGCCGAAATCGTGCGCGAACGTTCCATCATGCGCCAGCTTGCCGAAGTCGGCACGGAAATTGCACGCAGCGCCTACAATCCGCAAGGGCGCGATGCAGGCCAGCTTTTGGACGAGGCGGAAAATAAAGTATTCCAAATTGCCGAAAGTACCGCCAAATCCAAACAAGGCTTTCTTGAGATGCCCGATCTTTTGAAAGAAGTGGTCGAGCGCATCGATATGCTTTATTCGCGCGATAATCCTGACGAAGTAACCGGCATATCAACTGGTTTTATCGACCTCGACAAAAAAACATCAGGCCTCCAACCGGGCGATTTGATCATCGTCGCAGGCCGTCCGTCTATGGGTAAAACCGCCTTTTCGATCAACATTGCCGAACACGTTGCCGTAGAGGGCAAGCTGCCTGTCGCCGTATTCTCGATGGAGATGGGCGGTGCGCAGCTGGTTATGCGTATGCTGGGTTCAGTCGGACGTTTGGATCAAAGCGTTTTAAAAACCGGCAGATTGCAAGACGAACACTGGGGCCGTCTGAACGAAGCGGTCGTTAAACTCTCCGATGCGCCCATGTATATCGATGAAACTCCGGGTTTGACCGCGCTCGAGCTGCGCGCCCGTGCCCGTCGTCTTGCGCGCCAGTTCAACGGCAAATTGGGTTTGATCGTCATCGACTACCTGCAATTGATGTCAGGCTCCGGCCGTTCTGACAACCGCGCTTCCGAGCTTGGCGAAATTTCCCGCTCCCTCAAAGCATTGGCCAAAGAATTGCAAGTTCCCGTCATTGCCCTGTCGCAGTTGAGCCGTACCGTTGAACAGCGTACCGACAAACGCCCGATGATGTCCGATTTGCGTGAATCCGGCGCAATCGAACAAGATGCCGACTTGATTATGTTCATGTATCGTGATGAATACTACAACTCAGAATCACCCGCAAAAGGCTTGGCGGAATGTATTATCGGCAAACACCGTAACGGTCCCGTCGGGAAAGTATTCCTCACTTGGATGGGTCAATTTACCAAATTTGATAATGCTGCCTATGTTCCAGAATCCATGTTGATGGAAGATTGAGACAGGTTATCTGAAAAACTAACCGAATTTCATATTTTATTAGTCACGCATTCCAAAATCGTTTAGAATAAATCCAATAAAAGCAAAAGCATTGCCACAAGCAAATGCAAAAAGAGAAAACGTCGGTTACCCCAACACATTACTACCCAAAAATCACTCATGTATCAGACACAAAAAGGCTTCACTCTAATCGAGTTGCTGATCGTCATTGCTATTGCCGCAGTAATGGCCGTCATCGCATTTCCAAATATGAATCAATGGATTGCCTCCAGACGTGCGGCATCGCAAGCAGAGCAAATTGCCAACCTGCTGCGCTTCGCGCGAAATGAGGCCGTCCGTCTCAATCTTCCCGTTTACATCTGCCCGGTCAAAATCAAATCCGATGGCTCGCCCAATAATGGTTGCGATTCCAAATATGCCGGTAATGGTATGTTGGCCTACGCCGATAAAAACGGAGATTCCAACTATAAAAACGATACAGTCGATTTATCCGTCCGCTCCATTATCCTTAATGGGGATACCGACAAAGTGGAATACAGCTTCAACTATATCCCTATCGGCAATGACCGTTCCGCCCTCTCGACCTCAGCTTCAAAAGAAGTCTGGTGGAGATTCCTGCCCAATGGTACATTTGGCCATTCAACCGATGGAAAGAATTATCAATTTTCAGACGGCCACATCAAAATCAGCCTGACGGATAAATCTGCTACCGATGCTGAAACCAAAAAAGCCCTTGCCACCGTACTTTTAATCAATGGCAATGGGCATGTCGAAATCTGTGCTAAAAACGATGAGCGCAAAATGTGCGAATACTCTTCCAAATAATAACAACGGTATCTTATGAACATTACAAATTCTACTCATCTTAGATCATTTAAAGGCCGTCTGAAAACGAACTCAACAAGCTTTACCCCAAAACTTCAATCGGGTATGACCCTGATTGAAGTTTTGATTGCCATGTTTGTCCTTGCCATCGGTGTGCTGGCTCTTCTGGCTGTCCAACTACGTACCGTATCCAACGTGCGTGAGTCTGAAAATCAAACCACAGTCGCCCAAATTACACAAAATCTAATCGAAGGCATGCTCATTAACCCGACGCTCTCTGAAGAAACCGATACTGCAGGCGACAAAACCTCCCGTTATAAAAAATCCTACGATGCTTACATCACATCAAGCTCTGAACAGCTGAAAGACTCAAAGCAAACCAATGAATTTAAAGAAAAAATGACAAAAGCGCAACTTGCACAAGCTCAAATTGCCCAGTTTAAAGCCGATTTAGCCAAAGCCCTTCCCGAAGCCCAAGTCTTCTCGACTATCTGCAAAGATTCTTCCGGTGCAGAGCCGACTTACGAAAAGGGGTTTAACGCAAAATGCGATGGCAAAGGCGACACAACCATCGTGAAAGTTTTATGGTTGCAAGATGTTGAAGAAGAAAATACCGCAAAAAATCTCAATACATCGGGGCATCACGTTGTCTATACCTACCAATCACGCGTAAGAGACTAACAATGAACAATAAACGCTTACTCAACCATATTCCCAATAAAACCACGATGCGCGGTTTCAGCATCCTTGAATTTCTGGTTGCCAGCCTGCTCAGCATGATTGTCTTAATGGCTGTCAGCTCCACCTACTTTACTGCACGCGGATTGAACAAATCTGCCAACACCCGTATCGGTATCCAACAAGATTTGCGCAACGCCGCCAATATGATCGTCCGTGATGCACGTATGGCAGGCAATTTCGGCTGCTTCAATATGTCTAATTTTCCTGCCTCTGCAGTGATAGAAGACAAAAGCTCAGATGAATATACATTGAAAACGACGGGTGTGAATAATCTGTTACCGATTAAAGAAATCAATAAATTAGGCTATGCAGGCTTTGCTCAAACCGGCAAAGCCCTGCTGTTTCAATATGGAATCGACAAAGCAAACCCTGCTGCAAAAACTGCCATTGTCAGCAGCTGTTTCGGTATTGCCAAACCTCAAACAGAAATTAAAGATTTGGATGCGGCAAAAACGGCTTTGAAAATGACCGACTCTGATCAAAACGGCAGTATCGCCATTATGAAGCATGAAATGATTGCCTACGCTGTCGGTAAACTTGGCGAAGAGAGCGGTTTGTTCCGTTTCCAATTATCAAATGATGGCTCATGGAGTAATCCGCAGCTCCTGATTAAAGGCATCACTACTATGGATATTCACTATATCTATGCAGAATGCCCTCATTCTGAAAATGCCTCTGCCAGCGGCGTAAATACAGAATCCTTTGATTACAAAACCGCATTGGATAGCTCAGCTGAAGCCAAGTCTCCGGCCTCAATCCAAATCGTACTGAATAACGGCAGTATCGACTCATCGAAAGAACAAGACAATAAAGTCGATATCTACAATATTAATGCCACCATCCGCGGAGGAAACGTATGCGCCGACCGATCACTCTAATAAAACCTGACCGGCAACAAGGCTATGCTTTGTTTATCGTCTTAATGATGATGATCGTCATCGCCCTGCTCGTGGTTACAGCCACCCAGTCCTACAATACCGAACAGCGTATCAGCACCAATGATGCCGACCGCAAACTGGCAACCACCTTGGCCGAAGCCGCATTGCGTGAAGGTGAAAATCAAATTTTTGATATTGAAGGGAAAAAGACTAATTTTACCAAAGAGTGTAAAGATGGTTTTTGCGCCACACCTAACGTGAAATCTGACAGCGAAGCCATCGAAGAAACCGCTACTGAAGATGCCTGGAAAAGAAAATGTGATAAAAATCAAAATCTTTGCATCGATACCAACGGTAAAGAATACTCCCTAGGTAAGAATAGCGGCATCGCAAAAAATCCACGCTACATTATCGAATATTTAGGTAAAACTACTGAGGGTCGAATTACCTACCGCGTTACCGCCAAAGCATGGGGTAAAAATGCCAATACCCAAGTCGTTCTTCAGTCTTACGTTGCCAGCGAATAATAAAATGAATACCACCTCTACCCAACAACTAGGCTTTACGCTGGTTGAGATGATGATTACCGTCGCCATCTTAGCCATCCTGAGCGTCATTGCCATTCCGTCTTACAACCGCTACATTGAACGCGGCTACCAATCACAAGCGCATGCCGAGTTAGTCGCCATCAATTCTGCTTTTAAAAACCAGATGGTTAAAAATCCAAAGTGGAAAACTGATGAGATTAAAACCAAGTTGGATGACTTTATTTCCTCATATAAAGGCCATAAAGATTTGGCAGACAAATACCAATACTCTGCCGAAATGATTGATGCCAATAAAAGCCGTGCCTATCGTCTGAAAGCTATTCCCACAAAAACAGGCTATACCCTTTCCGTTTGGATGGATAGTTTGGGCAATGCTTACAAATGCACTGATATGGATTCCGCCAATAATTTCAAAACTGCAATGACCAATGGAAAAGGTTGCGAATCGGTTTCCAAAAAGAAATCTTCTTAAACTGACAACCATAAAAAAAGCAGTGTCATCTTACTGACACTGCTTTTTATATTTTACTGCTTCCAATCATCGTCTCGGCGTTGGCGTTTCAACAAAATCCTGACTGCGCCATCATTGCCTTGTCGAGGCTCGACATAAGCCAATACATCAGGATGTTGCATCAACCAGCGGCGCGTCATATTTTTCAAAACTGGTTTATAGCCCGCAGAACCCAAGCCGCTGCCGTGGACAATCTCGCCGCAAACGCCGCGTTTTTTCGTAAACTCAATAAATTCGTTCAATACCTGCTGCGCTTCTTCCTGCGTATAGCCGTGCAAATCCACATCCGCCACCACGGGATAATGGCCGTTTCGCAAACGCATCAAATCATTTTTCCCCTGTCCGTTTTTACTGAACGAAGCCGGCGGTTCTTCCCAGCCGCCGCTGCCCACATAAAAATAATCTTCCTGTTCCAAAGTCGCCATTTCTTTAGGTCGCGGTTTGATAGGCGATTTATCGCGGGGCTGTTCATAATAGTTGCCGGCATTTTTCAACGGCGTAACCTTGCCAACCGCCTTGCTGAAATCCACATCTTCCGCCTGCTTTTTAGCCTTCGCTTCCGCCTCCCGCTCCGCAGCTTCCTTTTTCGCCTGTTTACCCAAAGCCTTCAGCGTTTCTTGAAAGTTTGCCGTCATGGTTTGTCCTTTCCAAAAAATTGATTGCGTACATTATAGCAAACCCGATTGCAAGGCCGTCTGAAAGACTCTTATCATCGCACCTTGTTTAGGGTATAGTATTGTCGCCTTGTCAGTCTTACAAAGAGAAAAATCATGTTTAAACGCCCGGAAGAAATTATTGTTTTGGTACTTGCCCTATTATGGGTCGCACTCAGCTACTACTTCGCCGCCATCCTGATTTCAGATGCCTACACCATCCTCCTAATTACCGTATTGACCTTTATTTGGGCGATTGCATGCTTCTTCTTGTGGCAACGCAACTTAAGCCGCCATATTTGGCCGCTGTTTCTCGGCAGCCTGGTTGCCTGCTGGTGGCCCTACTTCACTTGGCTTGCAAGCGACGTTCCCGAAGGCACATGGTATTCGGGCTGGACATTCAAATCCATTATCGCCCTGATTCCCGTTGTAGTCGCCTATGTCTTCAAGTGGAAGCGAAGCCGGAAAAACAAAATTTCCAACACCCTTGCCTGATACCTTACGCCGTCTTTTTCAGACGGCGTTTTCCATATCTGACATAGCGCTCAGACTGTCAACAATTCCAATAAAATGCTATACTCTTCACACGATTTAACACCCTAAAACAGGCCGTCTGAAAGACTTATCAAGATGATCAGCAAACAAGAATACCAAGCCCAAGCCGCACAAGGTTACAACCGCATTCCACTCGTTCAAGAGCTGCTTGCCGATTTGGATACACCGCTCTCAATCTACCTCAAACTTGCCAACAAGCCTTTCACCTACCTGCTCGAATCCGTTGTCGGTGGCGAACGCTTCGGCCGCTATTCCTTTATCGGTCTGCCTTGCAGCCACTATCTCAAAACCAGCGGCAAACATGTCGATGTGTATCAAAACGGCGAAATCATCGAACAACACGACGGCAATCCCCTGCCCTTTATCGAAGCCTTCCACAACCGCTTCAAAACTCCCGAAATCACAAGCCTGCCGCGCTTTACCGGCGGCCTGGTTGGCTACTTCGGTTATGAAACCATCTATAATTTCGAACATTTTGCCCACCGCCTGAAACATACGGCTAAAGCCGATCCGCTCGGTACGCCCGACATCCTCCTGATGCTCTCGCAAGAGCTTGCCGTAGTGGATAACCTAAGCGGCAAAATCTACCTGATTGTTTATGCCGATCCGTCTCAAGCCGACGGCTACGAACGCGCGCGCGAACGTCTCGAAGACATCCGTACCCAGCTACGCCAAAGTTGCGCCATCCCGCTCTCGCTCGGCAGCAAACAAACCCAAGCAGTCAGCGAATTTGGCGAAGAACCTTTCAAAGCCTGTGTCAATAAAATCAAAGACTACATCTTTGCAGGCGACTGCATGCAGGTTGTCCCCAGCCAACGTATGAGCATGGAATTTACCGACAATCCGCTTGCCCTCTACCGCGCCCTGCGTACGCTGAACCCATCACCATATATGTTCTACTACGATTTCGGCGATTTCCATATTGTCGGCTCTTCGCCCGAAATCCTCGTCCGCCGCGAACGCGACGACGTCATCGTCCGCCCTATCGCCGGCACGCGCCTGCGCGGCAAAACACCAGCCGAAGACCTTGCCAACGAACAAGACCTGCTGAGCGATGCCAAAGAAATTGCCGAACACGTCATGTTGATTGACCTAGGACGCAACGACGTCGGCCGCATCAGCAAAACCGGCGAAGTCAAAGTCACCGACAAAATGGTAATTGAAAAATACTCCCATGTAATGCACATCGTTTCCAACGTCGAAGGCCGTCTGAAAGAGGGCATCACCAACATGGACATCCTCGCCGCCACGTTCCCCGCCGGCACACTCTCCGGCGCCCCCAAAGTCCGCGCTATGGAGATCATCGAAGAAGTCGAACCGAGCAAACGCGGCATCTACGGCGGCGCAGTCGGCGTATGGAGTTTCAACAACGACATGGACTTGGCCATTGCCATCCGCACCGCCGTGATTAAAAACAATACCCTCTTCGTCCAAAGCGGCGCAGGCGTAGTTGCCGACTCCGACCCGACATCCGAATGGCAGGAAACCCAAAACAAAGCCCGGGCAGTAATCCGCGCAGCGCAAATGGTGCAAGAAGGGTTGGATAAATAATTTTCAGACGGCCTTTTTGACTGAAGCTCATCTAAAAGAAAAGCTTATTTCTAAAGAAAGAAACCATGAAATACGGAATCGCAATTATATTAACTGTCGGACTGCTTTCAGCCTGTTCTTCCGTCAAAACAACACCCGAAAAAGAAAGTAAAACCATAAATCAAAATATACAACCCACGCCTGGAAGACCAAACCTGACCGCCCCCGAAGTGCTAACCAAAGTATTGGATTTCCTGCGCTATGCCCAATCGCCCGAGGACTTCCGGATTGAAACGGTGGAAAAAGTAATGAAAATGAAATTTGCCCCATATAGCAAAGAAGAAAAATCGGCATGGGATTTTTATGCAGGCAATGACTTTGGAAATACCGGCTGGGGCTGGTGGATTAATTTCAATTCAAAAGAGAAAAGCGGGAAAGTACACTTATATTTCGGTAACGGAGGGGAGTATCCCCCTGCCACACCGATTTGCCAGATGGATTTGGATCATTTCCATCCGATGCTGGATCAGGCGGGATTTATTTACACAGGTAAAGGACATATGGGCAGACCTTTTAATGGTTACATAAAAACATATCCGAATGGATATAAATCTCATCTTAATGTGTTCTACCAAGGGGAAAGCAAAGAAAAAGTATTGCATGATTGTATCAATGAAATTACCTTTCTTGTTTTTAAAAAAGGTTTGTAGAAAATGAATAAAATCAATCCTAATCTGTAAACTGTTTTAGACAACTTTACCCAAAACTCTCTGCCAAACGGCAAAAAGTCAGATGCATACCACAACCTGATTGCCGCCATAACGGCATCACCCGTGCTGAACGGAAGATTGAATACCACAGCAGAAAAAGGCTATTTGGAAAAACTGGCGGTCAATAAAAATCCGAATGCTGGCGCCAGCTACAATGCGAGTAAAACCCGGATCTCCATTAATCTGTCGCAGCTGAAAACGAGGCTGCTGTTTCAGACGACGTTTCTTGACAAAAGGCCGTCTGAAAGATCAGCTTCCCAGTTTTGAAAGAACCCCATGAAATACACAATCGCAACCGCATTGACCGTCGGGCTGCTGCTTTCAGCCTGCTCCACCGCAAACCCCATACTCAAAAAGGAGGGTAACATTATGAATCAAGATACACAGCAGATTGCCGGAAAACCGGATCTGACCGCACCCGAAGTATTGACCAAGGTTTTGGATTTCCTCCGCTATGCCCAATCGCCTGAGGATTTTGAGATTGAAACGGCAGGGAAAGTGATGAAGATAAAATTCGCCCCATACAGTAAAGAAGAAAAATCGCCATGGGATTTTTATGCAGGCAATAATTTTGGAAATACCGGCTGGAGCTGGTGGATTAATTTCGATTTGGATAAAAGTGGGACAATGCGTTTATATTTCGGTGATGGAGGGGGGGATCCTCCTGCCACACCGATTTGCCAGATGGATTTGGATCAGTTCCATCCTCTGTTGGTGCAGGCGGGGTTTACCTATACAGGGAAGGGACGTTTGGGTAAGCCTTTCAACGGCTATGAAAAAAAATATCCGAATGGCTACGAAGCAGATCTCCAAGTCTTTTATCAGGGGGAAAGTGCAGAAAAAGTACGGCATAAATGCATCAATGAAATTACTTTCGATATTTTCAAGCCGGGGTCATAAAACATGAGTCAGATCAATCCTCAACTGCAAAAGATATTGGACGACTTTGCCCAAAATTCGCTCCCCAACGGCAAAAACTCGAACGAATACCGCAATCTGATTGCCACCGTAACGGCATCACCCGTATTGACCGAACGCCTCAATACCGCAGCGGAAAAGGGCTATTTGGACAAACTGGCGGTCAATAAAAATCCGCATGCCGGCGCCAGCTACAATGCGGCGGAAACCCGGATTTCTATTAATTTGTCGCAACTGAAAAAGCTGACAAAGCAAAAGTCCCTTATCTTCCAGCTCGGTCATGAAATCCAGCACGGTTTCTTTTACTACGAACAGGGACATAAAGAAACGGAAAACCGGGTACTTGCCGAAATCAACACAATTGTGGAAAGCGATGCCAAGCGCAAAGACTATACCAAACCACTGAAAGATTTGCTGGATGCCGACCGCAACAATGAGGCGTTGGCAATGATTGCGGGCTGGAATGCTGTCGTCAGCTACGAACAGAAACAGCAGGGGAAAACCAAGCTCAGCCTGCAAGAGGTTGTCGGTAAAGGATTCGGATACGAGCAGCATTTTTTAGATGAAACTGCACTTAGAAATAAAAAGATTATCCCTACCCGAGGATTGAAATTCAATCCCGATATGACTGTCTCCGACAGCCAAAAAGAAATCCTTGCCCATACCTATTACGACCAGTCGCCCGAAAAGGCACAACTGGGGCCACACGGCGAATCGGACTACCGCAACATCTATGCGGCGCACGTCATTGGCTACATCGTGCGCAAGCATTACGCACACGACCCAAAAGCCAAGCTGGTCATCGATATGAAGGGGCTGGGACTGGAAGAGCGTCAGCTCGAGATCAACGGCCTGGACTTGGGTGATGAAGACCGCCGCAGAGTGTATTACGACAAATCTCACCCGAAAACACCGCAATACTTTGATCATACCATCAATGGTGACAATCAATTTAAGTATGTTCCGATTACTAACCCTAAATCTGAAACCGAAGAGCAGAACTATCCTTACTCTCTCAAAAATATGCCAGAGCAGGCGCAAAAACTTCACGCGCAAATTACAGACAAATTTACTGAATTTATAAAAAAACATCATCTGCCTTATTCAGAAGACAGTATTCAGAACAGTATTACGGCCTTAACCGCTGAAGCCTATGCTAAAAAACTTCCTGAAATTATGGCATTCAACATCACAAAAGATAACTGTCTGGGCGTCATGCATAAGGATAATGCTTTTCTCCGAATCGCTAAAGTCGATGTCAATGAAGCAATGAACATTGATTCTAGAGAAAGCTTTAAAGATATACTGAAAACTGAACAAAACTTTCAGTTAGAAGCTGAACAACGTGAAATGGAAAAACAGATGAATCATTCACAAAGTATGGGAATAGTTCGTTAATACTGTCAAAAATAAAGCCTATAATCTCTAGAAATTTTTAGGCTACTATAAAAATTAAATACTGATCTTCTAAACTATATCAGTCTAAAATGGGCATAATGATACTCAACGAAAAACAACTAAAATCCATCAGCAAATTCCTCAGCTTTATCTTGCGTCATCATCCCGAACAAATCGGTATTACTTTGGATAAAGACGGCTGGGTGGATATTGATACCCTACTGACGCAGGCAAACCATCCTGAGCGCGGCTTTACGGGCAATCCGCTGACCTACGAAATATTGTTGGAAGTGGTCGAAAACAACGATAAAAAACGGTTTACCCTTTCTGAAGACGGCAAACGCATCCGCGCTGCGCAAGGTCATTCGACGGCACAAGTTCAGGTCGAACACAAAGTGGCAACGCCTCCTCAAATTTTGTATCACGGTACGGCTGAGCGCTCTGTTCCGTCTATTTTGGAGCAAGGCCTGCATTCTGCCTCGCGCCATTTTGTCCATCTGTCTGCCGATGCTGAAACAGCCGTTAAAGTCGGTTCCCGACACGGCAAGCCGGTTGTATTGACCATCGACACTGTCGCCATGCTTGCGGCAGGACATCAATTTTATTTGGCGGACAACGGCGTATGGTTAACTGAAAACGTTCCGCCGCAATTTATTGGCAAGCTTTAAAACATCAGGCCGTCTGAAGCCGTAAACCATGTTCAGACGACCTGCAAACACCCTACCCAATTTCTTCATAAAGCGATTATCCATGAACACATCCCCCATCCTCCCTCCTGCTATGCTCGGCATTCTTGGCGGCGGACAATTAGGCAGAATGTTTACTGTTGCTGCCAAAACCATGGGCTACAAAGTAACCGTACTCGATCCCGACCCGAACGCGCCGGCAGCGGAATTTGCCGACCGCCATTTGTGCGCGCCGTTTGATGACCCGGCCGCTTTGGAAGAGTTGGCAAAATGTGCGGCTGTTACGACCGAGTTTGAAAACGTCAATGCCGATGCAATGCGTTTTCTCGCCAAACACACCAATGTTTCCCCCAGCGGCGACTGCGTTGCCATCGCGCAAAACCGCATTCAGGAAAAAGCATGGATACGCAAAGCAGGCCTGCAAACCGCGCCGTATCAAGCAGTTTGCAAAGCCGAAGACATCACTGAAGAAAGCGTACAATTTCTGCCCGGCATCCTGAAAACGGCTACTCTGGGCTACGACGGCAAAGGCCAAATCCGCGTCAAAACATTGAATGAACTCAAAGCCGCATTTGCCGAACACGGCGGCGTGGATTGCGTTTTGGAAAAAATGGTGGATTTGCGCGGCGAGATTTCCGTTATCGTATGCCGTCTGAACAATGATAACGTGCAAACCTTCGACCCTGCCGAAAACATTCACGAAAACGGCATCCTCGCCTACTCCATCGTCCCAGCCCGACTGAGTGCTGACATTCAGCAACAGGCGCGGCAGATGGCGCAGCGTTTGGCCGATGAATTGAACTACGTCGGCGTATTGGCGGTAGAAATGTTTGTTGTCGGCGATACGCATGAATTGGTCGTCAACGAAATCGCACCGCGTCCGCACAATTCCGGCCACCATACCATCGACGCCTGCGCGGCAGACCAATTCCAGCAACAGGTCCGCCTGATGTGCAACCTGCCTCCGGCTGACACTAAACTGCTGAGTTCTTGCTGTATGGCGAATATTTTGGGCGACGTTTGGAAGAAAGACGGCGGCGAACCCGAATGGCTGCCGCTGCAAAGCAACCCGAACGCACATCTACATCTTTACGGTAAAAAAGCCGCGCGCAAAGGCCGAAAAATGGGCCACTTTACCGTCTTGGCCAACGATGCGGACAACGCGTTCCAAACCGCACAAACCTTGCATCAAAGCCTGTAACCCTACCCACTTTTTTCAGACGGCCTTTGATTGCTAAAGGCCGTCTGAAATCAATTTTTCCGACCATCCGCCATGAGCCTTCTGACCATCCTCCGTCCGGCAACCGAAAAAGACTGCCAAGCCATACACAATGCCCATCTGCATGCCGTTCAATACGCCTGCATCCGCAGTTACGACGAAACCATTATGCACGCATGGGAAAGTCTGCTCGACATCAACAGCTATTTGGAAACCATCTCCGATAAAAACAAAGCCTTGTGGGTGGTCGAATACAAGGGGCTGATTCAAGGCTTCTTCCAAGTCGATTTCAAAGAAGCGCAACTGGACGCCTTATACGTCCATCCGCTCTTCCACAATCTCGGCTTGGGTACGGCCCTGCTCAGCCGCGCCGAAGAAATGGCCCGAAATGCAGGCCTCAGCTTTCTCAAACTGTATGCCTCGCTCAATTCCGTGCCTTTCTATCGGCTCAACCGTTATGAATCGCTCGGTACTGCCGTATTGCAACTGAACAAAACCGTCCGCGTCGAATGCGAATTGATGCGCAAATACCTGTAAATTCCCCTTCCGCCGTTGCTTTTTTGAAAGAAACCGATGTCCCGAATTGCCGCCCTGCCCGACCATCTTGTCAACCAAATCGCCGCCGGCGAAGTGGTCGAACGCCCTGCCAACGCCTTAAAAGAAATCGTTGAAAACAGTATCGATGCAGGCGCGACAGCGATTGATGTCGAGCTGGCAGGCGGCGGTATCCGCCTGATTCGTGTCAGCGACAACGGCAGCGGTATCCATCCGGACGACATCGAGCTTGCACTCCACCGCCACGCCACCAGCAAAATCAAAACCTTAAACGATTTGGAACACGTTGCCAGCATGGGCTTTCGCGGCGAAGGCTTGGCCAGTATCGCCTCCGTCAGCCGCCTGACCCTGACCAGCCATCAAGACGGCAGCGCGCACGCTACCCAAGTCAAAGCCGAAGACGGCAAACTCAGCAGCCCCACCGCCGCCGCCCATCCCGTCGGCACCACCATCGAAGCCGCCGAACTCTTCTTCAACACACCGGCAAGACGCAAGTTCCTCAAATCCGAAAACACCGAATACGCCCATTGCGCCACCATGCTCGAACGCCTCGCGCTGGCGCATCCGCACATTGCCTTCTCACTCAAACGCGACGGCAAACCAGTATTCAAACTGCCTGCACAAAGCCTGCACGAACGTATTGCCGCCATTGTCGGCGATGATTTTCAGACGGCCTCATTGGAAATTGACAGCAGCAATGGTGCGCTAAGGCTCTATGGCGCGATTGCCAAGCCGACTTTCGCCAAAGGCAAAACCGACAAACAATACTGCTTCGTCAACCATCGTTTTGTCCGCGACAAAGTCATGCTCCATGCCGTCAAGCAGGCATACCGCGACGTATTGCACAACGCGCTGACGCCTGCTTTCGTCCTCTTTCTCGACCTGCCGCCCGAAGCCGTGGATGTCAACGTCCACCCGACCAAAACCGAAATCCGCTTCCGCGACAGTCAGCAAGTACACCAACTCGTGTTCCACACGCTCAATAAAGCCCTTGCCGACACGCGCGCCGACTTGACCGAAAGCGTCAGCAACGCAGGCGAAGTGTTGCATGACATTACCGGCATTACACCTGCACCAATGCTGTCTGAAAACAACAGCGAAAATCTGTTTGATAACGCATCCAACTACCCGACAGGCAACAAACCCGATACACGCAATGCCTTTGTTTCGTCAGGCAAAACCGCGCCCATGCCTTACCAAGCCGCGCGCGCGCCGCAACAACGCAGCCTGTCTCTGCGCGAAAGCCGCGTAGCCATGAATACTTACGCCGAACTCTACAAAAAAACTTACGACATCGACCTTGAGTTGAGACAATTCGAGCAGGCACGTTTTGGCAATATGCCGTCTGAAATCCCTACCCAAAAAACAGATACGCCGCTTTCAGACGGCCTTCCATCCCAATCCGAACTGCCGCCGCTCGGCTTTGCCATTGCCCAATTATTAGGCATCTACATCCTTGCCCAAGCCGAAGACAGCCTGTTGCTCATCGATATGCACGCCGCTGCCGAACGCGTCAACTACGAGAAAATGAAACGCCAACGTCAGGAAAACGGCAACCTGCAAAGCCAGCGCCTGCTTATTCCCGTAACCTTTGCCGCGTCCCACGAAGAATGTGCCGTCCTTGCAGATCATGCCGAAACACTGGCAGGCTTTGGCTTGGAATTGTCCGACATGGGCGGCAATACCCTTGCCGTCCGCGCCGTCCCCGCCATGCTCGGTAAAGCCGACGTCGTTTCGCTGGCCAAAGATGTATTGGGCGAACTTGCCCAAGTCGGCAGCAGCCAAACCATCGAGGAACACGAAAACCACATCCTCGCCACCATGTCCTGCCACGGCTCAGTCCGCGCCGGCCGCCAACTTACCCTGCCGGAAATGAACGCCCTCCTGCGCGACATGGAAAACACCCCCCGCAGCAACCAGTGCAACCACGGCCGTCCGACTTGGGTCAAACTGACATTAAAAGAATTGGATGCGTTGTTTTTACGCGGACAGTAACGCTAATAAAAAGGCCGTCTGAAAATGCTTTCAGACGGCCTTTTAACTTATTTGCCCTTAACGAATATCCATAGGTGCAAACGATTTCACGGTTTCATCGATTGCTTTAACACGGGTCAGGAAATCTTCCAATTGCGCAAGCGGCAATGCGCTTGGGCCATCGCATTTGGCTTGGTCGGGATTGGCATGGGATTCGAGGAACAAACCGGCCAATCGGGTTGCCATACCGGCAAGCGCCAAGTCCAATACTTGGGCGCGCCGGCCGCCTGACGCAGCAGCGCCGGATTCGCGCGTTTGCAGGGAATGGGTTACATCAAAAATAACGGGCAGGTTGTTACACGTTTTTTTCATCACGCCAAAGCCGAGCATATCGACCACCAAGTTATCGTAGCCGAAGTTTGCGCCGCGTTCGCACAAAATGATTTGTTCGTTGCCTGCTTCTTGGAATTTCTCGACGATGTTTTTCATTTGAGATGGGCTGAGAAATTGCGGCTTTTTGATGTTGATGACATTGCCGGTTTTCGCCATTGCCACCACCAAATCGGTTTGGCGCGCCAAGAATGCTGGCAGCTGGATGACATCGCAGACTTCGGCAACCGGCTGGCATTGGTAAGGCTCGTGAACGTCGGTAATCACGGGAACGTTAAACTCGCGTTTCACCGCTTGAAAAATCTTCATACCTTCGTCCAAACCCACACCGCGGAAAGAGTGGATGGAAGAGCGGTTTGCCTTGTCGAAAGAGGCTTTGAACACGTAAGGAATGCCGAGTTTATCGGTTACTTTAACGTATTGCTCACAGGCTTTCAGCGTAGAGTCGAGGTCTTCAAGGACATTGATGCCGCCGAAAAGGGTAAAGGGCGCATCGTTGCTGACGGTGATGTTGTTGATTTGGATATTCACGGCAAAGCCTTTCAGATAAGTTGAATTTGGGAAACAGGCCGTCTGAAACGTTTCAGACGGCCTTTGTTTGAATATTACAACACGGTGTGCGGCGGCTCATAAGAAATCACGTCGCGGATTTTATTGTTCTCATCGACGAGGACGACTTTCGGCTCATGCGCTGCAATTTCAGGTTCGGACAACATAACGTAAGACATGATAATCACAATGTCGCCTTTTTGAACCAAACGCGCGGCCGCACCATTGAGGCAAACGACACCGCTGCCGCGTTCGCCGGGGATGGTGTAGGTTTCAAGACGTTCGCCGTTGTTATTGTTGACGATAGCGACTTTTTCGTTCACGCAAATACCTGCCGCATCCAGCAGGTCTTGGTCAACGGTAATGCTGCCGACGTAGTTGAGGTCGGCTTCGGTAACGGTGGCACGGTGGATTTTGCCGCCGAGCATGGTACGGAACATGGGTTTCCTTTTTGATTGTGGGTTGATTTGCGGTTTTAACTTCAGAGAAGTTAAAACCGCTGTTTGTGTGATTGAGGATTAGTTATTGGGAAAGTCTGCTTCGTCAAACTCGGGTTCCGGGTCGCTTTGAAGAACTTTTCCGTTTAATTTCAACTCGCTGTTTTGCAGAGTCAGATGGGTTTTGACATTATCGTCTTCTAAGGTCAAATATTTTTCTCTTGCCATACTTTTGATGGTGCTGTCTACCATCAGGCGCAAGGTCTCGTTGATATCGTCGATGCTGGCACGGCCTGCGGCTTCATCTTCGGCATTGACGCTAAACAGGTTGCTTGCTTGGTTGACGGCGAGTTGTTCCAACAATTTTTGCGGTACGCTCATGTTGAAGTCGGCTTCGGTTTTCTTCAGCATATCGCCCAAGTTGTTGAGGTCTTTGGCTGCTAAACCTTTAAACGCGAGTTTTCCGCTGACATCGACATCGCCATGAGGCATGGTGAATTTGAAGGTTTTGACGTTCAAAACCGGATTATTGGTAAACAGGCCCGAAGCCTCGTTTTTGGCCGTCTGAATCAAGGAAGCCTGAATTTCTTCTTCGCTCATTTTCTTCACGGACACTTCGGCAATTTTGTTTTTCAATGCCAAAAGTGATGCCGCATCCAAATGCTCGGCAGCGACATTGATGTCCAGAGGGCCGTATTTGTCTTCGCCATAAGTCAGGCTTTCAAATTGGAAGCGGCCTTCACTGTTGATGAATTTATCGACTTCGCCGGTCTGGGTATCGAAACGCAGTTTGTTGACTTCGATTTTAGACGGAGCAATCGTGCCGGTCGGATTGATAAACGCACCGATTTGCAGGTTGGTCACAAGGTTGACCAATTCGTTCAACTTAACGTTGTAATCGATATTTTCTTTCCATTGCAGCAGGAATTTATCCAGCGTAATGCTGCTCTTACCCAAAGCAAGTTTGGTCAGGCCGTCTTCCGTTTCGGATTGGAAGCGCAGGTTTTCCAAAGACACATCGCCTTTGTCGGCCAATTTGACTTGCAAAGACGGCGCAAGGTAATCGTGGCGATAGCTTTTGAAGCCTTGGCTGTAATCGGTATTGCCGCCAAAGCCTTTCCAGTTAAGCTTGATACCGGAAAGCTCTTCATAGTCGAAGGCGGGGATATTGAGGCTGAGTTTGCCGTCGCCGGAAAGATAAACCGTATTGGTCATGGTCAACGGCGTTTGCTGGCCGAAGAAGCGGTCCAAAACTTTTTTGGTTTCCGGATGGTATTGGAACTCGGTTTCCACGTGCGCACGCGTACCGAAGCCGCCTGCGAATGGGCCGTGTGTCACATGATTGATGACCGTAATCGGCTCTTGCAGGACAGTTTTCAAATTGTCCGGCAGGTATTTTTGCGTATTTTGAAGCAGGGTCGGCTTGAGGCGGATGACGGTCGTCTCGGTTGAACTGAACCAGCCGCGATCGTATTGGTGGGACTCAACGGTCAGGAAACCGGAGTCCTGCAACAGCTTTTGTTGCTCGGTCAGGCTTTCTTCCGCTTTGACACCAAGATAATAAGGTGTGCCGAGCGCAGCGGCGACAACGACGGCGGCAGTCGGGATAAGATACTTTTTCATCACTTCAAACAGATTAGGTTCAAAGCGTAAAGCATAGCATTTTTTAGCTGTTTTGTCTTATCCGCCGTTTCAAACGGCCTTTAGGTAAAGATTGTGATATTATGCAAACATAAACGATTTTTACACTTTTGGCAGGCCTTACCCTGTCTGCCAAGATGTCATTAAAGGTTTGCAAATGCTTTTATTCATTGATAATTACGACAGCTTCACCTATAACATCGTCCAATACTTTGCCGAATTAGGGCAGGAAGTTTTGGTACGCTGCAACGATGAAATCACCATCGAAGAAATCGAAGCCCTAAAACCGCAATATCTGGTCATCGGCCCCGGCCCTTGTTCCCCTAAAGAAGCAGGTATTTCTGTTGCAGCCATGCAGCACTTTGCCGGCAGGCTGCCCGTCATGGGCGTGTGCCTCGGCCATCAAACCATGGGCGAAGCGTTCGGCGGCAATGTCGTGCGCGCGCAAACGATGATGCACGGCAAAGTCTCCCCCGTTTTCCATCACGGCACAGGCATGTTTAAAGGCCTGCCCAATCCGGTTAACTGCACGCGCTACCACAGCCTGGCCATCGACCGCGCCACCCTGCCCGACTGCCTCGAAATTACCGCATGGACGGAAGACGGAGAAATCATGGGAGTACGCCACAAAGAATATGCTGTCGAAGGCGTACAGTTCCACCCCGAAGCCCTACTGACCGAACACGGCCACGATATGCTGAAAAACTTCTTGGAAGAATTCAAAGACTATCGCCCGCAAAAATCTTAATGAAAGGCCGTCTGAAAGGAGTTTGACAGTGTTCAAACTCCTTTCAGACGGCCTGAATCACATCGGACACGAATAAAGGAAAAATCATGATTACCCCTCAACAAGCGATTGAACGCCTCATCAGCAATAACGAACTTTTCTACGATGAAATGACCGACCTCATGCGCCAAATCATGAGCGGCCAAGTTCCGCCCGAGCAAATCGCCGCCATCCTGACCGGCCTGCGGATTAAAGTTGAAACCGTTTCCGAGATTACCGCCGCAGCCAGCGTGATGCGCGAATTTGCCACTAAAGTGCCGCTGGAAAACGCCGATGACTTGGTCGATATTGTCGGCACGGGCGGCGATGGTGCCAAAACTTTCAATATTTCCACGACTTCTATGTTTGTCGCGGCTGCGGCAGGCGCGCAAGTTGCCAAACACGGCGGTCGCTCCGTTTCTTCATCCAGCGGCGCTGCCGATGTCATGGAACAAATGGGCGCCAACCTCAATCTCAACCCCGAACAGGTTGCCCAAAGCATTCAGCAAACCGGCATCGGCTTTATGTTCGCGCCCAACCATCACAGCGCCATGCGCTATGTTGCCCCTGTCCGCCGTTCGCTCGGATTCCGCAGCATCTTCAATATCTTGGGCCCACTGACCAATCCTGCCGGCGCGGCAAACCAACTCTTGGGCGTGTTCCACATCGACTTGTGCGGCATTCTTTCCCGCGTATTGCAACAGCTTGGTTCCAAACATGTTTTGGTTGTGTGCGGCGAAGGCGGTTTGGATGAAATCACGCTGACCGGCAAAACCCGCGTTGCCGAACTGAAAGACGGCAAAATCACCGAATACGATATCAGCCCGGCCGATTTCGGCATGGAAATCCGCCGCAATTTGGACGAAATCAAAGTCGAAAACGCGCAAGAATCCCTGCAAAAAATGAACGAAGTGCTGGATGGCAAAGTCGGTGCCGCACGCGACATCGTCGTCCTCAATGCAGCCGCCGCGCTCTACGCAGGAAATGTGGTCGCATCGCTGGCGGACGGTGTCAAAGCCGCGCAAGAAGCCATCGACTCCGGCAAAGCCAAAGCCAAAAAAGACGAGTTTATCGAATTTGGCAAACAGTTTGCCTAAACTTTAAAACCATAAACAAAGGCCGTCTGAAAAATCTTTCAGACGGCCTTTTATTCTTTAAATATTAAAATTTGCTTTTAATATCATTAATCAAGCCTTCAGCTTTTTCTTTGGCTTCTTCAGCCAAGTGTGCTACTTTCTCTTTGGCTTCACCGGCTAAATGAGCTGCTTTTTCTTTAGCTTCACCTGCAAAGTTTTCTACTTTTTCTTTAGCCTCGCCTGCAAAGTTTTCTGCTTTTTCTTTAGCATCCGCAGCAACTTCTTTTGTCTTACCGACGCCTTGTTGAACTACGCCTTCAGCTTTGAGTTTGGAATCGTCAAGAACTTCGCCGGCTTTCTCTTTTACTTCACCGCTGATTTGATCTAATTTGCCAGTCATCATTTATTCCTTCTTAGTTTCATGTTGATAAGAGTAATCACTATACCCCAATAGATATTGGGTTGCAACTTAAAGTCTGTCTCAATATTAAAAACATAATAAAAATGGATTACGTCAAGTTAGCACAACTGTTTCAATATCGCTTCGGCTACTGCCTCGCCTATCATCTTGCTGCCGAACTCATTGAAATGAAGTCCATCGCACAGCATCACATCGGTCAAATCCTGCTCAAACATCAGACTGTATAAATCATTGACGGTAAAACCATATTGCCTTGCCAAATCCTCCGCCACACGGTTATAGGCCTTCAAGTCGGCCAGATAGCGGCGCGAGGGTTTGACGATATTGTGTACGCTTTCCAAAAACGGCGTACTGCTCGCCCAAATAATTTTTGCCCCTGTCTGTTTCAGATAATCGAAAATTTGAATCAGGTTGCTGCGATAGGTTTTTATATCGGCCACCGGCTCATTACAGCCTTGATTATGGCGGATGTCGTGCAAACCGCAATTGATGTGGATAATGTCTCCCACAGTCGCGCCCTCTGTCCATTGCCTGATATGCTCTAACACATCATGCGACGAACGGCAGTTTTCCGATGGAGAAACAATATCCACCTCAGGCAAAGCGGCGCGCGTGTAAGGCTCCGAAGCAAGCCGAACGGAGTCGCCGATTAAGTAAACGGTCATTTTTGTTCTCCTCCCTTTATTTGAATCAACAGCAAGGCCGTCTGAAATATCACTTATATTATTATAAGAGTGCTATTTCAGACGGCCTTAACTTCAGTCAAGTTCTATCGTTAAATCATCAATTAGAGCTGACTGTTTTTATAAAAATCAATTAATTGCTTGGCCTGCAACATGGGCAGCCCAAAACGGTCGCTCACGGCTTTCAAATCCTTCCATTCCTGACCAGTCAGATTCTGCCCAACCCATTTGAGGTTTTCCGGATTGCTTTTGATTTTCTCAAAATACGCCTGCTTGCGTTTCCAGTTACGCGACCACACCAGCAACATGGTAAAAATACATAAAACAATCAATACAATATTGGTAAACAACATCATGTCCATACGACATACTCCCGCTTAAGTCTCGAAATCAGAAAATATGGATTAAAGGCCGTCTGAAAAACAATCTTCAAACGGCCTCAGCGTGACGCTCAACGTTGCATTTCCATCATTAACGCCTGACAAGCGGATTCGTTTTCCAAAGCACAAGATTCGCTCAGTTGGTTTAAACGGCTGTCGCGGTCTGGTGTATTGCCTTGCGCCATCTCTGCTTTAGTTTCTTCAAAATTGGTACAGGTATTTTCATAACCGCCTTTACAGGCTCGCTCGTAGAGCTTGACTGCGGCGGCATAATCCATGCCCAAACCGCTGGACGGATTGAGATACAGATTACCCAAAACATTGCAGCCGCGCATATTGCCGCCATCGCAGGCTTTTTTCAGAAACGGATACGCATGAGCAGGCGCTTCAAGATAATCGCGCATCCAAATGGCCGCAGTGACGCAACTCTCCAGATTGTTCCGATTGCATTCCCGTATCAGCTTATCGTGCTGCTTCTCGCTGTAATCCTCAGCCTGCACGCTAAATGCAGTGGCAACCAATGCTAAACCAAACAATAAACGAAGTGTTTTCATCTGATTATTTCTCCAAAAATATTTGATGACAGGCCGTCTGAAAAAACAATCTTCAGACGGCCTTTATATTATCACTCAATGTTCACCCGTTTCAGGCGCAAGGCATTGCTCAACACGGAAACCGAGCTTGCCGCCATTGCCGCGCCTGCGATAACGGGGTTTAAAAAGCCGAGCGCGGCGAGCGGAATGCCCAAAATATTGTAGAAGAAGGCGAAAAACAGGTTTTGCTTGATGTTTTTCAAAGTTGCCTGCGACACCAGCAGGGCATCGGCGAGCTGGTTGACCGAATGCTGCATCAGTGTGGCGGATGCGGTGTGTTCGGCAACGTCCGCACCGCCTTTCATGGCGAAGCTGACGTTGGCGGCGGCGAGCGCGGGTGCGTCGTTGATGCCGTCGCCGACCATCGCCACGGTTTTGCCGGCGGCTTTGAGTTTCTGCACTTCAGCGGCTTTATCGCGCGGACTCATATTACCAAAGGCGTGTGCGATGCCCAGTTGTTTGGCGACATATTCGACCGTGCCTTGGTTGTCGCCGCTCATAATATAGACATCGATATTGTGTTTTTTCAGACGGCCTACGGCTTCGGCGGTATCGGCTTTCAACGCGTCTGCAAGTGCGAATGCGCCGATAGGTTTGTTATCGACTGAGACTGCAACAATGCTTGCAATGTCCCAAACGCCGTCTGAAAACTTCGGCAAGGTCAATTCGGCAAATTCGGCTTTGCCTGCTTTCACCAAACCCACGCCTTCCACTTCGGCGGTAATGCCTGCGCCGACAACGGTTTGCGCGTTTTGTGCGGCGGGAATGTCCAAACCGCGCGCTTGGGCGGCGGAAACGATGGCGCGGGCAAGCGGATGAGCGGCGTTTTGTTCGACGGCGGCGGCGATGCGGTACAAAGCGTCTTCGTCAAAGCCGCTGTCGGGAACGCAATAAACGGCGGCAACCTGCGGCCTGCCTTCGGTCAGCGTGCCGGTTTTGTCCAGCACGACGGCATCGACGTGGGCGGCTTCTTCCATTGCCGCCGCGTCTTTAAACCAAATACCGTGTTTCACCGCTTTGCCCATGCCGACCATAATCGCGGCAGGGGTTGCCAGACCGAGCGCGCACGGGCAGGCAATTACCAAAACGGCAACGGCGTGCATCAGAGCAACCGTCCAATCGCCTTTTACCAGCCAAGTGGCGATAAAAGTCAGAAGCGCGATGCCCACGACGGCAGGCACAAACACCGCCGCCGCCTTGTCTGCCACGCGCGCAATCGGCGCTTTACTGCCCTGCGCTTCGGACAGCGCGTTCATCATGTCGCCAAGCAGGGTTTGGCTGCCGAGTTGTGTGGCGCGGTACACCACGCTGCCTTCGGTCATCAGCGCGCCTGCCAACACTTTGCTGCTCGCCTTTTTCTCTTCGGGGTTGGATTCGCCGGTAAGATGGCTCTCATCCGCCCAGCCGCTGCCGCTTTCGATGATGCCGTCGGCAGCAATACGTTCGCCGTGGTTGGCGCGGATAAGGTCGCCGATTTGCACTTGGTCGATGGGAAGCTGTTTCCATTCGCCATCGCGTTGCACGTTGACTTGGGTCGGCGTGAGTTTGAGCAGCAAGCCCAAGCTGTTCAGGCTGGATTTTTTGGTGCGGTGTTCCAAAAATTTGCCCAGCGACACAAAACCGATCACCATCACGCCTACTTCAAAATACACGTGTGCCATGCCGTGCGCCGCGTGCGGGCTGAAAAACAGCATATAAACGGAATACAGGTAAATCGATACCGTGCCGATGGTAACCAGCACGTCCATGTTCGCCAGCCCACCCTTAATGCTCGCCCACGCGCTTTTGTAAAACGGGATGGCCAGCCAAAGCTGCACCACGCTTGCCAGCACAAACTGCCATACAGGCGGAATCATCCAATCGTGCCGCCCGATCATCATGCCTGCCATGCCGATTAAAAACGGAATATTAATGGCCAGCAAAAGCCACAGCCTCCAGCCGATATGGTGTTCTGCTTCAGGTTGCGGCAATGTATCTTCCGTTTTTTCCTTTGCGCCGTAACCGGTTTTCTCAATGATTTTGGCGATGTCGGCAGCGGAAGTTTTGCTGTCGTCAAACGTAACCTGCGCCTCCTCGCTGGCAAAGTTTACCCCTGCCGATTCGACAAAATCTTTTTTGTTCAACACTTTTTCAATGCGCGAAGCGCAGGCCTGACAGGTCATGCCTTCGATTTGGAAACGGACTTTTTGTTGCATGGTTTCTTCCTTCTGAATGTGGTTGGGCTACCTGAAAAAAGCGGAGCAGGGTTTTCAGGTAGCCTTTGGGGTGTTGCAGTCGATTTGTTGCGATTCGATTTACAAAGCCGCATCAAAGCCGCCGTCTTCCACCGCTTCTATCAGCGCGGCGGGGTTGGTTTGGGCGGGGTCGAATTCCACGACGGCGTTCTTGTTTTCCAGGCTCACTTCGGCCTTGTCCACGCCGTTTACGCCTTCGAGGATGCTGGTAACGCTTTTCACGCAGCCGCCGCAGGTCATGCCTTCGATGTTTAATGTGATGGTTTGCATAGGGTTTCCTTTCTGTTGGAATGAGGCTGAGGTTTTAAAGCCCGTTGCAGCCAAAGCTTTCAGGTAGCCTGAAATGATGGGTCTGCTCTTGCTTTCCTGCTAAGTGCCGCCACTATAAAGCTTCACCCGAAGTAAAGGTCAAGCATCATGATGAACATCAGCCAGGCCGCGGCCGAGAGCGGCCTTTCCGCCAAACAAATCCGCGACTACGAAAAGCACGGCCTAATCGCCCCGGCCGCGCGCAGCGAAGCGGGCTACCGCCGCTACGGACAGGCCGACCTTGTCCGGCTGCGCTTTATCCGCCATGCGCGGGAAGTGGGCTTTTCGCTGCCGCAGATCGGGCAGCTTTTGAGCCTGCAACACAACCCGCAGCGTACCAGCCGCGAAGTGAAAACGCTCACTGCGCGGCACATCGCCGAGCTGGAAGCCAAAATCGAACGCTTGCAGGGCATGGTGGCCGAGCTGCAACGTTGGCACGATGCCTGCACGGGAGACGACTTCCCGGATTGTGCGATTTTGGCCGGGCTGGAGGAGCGTTAGGCGGCTTTGGCAGAATAGAAACAGGCTACCTGAAAAGTTTCAGGTAGCCTTAGTCGGCCGCTAACGGTTTGGTACAGGCCTCGTCGTAATACGGCAGCCACTTGCCGCCGCTTTGCTTCAGATATGCGCGAAAACTTTTGTTTACCCGTGTGGCGGTGTAATCCAAATAATGGCAAAAAGTAAGTTATCAAGAGACAGAGGCCGTCTGAAGCGTTTCAGACGGCCTTTTCAAAATACACTTATCGGTTACAAAGCCACATCGTAGCCGCCGTCTTCTACGGCATCAATCAGCGCGTCGGCATCTGTTTTGCTTTCATCGAAAGTAATCACTGCATTTTTGTTTTCCAAGCTGACTTCTGCTTTTTCTACGCCTTCTACGCCTTCCAAAAGACGGGTTACGCTTTTCACGCAGCCACCGCAGGTCATGCCGTCGATGTTGAGGGTAACAGTTTGCATTTGTATTTCCTTTCATTCACACAAATATGGTTGCCGAACACTTTACTCCTTACGCAAACAGCTTGCAAATTCTTCATTAAGGCCGTCTGAAAAATGCAGATAGGCGTACAATAACGCCTTTTGCTTCATCAAACGGACATAATAATGACTTCAACATTCAAACAATGGGTTAGCGTATGCGCGCTGGCGGTGGGGGCGTTTATTTTCAATACCACCGAATACATTCCGATTGCGCTTTTGAGCGACATCGGTCAGAGCTTTGGCAAACCGGCAACGGAAGTGGGCATGATGATTACGGTGTATGCGTGGATTGTTGCGCTCCTATCGCTGCCGCTGATGCTGATGACGAAAAACATCGAACGGCGCAAATTATTGCTGATGCTGTTTGCACTGTTTGCGCTGTTTCACGCGCTGTCGTTCTTTTCTTGGAACTTCAACATCCTTTTAGTCAGCCGTATCGGGATTGCGCTGACACACGCAGTATTTTGGTCGATTACGGCTTCTTTGGCGGTACGGCTTGCTCCGGACGGTAAGACCAATCAGGCTTTGGGCCTGCTCAGCACGGGTACGGTTTTGGCGATGGTGTTGGGTATTCCGCTCGGACGCGTGGTCGGGCAATATTTCAGCTGGCAGCTCAGTTTCCTGCTGATTGGTGTCTGCGCCGCCGGCGTAATGCTGGTGTTGGCTAAAAACCTGCCTGCTTTACCCAGCCAAAATACCGGCTCTTTAAGCAGCCTGCCGAGTTTGTTCAAACGCCGCAACCTGATGCTGCTCTATGCCATGACGGTGTTGATTATTACAGCCCATTTCACGGCATACAGCTATATCGAGCCTTTCGTTTTGCAAATCGGCCACTTTAAAGCCGAACAAGTAACAATAGTCTTGAGCCTGTACGGTTTGGCAGGATTTGCCGCATCTTATCTGTTCGGCAAATGGTTTGCCAAAGCGCAACGTTTGTTTATGCTCGGCGCAGTGACGGTCATCCTGCTCTCCGCCCTGCTGCTTCTGCCGCTTGCCTCTTTCCCGTATGCGGTATATGCGCTGGTGTTTATTTGGGGCGTGGCCATCGTCATCGTCAGCTTGGGCATGGTCTCCAAAGTATTAACGTTTGCTTCCGATGCGACAGATGTGGCCAACTCGATTTATTCAGGTTTGTACAATGTCGGTATCGGCGGCGGTGCGCTTTTGGGGCATTACGTGACCACTTGGTTCGGCCTTTCCAATATCGGCATTGCAGGCGCGCTCTTGGCTGCGGCCGCTTTGGCCGTGTGCAGCCTGCTGGTTAAAGCACAAGGCAACCCGCCACAAAACGTTTAAAATCCAATCACTTTCCTAATCGAACGGACAAACAGCCTTCCTGCTGCTTGTCCGTTTTTTATTTTATTTTAAAAAATAATTTACAATTTATTTACACTACATTAAATTACAAATATACTGTCGCTGTCAGGCCGTCTGAAAACGGCCGGCACAAGCGTAAAAGAAAAACCAGCAAACTTCAGAGGAACATTCTATGGATCTGCACGCAAAGGACAAAACCCAGCATCCGGAAAACGTCGAGCTGCTCAGTGCACAAAAGCCGATTACCGACTTTAAAGGCCTGCTGACCACCATCATCTCCGCCGTCGTCTGTTTCGGCATTTACAGCATCCTGCCTTACAGCCCCGACGCCAACAAAGGCATCGCGCTATTGATTTTCGTAGCCGCGCTTTGGTTTACCGAAGCCGTCCACATCACGGTAACCGCATTAATGGTACCGATTCTCGCCGTCGTACTCGGCTTCCCCGACATGGACATCAAAAAAGCGATGGCGGGCTTTGCCGATCCGACGATTTACATCTTCTTCGGCGGCTTCGCGCTTGCCACCGCCCTGCACATGCAGCGCCTCGACCGTAAAATCGCCGTCAGCCTGTTGCGCCTGTCGCGCGGCAATATGAAAGTGGCTGTGTTGATGCTGTTTGCCGTTACCGCCTTCCTGTCCATGTGGATCAGCAATACTGCGACCGCCGCCATGATGCTACCTTTAGCCATGGGTATGATGAGCCACCTCGACCAAGAAAAAGAGCGCAAAACCTACGTTTTCGTCCTGCTCGGCATCGCCTACTGCGCCAGTATCGGCGGTTTGGGTACCGTGGTCGGTTCACCGCCAAACATGATTGCCGCCAAAGCGCTGAACTTGGACTTCGTCGGCTGGATGAAGCTCGGCCTGCCGATGATGCTGTTGATTCTGCCGCTGATGCTGTTCTCCATGTATGTCATCCTCAAACCTAATTTGAACGAACGTGTGGAAGTTAAAGAGGAGTCTATTCCTTGGACGCTACACCGCGTGATCGCGCTGTTGATTTTCTTGGCTGCCGCCGTTGCTTGGGTATTCAGCTCCAAAATCAAAGCTGCATTCGGTATTTCCAACCCAGACACCGTCATCGCCCTGATTGCCGCCGTTGCCGTCGTCGTATTCGGCGTGGCGCAATGGAAAGAAGTCGCGCGCAATACCGACTGGGGTGTATTGATGCTCTTCGGCGGCGGTATCAGCTTGAGCGCGTTGCTGCAATCTTCCGGCGCGTCTGAAGCATTGGGTCAACAGGTTGCCTCCACCTTCTCCCATTCTCCTGCATTGCTGGTAATTTTCGTGGTTGCCGCCTTCATCATCTTCCTGACCGAGTTCACCAGTAACACCGCCTCCGCCGCGCTGCTCGTGCCTATTTTCGCCAGCATCGCCACACAAATGGGGCTGCCCGAACAAGTCTTAGTATTCGTCATCGGCATCGGCGCGTCTTGCGCGTTCATGCTGCCGGTTGCTACGCCGCCTAACGCGATTGTGTTCGGTACGGGCTTGATTAAGCAACGCGAAATGATGAACGTCGGCTTATTGCTGAACGTCCTCTGTATCGTATTGGTTGCGCTGTGGGCTTATTTCGTCCTGATGCCGTAAACCCGTAAACATAGTCCAGGCCGTCTGAAAGAATATTTTTCAGACGGCCTTGAAGTTTGTCGTTCAGACACAATTTAACAAATGATTCAAAACCGGATTCTAACGAAAGGAAACCCATGATTATCCTGCACACCAACAAAGGCGACATCAAAATCGAACTCGATTTCGACAAAGCCCCCGTTACTGCTAAAAACTTCGAGCAATACGTTAAAGACGGCTTCTACGACGGCGTAATCTTCCACCGCGTCATCAAAGGCTTCATGATTCAAGGCGGCGGCATGGATGAAAACATGAACGAAAAAGAAACCCGCGATCCGATTCAAAACGAAGCGTCCAACGGTTTGCCTAACGAAAAATACACCATCGCCATGGCGCGTACTTCCGATCCGCACTCTGCCAGCACGCAATTTTTCATCAACACTGCCGACAACGCTTTCCTGAACTTCCGCTCTAAAGAATTGTACGGCAAAACCGTCGTCCAAGACTGGGGCTATGCCGTATTCGGTAAAGTCGTTGACGGTTTTGACGTTGTCGATGCCATCGAAGGCGTTTCTACCAAACGCCACGGCTACCACGACGATGTACCGACCGAGCCTGTGATCATCACCAAAGCCGAAGTGGTTTAATTGATTTGATTTCCCATAAAAACAGCCTGTCCGAATTCAAAACGGACAGGCTGTTTTTCAATCATTAATGACGATACCTTCACACATCATAAGTACCGACCACGCATGCCGAATCCAACATATGGCCCTGCATGGCAAAATGCAGCTCATTAAAGCGGAAACCGCGCGGCAAATCCAAAACGGTATCCAGCGCATACACAATCAGCTCGTAACGATGGCGGTTGTTCGGTGGCGCCATACCGCCGTAAAACGAAGCCTCTTCGATTTCAAACTTACCCAACGCGCTCGCCCAAGTATTCGCGCCCTGCGTAAAATCTGTTGCAGAAATACTCTCATTTTCTGCCACGGAAGTGCGTTTCAAATCCGAAATCAACCAATGCGTCCATACAAAACCCGATGCTGAAATGGCATCTTTGTCTTCCAATACCACGGCAAACGATTTTGTTCCTTCAGGCGCATCTTCGATTTCAAAAGGAATCGAATAAGAAGGCATACCGCTCGGACTGAACTGGCTGCCGCGCTTGCCGTATTTGTCTTCAAATTCGCCGTTGACAATAGCTTTACTGCTGACTTTCATCTTATATCTCCCAATAGTAGGTTTGTTCATTCTAACAAACACCAAGGCCGTCTGAAAGATACTGCCGTTTTCACTTTCCCGATGTCGCATTTTCAGACGGCCTCCAGCAATATTCACAATTCGATCAAACACATTTGACATTCCATAGTATAATCCGCCGCATGAAAACTACACAGGATACGCATTATGGATTGGAAAGGCCGTGAACAAAGCCAAAACGTCGAAGATCGCCGCGGAAGCCGTGGCGGCGGTGGCGGCAAAACGCCGGGCATACTCGGCATTATTGTGGTTTTGGTCGGCGCATATTACGGCGTGGATTTGAGCGGTTTGGTCGGCGGCTCATCTTCAATGGGCATTCCTACCCAGCAAGCTACCCGACTCGACAGCCAACAAGAAGCCGAATTGAACGAAATGTCCCGTGTCGTCCTTGCCGAGACGGAAAAAGCATGGAGCAAATATTTCCAACAACACGGCCAACGCTACACACCGACAACCATGGTGTTGTATGAAGGCGGTACATCCACCGCCTGCGGTACAGGCCAATCTGCCATGGGTCCGTTTTACTGCCCGGGCGACCAAAAAGTTTATTTGGATTTGAGCTTCTACGAAGACATGCGCACCAAGCTCGAATCCGCCAGCGATGCCGCGTTTGCCTACGTTATTGCCCATGAAGTCGGCCATCACGTTCAAAACCTGCTCGGCATTCTGCCTAAAGTCCACAAAATGCAACAGCAAGTCGGCAAGAAAGAGGCCAACGCCCTTTCCGTCAAACTCGAATTGCAGGCCGACTGTTTCGCCGGTATTTGGGGACACTACGCCGTCAACAACAATATCTTCAAAGCCGAAGATATTAAAAAAGCGATGCTTGCCGCCGAATCCGTCGGCGACGACCGCTTGCAGAAACAAGCTCAGGGCTATGTCGTTCCCGACAGCTTTACCCACGGCTCGTCCGAAGAACGCATGACTTGGCTCAAGCGCGGCTTGGAAAGCGGCGACATCAACCAGTGCAACACTTTCAACAATTGATTCGTCCAAACAACACTGTTCTTTGATGTAACAACAAAAGGCCGTCTGATTTTTTCAGACGGCCTTTTAGCCGTGTTAGAATAAGCCTCATTATTTCCCCTTAAATTTAAAGGAAATCCACATGGCAAATATCGCCCGCGACATTTTCAAAGCCTACGACATCCGAGGCATCGTCGGCAAAACCCTGACTGACGAAGCAGCCTACTTAATCGGCAAAGCCATTGCCACCAAAGCCGCAGAAAAAAGCATTACCCGTATCGCACTCGGCCGCGACGGACGCTTGAGCGGCCCCGGCCTGATGGCGCAGATTCAACGCGGTTTCACAGACAGCGGCATCGACGTCCTCAATGTCGGCATGGTTGCCACCCCTATGCTCTACTTCGCGGCCATCAACGAATGCGGCGGTAGCGGCGTGATGATTACCGGCAGCCACAATCCGCCCGATTACAACGGTTTCAAAATGATGCTCGGCGGCGACACGCTCGCAGGCGAAGCCATTCAAGAACTTTTAGCCATTATTGAAAAAGACGGTTTTGTTGCCGCTGACAAACAAGGCAGCGTAACCGAAAAAGACATCTCCGGCGAATACCACAACAATATCGTCGGCCACATCAAGCTCAAACGCCCGATGAAAATCGCCATCGACGCGGGCAACGGTGTCGGCGGCGCATTCGCGGGCAAACTCTACAAAGGCTTGGGCAACGAAGTAACCGAACTTTTCTGCGAAGTGGACGGCAACTTCCCTAACCACCACCCCGACCCTTCCAAACCGAAAAACCTGCAAGACCTCATCGTCGAGCTCAAAAATGGCGATGCCGAAATCGGCTTGGCATTTGACGGCGATGCCGACCGCTTGGGCGTGGTTACCAAAGACGGCAACATCATCTATCCGGACCGCCAACTGATGCTTTTCGCGCAAGACGTGTTGAGCCGCAATCCTAAAGCCAAAGTGATTTTCGACGTCAAATCCACCCGCCTGCTCGCACCTTGGATTAAAGAACACGGCGGTGATCCTGTGATGGAAAAAACCGGCCACAGCTTCATCAAGTCCACCATGAAAAAAACCGGCGCACTGGTGGCCGGCGAAATGAGCGGACACATTTTCTTTAAAGAACGCTGGTTCGGCTTCGACGACGGTATGTATGCCGGCGCACGCCTCTTGGAAATCCTGTCTGCCTTCGACAATCCGTCCGAAGTGTTGAACAAGCTGCCGCAAAGCATTTCCACGCCCGAACTCAACATCGACCTGCCCGAAGGCAGCAACGGCCACAAAGTGATTGAAGAGCTGGCTGCCAATGCCAAGTTTGAAGGTGCGACCGAAATCATCACCATCGACGGCTTGCGCGTTGAATTCCCTGACGGCTTCGGCCTGATGCGTGCTTCCAATACCACGCCGATTTTGGTGTTGCGTTTTGAAGCGGATACGCAAGAAGCGATTGAGCGCATTCAAAACCAATTCAAAGCAGTCATTGAAAGCAATCCTGCATTGAAATGGCCGCTGTAAGGGTTTAGGCTAAAACAAAAGGCCGTCTGAAAATTATTTCAGACGGCCTTTAATATTAAACATTGATTATTTAAAATTTGGAAACCAAGAATATCCCGGCTTCGTTATCCGACTTGCGCCAACTGTTGACGCATTTCATCGATAACGGCTTTATAATCCGGTTTGCCAAAAATCGCCGAACCGGCCACAAACGTATCCGCACCTGCCGCCGCAATTTCTGCAATATTGTCTGTCTTCACGCCGCCATCGACTTCCAATGCAATATGGCGGCCGCTTTGCCGTTCATACTCGTCCAACATCTCGCGCACTTTGCGGACTTTCACCAGCGTATTCGGGATAAAGCTTTGTCCGCCAAAGCCCGGGTTGACCGACATCAGCAACACCATATCCAGTTTGTCCAAAACGTTTTCCAGAATATTAACCGGCGTAGCAGGATTCAATACCAAGCCTGCCTGACAGCCGTATTCTTTAATCAAACCCAAGCTGCGGTCGACATGGCGGCTGGCTTCGGGATGAAAGGTAATGATATTGGCACCGGATTTGGCAAACGCATGAATCAAATCGTCCACCGGCTCAACCATCAAATGCACATCGACCGGCACGGTTGCATACGGTTTCAAAGCCGCACAAACCATAGGGCCGAAAGTCAGATTCGGCACATAATGATTGTCCATCACGTCAAAATGAATCAAATCCGCACCCGCGCGGATAACTTCGGCAACCTCTTCGCCCAAACGGGCAAAATCGGCAGACAAAATACTGGGGGCGATACGGTAGTCGGTCATGTTTGTTCTCCTAAAGTGTGTTCCTTTGTCATTATCGCATTTTTGCCCCTATGTTGTATGCTGCCGACAACGTCTCTACCGTCATTTTTATGAATTTACATTTCACATACATTAATGAAACTTAAAATCAAATTGTAAGGCTTTGAAAATAAATTATTTGAATACATACATATGCAGAAAAAATCTAACATCATTAACAAAAGTTAACTGCTTTGATACTGCCTTTCACACGCTAATCGGTTATATTTCCAAACCTGATGAAATATTAGGAAAACACCGTGTCTGTCGCACTTTCCCGCTATCCGACTTTTATTTTCTTAGCACTCGCCCTACTCTGTTCCAGCCTGCCTGCCCATGCCGGCCCGTTTCTGGCCACTTTGGACGACTTCCATCCAAATTGCGACATCCGACAGCTTAATCTATCCGCCGACCAACACGCCGCCCTGCGCCGCCTGCGTACCGACTTCAAACAAATCAACGATAAAGCCTACCGCAAAACCGTACGCTCCGACCGCAACCGCCGTCAAACCATCATCAAAATCCTCTCCGGCGACTCATTCGATTCAAACGCCGCCCGCGATTATGTTGAAAACCGCTACCTCTCCAGCATGGACTATGCGGTGGATGAAATGGAAATCCAATACCGCCTCTATCATCTGCTCAATCCGCGCCAACGCCAACAATGGTTGTCTTCATGCTTGCACTGATGGATAAATAAAAATACAAAAGGCCGTCTGAAACCATATTCAGACGGCCTTTACTTTTTCAGCCTTAATCTAGCACTCTTTCTTCCGGCAACCGTCCTGCCCAGTCGCAGGCAAACTGCCATGCCGAGCGGCCTGAACGGCTGCCGCGCATTTGCGCCCATTGCAACGCGGCTTGGCGTGCGGTATCGTCAAAAGGCACATTGAAATCATCCAACCAGTTGGCTACGGCGGTCAAATAATCGTTTTGGTCGAAAGGATAAAAACTCAGCCATAAGCCGAAGCGGTCGGAAAGGGAAATTTTCTCCTCGACGGCTTCCTTCTGATGGATTTCGCCGCGAGTGCCCGTAGTACCGCCGTTTTCATCCATGTATTCTGGAATCAGGTGGCGGCGGTTGGACGTGGCATAAACCAAAACATTAGAGCAACGTTGCGACAGTCCGCCGTCTAAAGCGGTTTTCAAGGCTTTATAGGTTTCATCGCCGGTTTCAAACGACAAATCATCGCAGAAGACGATAAATTTCTCAGTACGGCCGGATAACAGCGTCAACAAAGCCGGCAAGCTGACCAAATCGCTTTTATCCACTTCAATCAGTCGCAGGCCGCGCTCGGCGTATTCGTGCAACAACGCTTTAACCAAGGAAGATTTACCCGTACCGCGCGCGCCGGTCATCAAAACATTATTGGCCGGACGGCCTGCCAAAAATTGCTCGGTATTGCGTTTCAGCCTGTCGGTTTGCGAACCGACTGCCGCCAATCGGCTCAAAGGAAACGTGTGCGGACGCGGCAGGCTTTCTAAAATGCCTTTTTTGCCCACGCTGTGCCAACGGTAGGCAAGTGCCTGCCAGTCGGTTTTTCCCGGCTCGTCAGGCAGAATTAAATCCAAACGGTTTAAAACGGAATAGGCTTTTTTTAAAAATTCGGATAATTTCATTTTTACTTTCTTCTTTCAGACGGCCTTTTGCGCCAACACACGCATCACGGTATCGACAACGGCTTGGGTTTGCGGATCGATTTCAATATTGATGAGGTCGCCTTCTTTGCGGCTGCCAAACAGGGTGCGCTCCAAAGTCTCCGGAATCAGGTGTACGCAAAATTCGCTGTCGCCGACTTCGCCTATGGTCAGGCTGCAACCGTCCAAACCGACAAAGCCTTTGGTCAGGATGTAGGGCTTGAGGTTTTCCGGCAGCTCAAACCAAACGGTGCGGTTGAACTCGCTGGATTCGATACGGGAAATTCGGGTAACCGCTATCACATGGCCGCTCATCACATGGCCGCCGATTTCATCGCCAAACCGCGCCGCGCGTTCCAAGTTGACACTGTCGCCGACTTTCAAGCTGCCGAGATTGGTTTTACGTAAAGTCTCGTCCATCAAATCAAAGCTGACTTTGTTGCCGTCAATTCGGGTAATGGTCAGGCAGCAGCCGTTGTTGGCGACAGAGGCGCCGGTTTGCAGATTGTCGGCGATTTCGAGGGGCAGCTCGACAATGTGGGTACGAAAGTTGGGCGAAGGTTGGACGATGTCTGTAATTTTGCCCATGCCTTGTACGATGCCTGTAAACATGATGTCTTCTTTCCGATGGTACGATAAGGCGGATATTGTAGCATTTTCCAGGCACAAAGGCCGTCTGAAAGCGGTGGTGGCGATGGTTTGGGGTATAATCGGATTTTTATTTCCGCCGCCCGATCATGCTCAGCTACCGCCACGCCTTCCATGCCGGCAACCATGCCGATATGCTCAAGCACTTTACCCTCTTCCTCGTCCTCGAATATTTCAACCGCAAAGACAAGCCTTATTGGTATATCGATACGCACAGTGGTGCCGGTTTGTATGATTTGAGCGGCGATGAAGCACAAAAAGTCGGCGAATACAAACAAGGCATTGCGCTCTTGGAACAAGCTGACAAGCTGCCTGCCGAATTGGCCGAATTTATAGGCCGTCTGAAACAAATCCTGCCGCAAGACAACCTTTACTGCGGCTCGCCTTGGCTGGCACAGGCGCTCACGCGCGACAGCGACAAAATGCGCCTCTTTGAGCTGCACCCTGCCGATTTTGTCCATTTGCAAAACAATATGCGTGAAGTCCGACCGACGCGCAAAGTGCAAGTCAGCCAAGCGGACGGTTATCAAGGCCTGATTTCGCTCTTGCCTCCTCCGCCCCGCCGCGCCGCCGTCTTGATTGATCCGCCCTACGAAGAAAAACAAGACTACCGCCGCGTCATCCAAGTCTTGAAAGATGCCTTGAAACGCTTTGAAACCGGCTGCTACATGGTTTGGTATCCCTGTTTAAGCCGCGAAGAAAGCCGCAAACTGCCGGACGAACTCAAAAAAATCGCTCCCGACAATTATCTGCACGCCGAGCTTCATGTCCATACGCCGCGCAGCGACGGCTTCGGCATGCACGGCAGCGGTATGTTCGTCATCAACCCGCCCTATATGCTTGCCGAACAGTTGCAAAACAATCTGCCCGAACTTTCCAAAATTTTGGCTCAAGATGCCGGCGCGCATTATGTATTGGAAAGCAAAACGAAATAAACGCTGCCGTCTGAACGTATATCCAAGCGCTTCGATTTTGCCGCCATACCTGTTCAGACGGCCTTAACCCTTTATACTTAAGCCTTTTTCCACTACAATTCACAACATAACAATTAACGGCCGTCCACTCATGAATATACGCACACCCCTAGCCTGCACGCTCCTGCTTTGCGCGTGCAGCGAATCTGCAAAAAACGAATTTAAAGAAGAATTTACCCAAAGTTTCCGCACCGAATTTGTCCGCTCGGCAACCGAAGCCTGCGTAGAAAAAGCCGCAGGGAAAAGCCCGTTTGATTCCGCGACCACTGAAAAAATCTGCCGCTGTATCGGTGAAAAAACAGTTGATAAAATCAGCCCCGAAGAAGCGACCTCACTTTTGGGCGGCAGCAACACCATGAGTGACGAGCTGAAAAAACGCATCAAGGACGCCAGCATCGCCTGCACTAAAGAAGTTTTAGGCATGGCCGAGAGCAAAACCAAATGAACACGCCGTTTTCAGACGGCCTGAAATTGAAAAATACCCGATTCAAACTTAGGAAAAGAGTGAAACCATGAAGACATTGAACCAATTCTTAGCCCAACACCTGCCCGAACACAAACTGCCGCAAGAGCTGGCCGGCGTACTGGAATCCGTAGCCGCCGCCTGTTTGGACATCAACGCCAAAGTCCGCCTCGGCGCGCTTTCCGGCGTTTTAGGCATGGCCGGTACCGGCAACATCCAAGGCGAAGACCAAAAGAAACTCGATGTCATCGCCAACAACATCATGATTGATGTTTTAAAAGCCAATGCCAACATCGCAGGCCTTGCCAGCGAAGAAGAAGACACCTATGTCGCCACACACGAAAACGGCGGCTATTTAGTATTGTTTGATCCGCTGGACGGCTCTTCCAATATCGACGTCAACATCTCCGTCGGCACCATCTTCTCCGTCTTGGCGAAACCAGAAGGCGCATTGACTACCGAATCCTTCCTGCAGAAAGGCCGCGACCAAGTGGCTGCAGGTTATGTTTTATACGGTCCGCAAACCCAACTGGTGCTGACTGTCGGTCACGGCGTATTTGTCTTCACTCTGGACGATGCCAACCAATTCCTGCTGACCAAAGAAAATCCGCGCGTTCCCGAGTCCACTAAAGAATTCGCCATCAATATGTCCAACCAAAGACATTGGTTCGCCCCTGTTCAACAATACATTGACGAACTGCTGGCAGGTGAAACCGGCGTACGCGGCAAAAACTACAATATGCGCTGGGTAGCCAGCATGGTTGCCGAAATCCACCGCATCCTGATGCGCGGCGGCGTATTCATGTATCCGCAAGACAAACGCGACCCATCCAAACCGGGCAAACTGCGCCTGATGTACGAAGCCAACCCGATGAGCCTGATTATGAAACAAGCCGGCGGCGCATCAAATAATGCCATCGAAGCCATGCTCGACATCCAACCTACCGGCCTGCACCAACGTGTTGCCGTATTCATGGGCAGCCGCGAAGAAGTCGAATACGTTTACAATCTGCATCAAAAATAATCAGATGTATTGATTTCAAACCAAAGGCCGTCTGAAATATGATTTTCAGACGGCCTTTCGTTAAAAAATAGAAAAAACAAAAAATCAAAAAGGCAGACTCAAATCTGCCCTTTGCTGCTTTCCATCTAATCTTTATTGGATTACGCCGAACGAGCCAGCTCTTCCGCCGCTTTTTGCACTATATCCGGCGTCAGTTTGTTCAAACAATCCGTATGCCCCAACGGACATTCACGTTTGAAACAAGGCGAGCAATCCAAATTCAAGCTGACGATTTTTGCCTTTTGGCTTAGAGGCGGCGTATGGTCAGGGCTGGATGAGCCATAAACCGCAACCAATTTCCGATCAAGCGCGGCCGCAAGGTGCATCAGACCGCTGTCGTTGCACACGACCGTATCGGCACAAGACAACAAATCAATCGCCTCCGAAAGATTGGTTTTGCCGCAAAGATTGGTACACAGGCCGTCTGAAAGCCGGTTGATTTCATCTGCAATATCAAAATCTTTTTGCGAACCAAACAGCCAAACCTGCCAACCTTCAGCCAAATAGCGGCGGCCAAGTTCGGCAAAATGACGCGCAGGCCAACGCTTGGCCGGGCCATATTCCGCACCGGGACAAAATGCCAAAATCGGTTTATCCGTCGTCAAACCATGTTTTGCCAAAGCGGTTTGACGGCTTTCTGGATCAATCGCGAAACACGGATTATCAGAATGCCCATTAAAATCCGCTTGTGTCGGATGCGCCAGCGCAGTATAGCGATCAACCATCAAGGGCAACGCGGCCTTATCCAACTTGCGGATATCGTTCAGCAAAAAATAGCGCGACTCGCCGACGTAGCCAGTACGCTGTTTAATGCCCGTAGCCAAGGCAATAATGGCGGATTTGAGCGAACCGGGCAAAACAATCACTTGATCATAACCTTCTTTTCCCAATTCACACCCGATACGCCAGCGTTTTTTCAATTCCAACGCACCATGTCCAAACGGATTTTCCATCACACGGTTGATTTCAGGCATACGCTCAAATACAGCCATCGACCATTTGGGGGCAAAAGCATCAATGATGCAGCCGGGATACAGCTCATGCAAACGGCGATAAAGCGGTTGGGTCATGACGCAGTCGCCAATCCAGCTTGGGGTAATAATCAGGATTTTTTTGGACATAATGGGATGTGTTTTTAATTTTGGCTTATTGTAATACGATTTTTAAAAGGCCGTCTGAAACTCGGTTTAATCGCCCTGAGCAGAACGTACTATTTGATACATTTCATTTCAACAGATGCACTCTGGTTTGAGCGCATGAAGCGTTTGTCTTCCCAATTTATCTGGTAAATTCTACAAATACCCAACCTGAGACAACAGACCGAACGGCGGCAAGCAATATTTGATTCATTTTTAAAACCTTATAAAAACAGAAAGGCCGTCTGAAATATTTTCAGACGACCTTTTTATAGTGGTTTAACGATGGTAGTTAGGCGCTTCTTTGGTGATTTGTACGTCGTGAACGTGGGATTCGCTCATACCGGCAGAAGTGATTTCCACAAATTCTGCTTTCTCGTGCATTTCAGCAATATTGGCGCAACCCAGATAACCCATGCTGGAGCGCAGACCGCCGGTCAATTGGTGGATGATGTTCACAATCGGGCCTTTGTAAGGCACGCGACCTTCAATGCCTTCAGGAACATATTTGTCTGTGCTGTCGGTTTTGTCTTGGAAGTAGCGGTCGGCAGAACCTTGGCTCATCGCACCCAACGAACCCATGCCGCGGTAAGACTTGTAAGAGCGGCCTTGGTAGAGTTCGATTTCGCCTGGTGCTTCTTCCGTACCGGCAAACATACCGCCGAGCATGACGCTGTATGCACCTGCTGCCAGAGCTTTGGCAATATCGCCGGAGAAGCGGATACCGCCGTCGGCAATCAGGGGAACGCCTGTACCTTTCAAGGCTTCGGAAACATTGTGAATCGCAGTCAGTTGAGGCACGCCCACGCCGGCCACGATACGGGTCGTACAAATCGAGCCCGGGCCGATACCGACTTTAACGGCATCCGCACCGGCGGCCACCAAATCCAAAGCTGCTTGGGCAGTCGCGATATTGCCGCCGATGACTTGGATGTGCGGGTAAGTTTCTTTGACCCAGCGCACGCGATCGATAACACCTTGGCTATGGCCGTGGGCAGTATCGACCACAATCACGTCCACGCCTGCTTCTACCAATGCTTTGACGCGCTCTTCGGTATCGCCGCCGGTACCCACAGCGGCACCGACACGCAGACGGCCTTCGGCATCTTTGCTGGCATTAGGGAATTCGGTTGTTTTCAGAATATCTTTAACGGTAATCAGACCTTTGAGTTCGTCTTGGTCGTTCAATACCAAAACGCGCTCTACTTTGTGCGCATGCATGATTTCGCGTGCTTCATCGATGCTGGTACCTTCAGGAACGGTAACCAAACGGTCGCGGGGGGTCATGATGGCAGAAACCGGCAGATCGACACGGTTTTCAAAACGCAGGTCGCGGTTGGTCACGATACCGACCACTTTGCCGTTTTCAACAACAGGCAGACCGGACATTTTGCGTTTGCGTTGTGCGCGCATTTCCAATACGTCGCGGATCAATGCGGTCGGCGCAACGGTAACGGGATCTTTCACCACGCCGCTCTCATGGCGCTTCACTTTGGAAACGGCACGCGCTTGCAACTCCGGCGTCATGTTTTTATGGATAATGCCGATGCCGCCTTCTTGAGCCATAGAGATGGCCAGACGCGCTTCGGTAACGGTATCCATTGCAGCAGAAAGTAGGGGGAGGTTAAGCGTGATATCGCGGGTGAGTTTGGTTTGAAGTTTGACATCTCGAGGCAGCACGTTTGAGTGCGCTGGAACCAACAAAACGTCGTCGAAAGTATAGGCTTTTTCTACAATACGCATGATGCTCGGTCTTTCAGTTTGTGCAAGATGCACGGCATTATATCACACCGGCTTGATGCTAACATTGGCAATACATGTTTTAACGTTATTTTTTTACATGATTTGATCTAGCGTACAAAAATATGCCAACGCATTGCAGTTTCAAGTAAAATAAGCCGCATGAGAACATCATTTACATAAGGGAAACCCATGAAATCTTCCGTACTCAAAACCTGTCTGATAGCAGCCCTTCTCTCTTCCGCCGCCCTGACCGACGCGGCCGAGGTTTACACTTGGAAAGGCTCATCGGGCAACAGCTATTCCGATACGCCAAACCGCCTGCAACCGAAGCGTTCCGGCGTGGTCAACATCCGCACGCACAACGTTAAACCTGCCGTTGCACCTGCTGTTGCGGCATCTGAACCGGTTGCCGAGCAGCCCAACGAACAGGTCGCGGAACAAAACAAACAAATCGAAGAACGCAATAAAAAAATCGAAGAGCAAAACCACCAAAACAAGCTGGAAAACTGCAAAATCGCCAAAATCAACCGCCAAGTCGCCGAAAGCGCACGCTTGGCCAATCGCGACAGCCTGATTAAGCAATACCAAAACGACGTCAATAAATACTGCAATTAACCTGCTAAATAACAATATCAAAAAGGCCGTCTGAAATTTAATTTCAGACGGCCTTCATTGTTCAGTCCATCAATAATACAGTTGAACCAACAACAAACCGAAAACTAGACTAAATGCCATACTCAACAAGCCCGGAATCATGAAGCTGTGGTTGAAGATGAATTTGCCGATTTTGGTTGAGCCGGTTGTATCGAAGTCGATAGCGGCAATAATCGGACCGTAGTTTGGAATGAAGAAATAGCCGTTTACCGCGACAAATGTGCCAATAATGATGGGCGCAGGAATACCCAGTTTGATAGCGATTGGGAACAGCGTTGCCACTGTCGCGCCTTGGCTGTTGACCAATACCGACAAGATAAACAAGGCAAAGGCAAAGGTCCATGGTGCAGATTCAACCAAATGACTGACGGTCGATTCCACTTCTGTTAAGTGGCCGTTCATCAAGGTATCGCCCAACCAAGCCACGCCAAACACCGCAATCACGGCACGCATACCGGCGTGGAATACCGAACCTCGGGTAATCGCATCGCCATTGGGCTTACACGCCAAAATAATCAGCGCAGAAGCAGACAGCATCACGATTTCAATCGTATGCGCCATGCCCATAGGCTTGATCGCGCCATCGTGTTCAAAAGCCGGACGCAACTCAGGCAGCGCACCCATCACAACCACCAGCAATGCCGCAGTCAAGAAAATACCGACCGACAATTTGGCTTTCGGCGAAATGACGACATCGGTTTTTTGCTCCTCCACATCGATGTATTCTTTCACATAGTTCGGGTCTTTCAACAAAGCCTGATAATGCGGATCGTCTTTCAACTCTTTACCCAGTTTGTTTACGAACACGCAAGCCAAACCGATACCCAAAATCGTGGACGGAACGGTGACTTTCAACACATCCGCCATCGTGATGTGCTGCGGCTCAAGCATGGAGACGCAGGCAACAACGGCGGCGGCAATCGGGCTGGCAACAATCGCAAATTGGGAAGCGATAACCGCCATTGTCAACGGACGGGAAGGACGGATGCCATTGCGGCGGCTGACTTCGGCAATCACGGGCAAGACCGAGTAAGCCACATGGCCCGTACCCGCCAACACGGTAAAGGTGTACGTTACCGCCGGCGCGATAAAGGTGATGTATTTCGGATTGCGGTGCAACACGCGCGTAGCAATTTTAATCATATAGTCCAAACCGCCGCTGGCCTGCATGGCCGCCGCAGCAGACACTACCGCCATAATCATCAGCATCACATCAATCGGCGGGCTGGTCGGCTGAAGATGGAAACCAAAAGACAATACGGCCAAGCCGATACCGCCGAGCACGCCCAAACCAATACCGCCAACCTGCGCGCCAATCAGGATACACAGCAGCACAACGGCAAACTGGATAAAAAACATAGTTGACATCACAACTCCCAAAATCCGGCCTTCGCCGAAATAAAATTACAAACGATTGGATTATAGAGTAAACCCTCTTCCCTAACCATACTTTACCTAATTATACATACTGATCTACATCAAATAAATAATATTCTCATTTAACCAATAGACTCATCAAAAGCACAAAAAAGGCCGTCTGAAGATTTTCAGACGGCCTCTATGATTCAGATGAAATGATAAAGCTATTTTCCAGCTACTTCTTCATCTTTTATAAAATCCGATACGCCATGAACACAGCGGATTTTGCGTTCCGACAAGGTTGCCTCCAACAAGGCGTCGTTTTGCGGCAAGGAATCGCGTTCTGCCTCATTGTGCCAGAGGTGGTACGCAATGCCGGCAAATTTCAAATTATGGCGTTTCATACCGTTATGATAGCAACGGGCGACAAATTCGCTGTCTTCCCTGCCCCAGCCGACAAAGCTATTGTCAAACCCGTTAACGGCAAGCGCATCGCTGCGGAAAAAGCCCATATTGCAGGTTTTGATGCCTTTGTGTTTGCGGTTACCTTTTCGGCCTGCCAGTTTGGCCAAACAACGACAGCGCAGGGCGGAAAGCCGTTTTTCTATTCCCGAGCTGAACATGGACAAAGCAGGCAAATCGCCTTCGTCTAAAATATCCTGCGTTTTATCCTCAGTCAAAATCACGCGGGAACCCTGTATCAGACGGCCCTTTCGGGCAATCTTCAAATGATCGGCAATAAAAGACGGATCCAAAACCATATCGCCGTCAATCAACACAATATAATCGCTTTTCGCCTGCGCCAGCGCACGGTTGCGCGATTCGGCAGCACGAAAGCCTCTATCCGGCTGCCATGAATGTTTAACAGGAATGCTTGTCCTACGGCGGATAAAATCAACCACTTCGGCGGTTTCCTGCCTTGAGCCGTCATCCGCGACAATAATCTCATCCGGCAGACGGGTTTGCGATAAAGCCGATTTCAACACCAGCTCCAAAGCATCGGGGCGGTTGTAGGTGGTGATGATGAGGGAGACGGTTATCGTGCGGTTGCGCTCGTAGAGTTTGACATATTTGTAATACGAACCTTGCGCGTTGGACACCGAAATCGTCAGGCCATCCGCACCATAGGCAAAACCGCGCTTGAGCAGGTAATTTTTCACAAACGATACGCCGCCATGCAGTAAAGCCTTAAACGGCGAACTGTCTTTCTTGAAGCGGTTTTCTTCCGCATACAGCGAGCTGTACTGCTGCATTTTCTGAATCAGCCCTTCGGCGTTTTCAAAAGAATAATGTTTCAGACGGCCATCGAGTTGTCTAACCTTGGCTTCCTGCGGCAACACCAAAGACTCATGCACCTGACGGTCGGAAAAACAGGTAAATCTGCGATGGTAAAGGCGCGGAATAATATCCGGATACCAGCCGCAGCCTTTAATCAGTCTGCCGTGGTAATGGTTCAAACGGGAAAGCGAAAAGATGTGTTCCTTCTCATTTTCCAAAACGGCCGCACGAATGGATTCAATTAAAGCTTCATCCGCCACTTCATCGCTGTCTATGCTGAAAATCCAATCATTTTGCGCCAGTCTGGCCGCCAGATTTTTCATCGGGCCAAACCCGATAAAGTCATGCTTGTAATAGCTGACATTGGGAAAGCCCTTAGCAATTTCAAAAGTACGGTCGGTCGAGCCGTTGTCCAACAGCAGGACTTCGTCAAAGTCTTTCAACGCACTCAAAACTTCTGAAAGATAACGTTCTGAATTTTTTACCAACATGGCGGCGGTTGCCGGAATTGTGTGCATCATAAAAAGGCCGTCTGAAAAAGGAAGCTGTATTTTAACCGATATACCGCTACAATATGTCCTCCTTTTTTCAGACGGCCTGACTCATGCAGCTTATTCTTGCCCCCATGCAGGGGCTGGTGGACGATGTGATGCGCGACCTGTTGACGCGCATCGGCGGATTTGACGAATGCGTCAGCGAATTTGTCCGCATTACACACACGGTCCACTCACGCGCCACTTGGCTTAAATATGTTCCCGAAATCGCCCATGCCAACCGCACGCCGGCCGGCACACCCTGTACTGTCCAACTTTTGGGCAGCGATGCGGAAAACATGGCCGTCAATGCTTTGGAAGCCGTGCGTTTCGGCGCGGACAAAATCGACCTCAACTTCGGCTGCCCCGCGCCGACGGTCAACAAACACAAAGGCGGCGCGGTCTTACTCAAAGAGCCCGACTTGATTTACCACATCGTCCACACCCTGCGCCAACGCCTGCCACAACACATTCCGCTGACTGCCAAGATGCGGCTCGGTTATGAAGACAAAAGTCTGGCATTGGAATGCGCTTCCGCGATTGAAAACGGCGGCGCATGCGCGTTGACCGTCCACGCGCGCACCAAAGTCGAAGGCTACGAGCCGCCGGCACATTGGGAATGGGTGCGCAAAATCCGCGATGCAGTCAGTATTCCCGTTACTGCCAACGGCGATGTGTTCAGCCTTCAAGACTATCTCGACATTAAAACCGTCAGCGGCTGCGACAGCGTGATGCTCGGGCGCGGCGCGGTTATCCGTCCAGACTTGGCGCGGCAAATCAAGCAATATGAAAACGGCGAAACAGTGAAAGACACCGACTTTGCCGAAGTCTCCTCATGGATAGTCCAATTCTTCGACTTATGCCTTGCCAAAGAGGCCAACAACAAATATCCGGTTGCCCGTTTGAAACAGTGGCTGGGCATGATGAAAAAAGAGTTTGAACAGGCACAGATATTGTTCGACCGTATCCGTGCCGTCAAAGAAGCGGATGAAGTAAAACAGATTCTGCTGTCGTTTGAACAAGAGATGCATTCATGATTTTAAAAGGCCGTCTGAATTTCAGACGGCCTTTAATATGATTACTGACAGATATAATCAGCCAACAGTCTGCCTTTTTCCGCACTGGCTGCATTGGCCATATTCACATGCCTGGTCTCAGGGCCATTCTTGGATTTCAGGGCTTCGCCATATTTTTTGGCAAACTCTTTATTGGCACTGGTCACTCTTGACTCAGTGGCATCCAATATAAACCCGTCTTGCTCATATTTGCCTTGCGCAGTGATAATCAAGATATTTTCAGGCGAAGGATAATCCGGAAAATCAATATAGTTGGTAATCAATTTATAAGAAACGCCTTTGCCGTGTTTCATATCCTGACAGATACCGTTAGGCGCGGTAAAGACTGCATGGCCGATACGGCCGTGACCGAAATCGTAAAAATCGATTCTCTTCGCAGAAGCCAATTGTTTTTTATCGTTGCCGTCATTTACATTTAATGACTTGCCGTTTACCAGAAACAGGGTTGGCAACAAGGAGCTGCCATGAGAGGCTTCCAAATTATATGCTTCGCCCAACAGCTTGCCCTGGCGATACACCGTCAAGACAGGCTTTTTCAGACCATTTTCCGGATTACCGGTTTTCTTAAAAGAAATCTTCTGAACCACATTGCCAAATTCATAATAAGGTCGCGACTGCACGCCTGTTTTCGTATCCTGCAGGGCACTCCAGCTACCGTCCGTCGCTTGGGCGCATGCAGTCACAGCAGCAAACAGAATACCCGATAGTAAAACTTTAGAATGTTTCATTCATAAACTCCTTCTCAAGTAAACAAAAAAACGGATGTGTGCCTTTACTGCTTATTTTTGTTTCTTTATTAAAATTTTAGAACTATTGTACTAACTTAGCAAGGGATTAAAGAACAGGCCGTCTGAACATTCAGACGGCCTTGATTAACATCAATTCTTAAGAAGCTAAAACGCGGGGGAACAAAATCTCATTTTCCAAGTGGATGTGGTCTTTCAAATCGTCCACCATCTCTTTGGCCAATGCGTACAAACGGGTCCAGCTGCCGCAAGCACCTTCGGGAAGCTCAAAATTATTGGTCAATTCTTCCAAACGCGCGATGGCTTGGTCGTGTTCTTCATGCTCGTGCATCATCACGCTGATGGGCATGGCCGCACCACGGCCCACGCCCTGATTAATCATCGGGAACAACATGCGCTCCTCTTTCATCATGTGCATCAACAGCTCGTTTTGCATATAGGCCAACAAATCAGGAACTTCGGCAGGAAAAGTATCGGCATGAACCTGCGCTACTTTTTGCGCCAGCGGAACCAACTCTTCAAACTGGGCACGGTGGACATTGTGGTAACGCTGCAAAATATGGTCAATGGTGGAATTGAAAGGCGCGGTTTCCCAAAGGGTAAAGTCGGTCATGGCTGTGTTCCTTTAAAGATTTATATTGAATGAATGTTAGACATAAGGATACACGCAGCTACCGTCTTTGTATAGCTTTTTAATTGTTTAATTAATTGATAATAAAAGTTATTTTCAAATTTAAAATAACAAACAGGCCGTCTGAAACATAAAGTCAAAGTTTCAGACGGCCTGCCCTTTTCTTAAATAATCCAACGATATAACGCAATCATGACCGGCATGGTTACCATACACAGCAAGGTTGTCAGCCCATAAATCGCGCTGGCTTTTTGGGCATTTTTGCCGTAAACAACCGCCATTTGGGTAACTGTCGCAGCGGCAGGCGAAGTCGTTGCCAAAAAGCTGATTAAAACAACCGTATCCGTATGCACATCATGATGGGCAAAACCGCAAACTTTGACGGCAAAAAGCAATAATATCGGAATCAAAATCAGCCTTAAAAAAGCAACGAGATAAAGCCTCGGCGTCCACATAATCGAGCGTAGCGGCAAAGAAGCCAAAAGCATACCCGCCACCAACATGGCAACTGGGCCAATCATACTGCCCACCGTCGCCAAAGTATTATCGACAATGTGCGGCAGCTTGATTTGAAAGGCAAACATCAGCAGCCCGACCAGCATGGATAAGATGTTGATATTGGTGAAAATGGTTTTCCAAGCCACATTGCCGCGACCGCAAATCAACAGGCGCAGATGCGTCCAAAACAAAAACGTCTGCACCAAGATAAAACCGGTGGTGTAAATCACCCATTCCGGCCCAAATACCGACATCACCAAAGGGATAATCAGGTTGCCCGAATTGCTGTACACCGTTGCCGCGTGTTCGAGCGCATCGAGTTTGAACAAGTGTTTAAACAACCTGCCCAAAACAATCAGCACCACATGGAAAAACACCGCCAGCGTGACGGAAAGCTTCAGCCCTTCGATAATCTGCGGCGTATTGTCCATCTGAAAGGCATGAATCATGACAGACGGGCTGATCAAGTAAAGCGCGATGACCGAGAGCGTGTAGCTGTTTTCCGATTTCAACAGCCCGGCCTTCACCAAAGCCACGCCCATCAAAACAATCAGCGTCAGCTCGGTAATTTTTCCGGCAAGCAGGAAAGAGGTTTCCATAATAAAAAAGCGGCAAAAACGTTGATTTTACGCTTCTACCGCTTGGCATGCCAAATTCAGACGGCCTGAAGCCTTTTTCCAACAACCCGACATAATTTGCCCTACCGCAAAGCAAATCAATATAAATCTGTCCGTATATCCGCTATAATCAGCCATTTTCTTCAAACAGGAAACATCATGTCCCCCAGCCGTTTCAATCAAACGGGCCCCAAAATCGGCCTGAGCGTACGCCTTGCAGAAACCCAAGCTGAAATCGAAGCCGCCCAAAGATTGCGCTATCAGGTTTTTGCCCAAGAGTTAGGTGCGGAAATCGAAAGCGATGACGGCCGCGATGTCGATCCTTATGATGAACATTGCCACCACCTGCTCGCCTTTGACGATGCAACCGGCGAGGTAATCGGCTGCTACCGCCTGATTACCGAAGAAACCGCAAAAAAAGTCGGTGGCTGGTACAGCGAGCATGAATTTGATCTTGAGCCTTTGAAAGACATCCTGCCGCAAACCGTCGAACTCGGCCGCGCCTGTACCCACCCGGACTACCGCAACGGCGGCTTGGTCATGCTGTTGTGGACCGGTTTGGTCAAATTCATGAAAGACGAAAACCTGCGCTTTATGATTGGTTGCGGCAGTATCGAAATGCGTGACGGCGGCAACGATGCGGCCGGCCTGTATCATGCTTTGAAAGACAAATACCTCGCTCCGGCACAATGGTGTGTCAAACCGCTCAACCCGCTCAAATGGGACAGCATCACGCCGTCTGAAAATCCGCCTGTACCTGCCCTGATCAAAGGCTATCTCAAAGCAGGCGCGTGGTTCTGCGGCGAGCCTTGCGTCGATGAAGCGTTCAACTGCGCGGATGTGCTGATCATGATGGACATCAACCACCTTTCCGACCGCTACTTGCAGCGTTTTGCCCCTAAAGCCGATTCATAATAAAAGGCCGTCTGAAACTTCAGACGGCCTGCCTAATCTTTATAAAAACACACACAATGACCGCCAAAATCCGTTTTATCTTCCGTCTTCTCTGCATTGCCGGCTGCCTTTTATACGGCATGGCCGAAATGTTTTTTCTGTTTCCCTTTTACAGCAGCAAACGCAAACTGCGCGCGATCCAATTATGGTCGCTGCGCGTGCTCGCTTCCTGCGGCATGAAACTGCAAACTTTCGGCACGCCGCCGCAAGAAGATCGCGGTCAGCTGATTATCAGCAACCATATTTCATGGTTGGACATTATGGCGGTCAACGGTGCTTTCCCCGGCCGTTTTGTGGCTAAAGACGATGTGGCCAAATGGCCTGTGGTCGGTTATCTTGCCACACAGGCTCAAACGGTTTACGTCTCGCGCAACCGCGGCATCAAAGGCAATTCTGCCAAAATCGCCGGCGTAACCGAAGCGCTGAAAAACGGCGATACCGTCACCATTTTTCCCGAAGGCACCAGTACCGAAGGCCGTGAAATCCTGCCGTTCAAACCGAGCTTTTTTCAGACGGCCTACGATGCAGGCGTACCGATTATTCCGGCACTCTGCCGCTATCCGAACCCGGACGGCAGCAGCCCCAATCCGCACACCGCCTACTACGGCGATATCAGCCTCTGGCAATCCATCTGCATGGTCATCAGCCAGCCTTCCAGCACGGTCGAGCTGCATTTCCTTGATCCGATTGAAGCGGGAGAAGACCGCTACGCCACCGCGCTTCAAGTACACGCCCTGTTGAGCGAAAAGCAAAAACAGTTGGGCTGATCAAACAAAAGGCCGTCTGAATGTTCAGACGGCCTTTCCCATTATCTTATGTCTTAAGATGAATATTGTACCGAATCGCTACCGCTTTTCTTTTGAATAAATTCGATTTTGTAGCCGTCCGGATCTTCGACAAACGCAATCACAGTCGTGCCATGTTTCATCGGACCAGCTTCGCGTACCACTTTGCCGCCCTTTTCTTTGACACGTTCACACGCAGCGTAAGCATCATCGACTTCAATCGCGATATGGCCGTAAGCATCGCCCAAGTCGTAAGACTCGGTATCCCAATTGTGGGTCAGTTCCAAAACAGTATGGTCCGCTTCATCGCCATAACCAACAAAAGCCAAAGTAAAACGGCCTTCAGGATAATCGCGGCGGCGCAGCAGTTGCATATTCAATACGTTTTGATAGAAATCCAAAGAGCGTTCGAGATTGCCGACACGCAGCATAGTATGAAGCAAGCGCATGATTTTGTTCCTTTCTGAATTATGTTTGGTCATGAATTATAACACATCGGGCCCCATCCTCTTCAGCCTCAAAATACCGACACTGAAACTGCATAAAAATGAAGCGTACATCCTGCCGTCATTTGAATTTCATGTATTAACAAGCACACCAACCGACTAAATTGCTATAATCGCCACACTTACAACACAACACTTCAAACCGCCATGAAAACCTTTGTTCTTCCCGATACCCGCCCTTATCCGCAAAGCCCTATCAAAAACCACCTTCTGCTCAATGCCTATCAGCTGGCGCACAACTCCTCCTCCGCATCACGCAAGCTTTCAGCCGGCCAACTGCAAACCGAAATCCGCACCATGCTCAGCCAAAACCATTACATCAACCTTTCATTGGCGATGACCATGGCGCCCGATGTCGGCACTTACACCAGCCTGATTCAAAGCGTGGGCGAAGTCCTGAAGGCAGAAAACGATAACGAAGCCCAATGGTTTGCCCTGCCTGTGGTTTTGGTTGCCGGTTGCAAAAAAGAACAAACCCTGCCGCTCACGCTGCCTACCGAAGCCCTCTTCGCATGCCTGCAAAACTACCCCAACCTGCGCGCCCTCACGCAAAACACGCAATGGCTGCCCTACCTCGTCCAATCGACCGACTTGAGCAGCGTTACCCCGGGCGAATGGTTCCAAGCCAAGCAAAACGATGAAGCGGCAGGCGCATTCCTGCAAAAATTCGAATACAAACCATTGACGCTGCCCGAAGGCCAATCCGTCCATGTTGTTTACGCGCTGGGCTACGGCAATAAAGACATTCAGACGGCCTTGGGCCTCAACCTGCAACAGGCAGGCCTGCCATTGATGCAGGTTTGGCAAGAGCATCTCGCCCTCGACGGCGTTACCCTCTTTACCAACCCGCTCTCGCCCAATACGCCGCTTGACGCCCTGACCGACGGCAGCCACACCCGCCAACGCATGGCCATGGACGTTTTTGCCACCAACGCCATCCGCGCCATCCGTATGCAAAGCCCGCGCGTCGGCGTTGTTGCCGCAGCCAAGGCGGACGGCAAGCTCCAGTTCAGCTTCAACGCGACAGACAGCGCGTTTGAAATCGTTCCGCAGACCTTCACTTGGGAGCTGGCTTCAACCGACAATATCGCCATCGTTCAGCAAAACTTCCTCGACCTGATGGCTGAATGCCGAATCGAGCACCTCTACCTGCTACACAACCCATTGGGCGAAAACGAGAACATCCCTACTTATGCCCAAGCGTTGAAACTGGAAGGCCACAATCCTTTCTTCAGCAATGTAAACTAAATTGAAAATGCGACACGCAAGGCCGTCTGAAAACGGTTCAGCGTGTTGCATTGATTTTCAAACCTTACCGCTCATTTTCATAAACATGAAAACCCACAAAATTCTTTTTGTCTGCCTCGGCAACATCTGCCGCTCCCCCATGGCCGAATACGTCCTGCGCCACCGCGCCCGCGAAGCAGGCATGGGCAATGCCGTTATCACAGCCAGCGCAGGCACATCAGGCTGGCACGACGGCGAAAACATGCACGAAGGCACGCGCCGCGTGCTCAAACAACACGGCATCGACCCGTCAGGCTTTACCAGCAGCAAAATCAAACCCAGCGATGCCGAACATTTCGACTACATCATCGTGATGGATGACAACAACCTCAGAGAAACCGAAAAACAGCTCGGTTTTCACCCCGGCAAAATCTTCAAACTGACCGACCTTATCCCAGATTCAGGCTACAACCACGTTCCCGATCCGTGGTACACAGGCGACTTTGACGAAACCTACCGCCTGGTCGATGCCGGCAGTTTGGCCTTATTGGAAAAATTGAAACAGGCTTAAACCGGCTGGAACAATAAAAGGCCGTCGAACAGGTATCCGCAAAAGCCATGCTTCATGATGACCTGTTCAGACGGCCTTTATTGATTGCCGTATCAACCCACGCGGTAAAACGCCAGGCTGCCCAATAAATTCGGCAGATGTTTGACCTGTCGGTTGCCCGTCATGACCGCACGCTCAAGCACGCGGATTTTGTTTTTGGCACACAGCAAATCAAAGTCTTTGAGGGTACACCAATGGATATTGGGCGTATCATACCAATGATACGGCATGCGCTCGGAAACCGGCATATGGCCGCCGACGGCGATTTGAAAGCGGTTGCGCCAATAGCCGAAGTTAGGGAAGCTGACGATGGCCTGTTTGGCCACGCGCATCAGGCAGCGCAGAATTTTTTCCGTGTTCTGCATGGCTTGAATGGTTTGGCTCAAAACAATCACATCAAAGCTTTGATCGCCAAACGCCGCCAAACCCTCTTCCAAGTCGGCCTGAATAACATTTACACCGCGGGTCATGGCGGCAATCACGCTGTCGGTATCGATTTCAATACCGTAACCGGCACAGTTTTTATGCGCTACCAACGCGGCCAGTAGCTCGCCGTCACCGCAACCTAAATCGAGTACGCGGCTGCCTTCGGGTATCCAATCGTAAATGAGTTGCAAATCGTCGCGCAGATTCATTATTGGCAGTCCTTGTAAACGTTGTTCATGTAAGCGGCAACCGCGCGGATATAGGCTTCGTCTTCCATCAAGAAGGCATCGTGGCCGTGATTAGATTTGACTTCAATGTACTGCACAGATTTTTGCGCGGCGATTAATGCCTTGACCAATTCATGCGAACGTTGCGGCGAGAAGCGCCAGTCGGTGCTAAAGCTGGCAACGAAGAATTTGGCCTGGACATTTTCCACGGCGCGCGTGAGGTTGTGGCCGTAATCAGCGGCCGGGTCGAAGTAGTCGAGCGCCTTGGTCATCAGCAGATAAGTGTTGGCATCAAAACGGCCGACAAACTTGTCGCCTTGATAGCGCAGATAAGATTCCACTTCAAATTCAACGCCGTAGCCGTACTGATAGCCGTCTGATTTTAAAATGCGGCCGAATTTTTTACCCAAACCGTCTTCGGCAAGATAGGTGATGTGTCCCATCATGCGCGCGATACGCAAACCGCGTGAAGGAACGGTATGATGGCTGCGGTAATTACCTTCGTGGAAATCGGGATCGGTCAAAATCGCCTGACGGGCAACATCGTTAAACGCGATGTTTTGGGTGGAAAGTTTAGGCGCGGAAGCAATAACGAGTGCGTGGGCAACCCGTTCGGGCAAAGAAATCGTCCATTGCAATGCTTGCATGCCGCCCAAGCTGCCACCAACAACGGCCGCCCATTTTTGGATACCGAGATAATCGGCAAGCATGGCTTGGGACTTCACCCAGTCTTTGACGGTTACAACCGGAAAATCCGCACCATATTCGTGGCCGGTTTCAGGATTCTCGGACAAAGGGCCGGTGCTGCCGTCGCAGCCGCCCAAGTTGTTCAAACCGACCACAAAAAAGCGTTCGGTATCAATGGGTTTGCCGGGGCCGACCATATTGTCCCACCAACCGGCGTATTTATCCTCCGCACTGTGCTTGCCGGCAACGTGATGATTGCCTGATAAGGCGTGGCAGATAAGGACGGCATTGCTTTTGTCGGCATTGAGCGTGCCGTAGGTTTCAATCATCAGGTCGAAACGGGGTAAGGTTTTGCCGTTTTCCAGAGCAAGCGGTGTGTCAAACGGAATTTTCCGGGGCGTTACAATGCCCACTGAGGCATTTGTTGTCATTTGTAATTTCCAAGTGATGCGGCAAAAGGGGTATTATAACGTTTCGTTTTTGTTTTGTGCATGAGGCTTCAGACGGCCTGCCCTAATTAGAGGCAATATTTTTGGGAGGATGTAGAATGATAGGCAGGCTTTTGCGATTCTTTTTCTTTTGCGCCATCGCGGCATTGATTGTGAACCGTCTGTTCAGCCGCCAACAAAAGCGCACCATTCGGGAAATCGCCAAAATCAGCGCGTGGGTATTGCTGGGCGCGGCAGTCGCTACGCTGTTCTGGTATTTGATGATGCTGTTTTTCAAGCATATTCCCAATTCTTATTGAAATAAAATATAAAAGGCCGTCTGAAAACCTTAATCCAGCGTTTTCAGACGACCTTTTGATATTCAAACTTAAAACAATTCTTCCGGAATCTTGCAAACCGGAATCGGATTGACTTTGTGCTGCATGGCTTTGTGCAATCGGGTATAGATTGCCAAAACTTCGCGCTGCCTGCCCTCAAAATCTTCAGGCTTGTGGCTGCCGTACACGCTCATCGCCCATTCGAGTTCGGGATAAGATGCGCCCATCTGCTCTTCATCGGTACGCTCGGTATCCCAAAGGCCGTCTGTCGGCACGGCTTTTTGAATGTCTTCCGATACGTCCAGCTCGGCTGCCAGCGCGTACACTTGAGTCTTGGTCAAATCGGCAATCGGGCTGATGTCCACGCCGCCGTCGCCGTATTTGGTGAAGAAACCGACGCCGAAATCTTCAATTTTGTTGCCCGTCCCCGCCACCAGCAAACCATGCAACTGACCGTAATAATAAAGCGTCGTCATGCGCAGGCGGCTGCGTGCATTGGCCAGTGCCAGCTGTTTGTTGGGAAATTCGGTTTCGCTGACGTCAACGGTATCGGCAAACGTATCGAACGCCGGAGTCAAATCAACGCTTCGCGCTTTTACATTGGGATAACGCTGTTTCAGACGGGCCATGTGTTCTTGTGCGCGGTTGACTTGGTCGGATTTCTGACGAATCGGCATTTCCAACAACAAAACCGACAAACCGGTTTGCGCGGCAAGGGTGGAAACCACGGCAGAATCGATGCCGCCGGATACACCGACGACAAAACCTTTGGCACGCGCCTGCTCGGCGTAATCTTTGAGCCATTGAACGATATGGCGGATGATGGCTTGGGTTTGCATAGGGATAAATGTTCGCTTCAAATAAACCGAATGATAGCCTGATTTGCACTTGTCTGAAAGACGACAGGGTATAATGTTTCTTTTATTTCTTGCACACACACCATGTCCAAACCCATTCTTTTGCGCTGGCTCGCCGTCTGCCTGATTCCGCTTGTCACCCTTTTATGGTTTGCCCTCAACCCGCCCGAAGACAAAACGCAACACCTCATCAACGGCATTATCCTTGCCTGCGAAGCCACGTTCCTATTTAAATTCGTCCTCTTTGACGTCATCAAACACCACCTCAAACAAGAGCCCGAATTGAAACGGCAAAGCATATGGATGTTTATCCCGATTGTTTTGCTGATTGTTTATTTGTTCCACTATTTCGGCGCATTCTGATGTTTTCAGACGGCCTTGGGCATATTTTTCCATGAACACCCCCCTACCTTATACCTGCTGGATTTTTTGCAACGTCATCGACAACTTCGGCGACATCGGCGTTTCATGGCGGCTGGCGCGTGTTTTGCAACGCGAACTCGGCTGGCAAGTGCATTTGTGGACAGACGATTTCCCGTCCCTTCAAGCACTCTGCCCTGATTTGGCCTCGATTCCCAATATCCATCAAGGCATCGGCGTTCATGCCTGGCAAGCCGACCATGCCGAAGATACCGATACCGCCCCTACCCCCGACATCGTCATCGAAACCTTCGCCTGCGAACTGCCCGACAACGTTCAATCCATCATCCGCCAACACCAACCGCTTTGGCTCAACTGGGAATACCTCAGCGCGGAAGACAGCAACGAAAGGCTGCACTTAATGCCCTCGCCCCAAGCCGGCGGCATACAGAAATACTTTTGGTTTATGGGTTTCAGCGAAAAAAGCGGCGGCCTGCTGCGCGAACGCGATTACGCCGAATCTGCCCGCTTTGATACGGAAACCTTACGCCGACAACTCAAACTTCCCGCAAAAAACGAGTCCGAATGGCTGCTTTTCGGCTATCAAAGCGATATTTGGGCAAAATGGCTGACCATGTGGCAACAGACCGGCCAACCCATTACCTTGCTGCTTGCAGGTACACAAATCATTGCCAGTCTGAAAGACAGCGGTCTAGTACCGCAAAATGCCCTGCTTGAAGACAGCGATATGTATCAGAGCGAACATGTTAACCTAATCAAAATCCCTTTCGTTGCCCAACAGGATTTCGACAAACTGCTCAATCTTGCCGACGGCGCCGTCATACGCGGCGAAGACAGCTTTGTTCGCGCCCAGCTCGCCGGAAAACCTTTCTTTTGGCACATCTATCCGCAAGAAGAAAATATCCATCTCGACAAGCTGCACGCTTTTTGGGACAAAGCGCATCAGGTTTATCCGGATGTTGTCGCCACGGCACACCGCCTCCTTTCCGACGAACTCAACAACGGCGAAGCACTCAGCGACAACCAACGCCTGCAGGCATGGCAAACCCTGATAGCACACCAAAACGAATGGCGCCAAAGCGCAGCAAAATGGCGGGACGGACTTTTTGCCCAAAAAAGTGCCGTTGAAAAACTTGCCGCCTTTATTTCAAAGCACAAAAAAATACGCTAAAATAGCGCGTTTTATTACAACCGATTTGATTGGAAAACCACAATGAAAACAGCACAAGAACTGCGCGCCGGCAACGTATTCATGGTCGGCAACGATCCTATGGTCGTTCAAAAAACCGAATACATCAAAGGCGGCCGCTCTTCCGCCAAAGTCAGCATGAAACTGAAAAACCTGCTGACCGGTGCCGCTACTGAAACCATTTACAAAGCCGACGACAAATTCGACGTCGTGATCCTGTCCCGCAAAAACTGTACTTACAGCTACTTTGCCGACCCAATGTACGTCTTCATGGACGAAGAATTCAACCAATACGAAATCGAAGCCGACAACATCGGCGACGCGTTGAAATTCATCGTTGACGGCATGGAAGACCAATGCGAAGTTACTTTCTACGAAGGCAACCCAATCTCCGTAGAATTGCCTACCATCATCGTTCGCGAAGTTGAATACACCGAGCCTGCCGTTAAAGGCGATACTTCCGGCAAAGTGATGAAAACCGCACGTCTGGTCGGCGGCACTGAAATCCAAGTGATGTCTTACATCGAAAACGGCGACAAAATCGAAATCGATACCCGTACCGGCGAATTCCGCAAACGCGCCTAATCAGCCCGTAATACAAAAAGGCCGTCTGAAACAAGTTTCAGTCGGCCTTTTATCAATCTGCCTTATTGTTTCTTCAAGCCCTTGGCTTCGACAGTGGCAATCGTACCGTCAATGCCTTTGCTCTTAATCAGCTCGCCAAATTGATTGCGGTATACCGTTACCAAGCTGGTACCGTCCACGCGGATGTTGTAAATCTTATACACACCGCCGCTTTGGTAAAGTTGGTAAGCCACCTCATACTTCGTGCCTTTTTTGGTTTGAATTTCTGAGAAAACGTCAAACTTATTGCCGTTTGCCGTCATCTTCGGCAACAGGCGCACATTTGCATCCGCCGCGCCAATTAACGCGGAATGCGAGTACATCGCAATGACCATGTCTTTGAATGCACGGATAAAATCGGTTTTCTGTTTGGCAGAAAATTCACGCCATGGCGCACCGACCGCCAAAGCCGAAATACGCTCATAATCCAAATAACGGTTGGCATACTGCTCAACCTGTTTCACGCGTTGCGCCTCTGTCAAAGACGTATTACGTGCGATTTTCAACACAGAATCAATGTTCTGCTGCATCTGCTTTTGCGCAGGATGCGTTTCCGCCGCCACATAAGGCGCGGCAATCACCATCGGAGCGGCCACAATCAAAGTCTGAAGAAAACGGTTCATGATGATATCCATCCAAAATAAAACCGCATTGTAAAAACAATCCATCCCAAAAAACTTAATTCTTTGTAAAAGCAGTCATGAGCAATGAAAAATCCTGCAATTAAATTTCAGACGGCCTGATAAAAATAAGATAACATATAAACGTTATTTTCAAAGGAGGAAGCCATGCCCTACGTCAACATTAAAGTAACCGGCGGCAGCGAAGCCCCGAGCGCAGAACAAAAAGCCGAATTAATCCGCGGCGTCACCGAATTACTCTCACGCGTTCTCAACAAAAATCCTGAGACAACTGTCGTCGTCATCGACGAAATCGATATGGACAACTGGGGCATAGGCGGCAAAAGCGTGACGGTTCGCCGTGCCGAAGCGCGCAATAAGTAAGCCTTGGCCGTCTGAAACCCTTTTAATTTACCCGCAAAAAGAGTACATTTATCCCATTGTTAACAATTTTACGGAACACACATCATGGAGAAATTCCCCAAATCATCCAAACTGGACCACGTTTGCTACGACATCCGCGGCCCGGTTCACAAAAAAGCCCTGCAACTGGAAGAAGAAGGCAACAAAATCCTCAAGCTCAATATCGGCAATCCGGCTCCGTTCGGCTTTGAAGCGCCTGACGAAATCTTGGTTGACGTCATCCGTAACCTGCCCACTTCTCAAGGCTATTGCGACTCCAAAGGCCTTTACTCCGCACGCAAAGCCATCGTCCACTACTACCAAACCAAAGGACTGCTCGACGTTACCGTCAACGACGTTTACATCGGCAACGGCGTCTCCGAATTGATTACCATGTCCATGCAGGCGCTGCTCAACGACGGCGACGAAATCCTGATTCCCGCACCGGACTATCCTTTGTGGACCGCCGCCGCGACACTGGCTGGCGGTACCGTCCGCCATTATCTATGCGACGAAGAAAACAACTGGTTTCCCAACCTGGCCGACATGGAAGCCAAAATTACGCCTAAAACCAAAGCCATCGTCGTCATCAACCCCAACAACCCGACAGGCGCGGTGTACAGCAAAGAAATCCTGCTTGAAATCGCCGAATTGGCACGCAAACACGGCCTGATTATTTTTGCCGACGAAATTTACGACAAAATCCTCTACGACGACGCAGTACACCACCATATCGCCGCGCTCGCCCCCGACCTCCTGACCGTGACATTCAACGGCCTCTCAAAAGCCTACCGCGTTGCCGGTTTCCGTCAAGGCTGGATGATACTCAACGGCCCGAAACATCATGCAAAAGGCTATATCGAAGGCTTGGACATGCTCTCGTCTATGCGCCTTTGTGCCACCACACCCATGCAACACGCCATTCAGACAGCCTTGGGCGGATACCAAAGCATCAACGAATTCCTCCTCCCCGGCGGCCGCCTGCTCGAGCAACGCAACAAAGCATGGGAACTGGTCAACCAGATTCCCGGCATATCCTGCGTCAAACCCATGGGCGCATTGTATATGTTCCCTAAAATCGATACTGAAATGTACAGCATCCACGATGACATGAAATTCATCTACGACTTACTCGTACGTGAAAAAGTCCTGTTCGTCCAAGGCACAGGCTTCAACTGGATACGCCCCGACCACTTCCGTATCGTTACCCTGCCGCCCGTTCATCAAATTGAAGAGGCCATGGGCAAACTCGAACGCTTCCTGCAAAACTACCGTCAATAAACCTAAACAAAGAGGCCGTCTGAAAAAGCAAACCGCTGTTCAGACGGCCTTTTTAATCAAACAGCAACTTGGCAAAGCCCGCCGACATGCGTATAATCAACCCTTCCTATCTGGGGGCGATCTTGGTTTCGACGGGGGTTGCAAAGCAGATGCGGGCATACCGGGGTCTCAGATTTCCCGTTAAACACTGAATTTAAATAGTCGCAAACGACGAAACTTACGCACTGGCCGCTTAAGGCCTGCCGTTGCAGCAGTTAGTCAATGGGCTGTGTAGCGCAAGCTACCGCAACGTCATTCTACATTGACTGGTTTTCTGTCGGGTTACTTGGCAGGAAACGAGATTTAAGGTAACTGGTTCCCTGAAGGCCTGTTGGTCGGCATGATGGGGACGAGATTCTAAATAGACACAACTAAGTATGTAGAACGCTCTGTAGAGGACTTTCGGACGGGGGTTCGATTCCCCCCGCCTCCACCAGATTTAAAGCGCAAACTTTTGATTTAAAAAGGTTTGCGCTTTTTTTATAAACTTAAAACAGGCCGTCTGAAACGTTTCAGACGGCCTGTTTTGTCTCAAATATCTGAGTGAAAAACTTTTTCTTTCGATACATTACCAATAGTGCTTTGCTTTAAAAAATTTCAGCCTTACATTTTCCTATCGGACTTCATATCCATTTTACGATGTGGTCTAACTGTTACACTCAATGGCAGATGATCTGACAAATGCTGCCAGTCTTTACTGTTGTGAATTTCAGAATCGATGACATCAAGGTTGCGCGTGTAAATGCGGTCGAGGCTGAGGATGGGCAGACGCGAGGGGAAGGTTTTGGGTCGTTTGCCTGTATTATCGACAAATACTTCGTTCAAATCTAATGCCCTGCCCAGCTCACGTGCTGATTTTTGCCGCCAGTCATTGAAATCGCCGGCAATAATCAAGGGGCTGTCAGGGTTGATATGGCGGTCAACATAGTCGCTGATGGCGCGGTATTGTTTGAGGCGGTCAGGTTCGCGCAGATTGAGGTGGACACACAGACACACCAGCGGATCTTCCCAGCCTTCGGGTACGACCTCGCAATGCAACAGGCCGCGCTGTTCGAGTTTATTGACGCTGATGTTGAGGTTGTTTTCCGTTTTCAGCGGCAGGCGGCTGAGAATGGCGTTGCCGTGGTGTCGTTTGGGATAGACGGCATTTTTGCCGTAGCTGCGATGATAATCGAGGCTGTCGCCGATGATGTCGTAATGCGGCGCATCAGGAAAGTCGGTACGGCGGCTTCTGTTGAGATGTTGTCCTTGAACTTCTTGTAAAAACAAAACATCCGAACCCAATGCACCCAGCGCATCAGCCATGCGGTTGACCTGCACTTTGCGGTTGAGCGCAGACATGCCTTTGTGCATATTGTAAGAAGTAATGGTAACTGGACGGGGAGACATGATGTGTGATGAAGCGGTTTATTTGTTTTAGTATAGCACCGGAGCGTGTGGTTTTACGGCAATTTTGGTTATACTTGTTTAACGAATAAAACGGCGTTTTGACAGGGAATTTCCCAATCAAAACGCCTTTTGTTTTTCAGACGGCCTCGCGTCCGAATCAGTTGTTGATTACTTCAACATTGGTTTCAAAAGTAACGGTGTGTTGGTATTTAGATGCGGTTTTGCGTTTAGGATAAGGATATTTGGAAACGCTTTTCACTGCGCGTTCGTCCATTTCAGGATTGCCGCTGGATTGAATGATATTCACGCGGTCAACATTGCCGGCAGGAGTCGTGAAAACATCCATCAAAACGGTTTTAACGCTGCCGTTTTGCGCTTTCATGGCCTCCAGAGTTTCGGTATCGGCTGCTTGTGCAGTACCGAATACAGCAGCAAACAACAGGGCTGAGGCGAGGAGTTTAGTCGTTTTCATGTTTTAGTCCTTATTAGGGTTGTGGTTAAGTTAAATATTTCAGACGGCCTGATTCGTCTTTATTTGAAATTCAAAATCGGCCAACCTTTTGCTTTAGCTTCTTTTTCCAGCTCGGCATCCGGATTGACGGCGACAGGTTCGTCCACGATACGCAGCAGCGGCAAGTCGTTTTTGGAGTCGCTGTAAAAATAAACCTTGCCGTAGCTTTCAAAGGTCTCGCCACGCTCGGCAAGCCATTGGTTCAATCGGGTAATTTTGCCCTCTTTCAGGCTGGGCGTACCGACATAGTTGCCGGTATATCGGCCGTCTTCGCCGGTTTCAAGCTGTGTGCCGATAACATTGTGAATACCGAAAAGATGACAGATTGGGGTAATGATAAATTCGTTGGTCGAAGAAATAACCAGCATTTCGTCGCCCGCCATTTGATGGCTTTGCACCAACATACGCTGCATCGGAGAAATATACGGAACAATATATTCAGCCATAAACTCGCGATGAAACTCAGCCAATTCTTCCTTGCTGAAACGGGCCAAAGGCGCGAGATGGAATTTGAGGAAGGCATCGATATCAAGACAACCGTTTTGATAGTCTTGGTAAAACTTTTCATTTTGCGCCTCGGTTTCAGCCGCATCGACTATGCCTTTTTTAATCAGGTATTGCGGCCAGGAGTGATCCGAATCGGTATTGATTAAGGTATTGTCGAGGTCGAAAATGGCAAGGTTTTTCATTGGGTTTCCTGTTGTTTTAAAAGCTGGCGCAAAAGCGGCAAAGTAATGCGCTTGCCCATCATAACGGCGTAGTTGTCGAGGGTATCGAGCATTTGCATCAGGCTGTCCATATCGCGCCGCCAATGGTTCAGCAGGTATTCGAAGATTTCCGGATCGATGGTTACCTGACGGGCGGCTGCCATGCTGACAAGCGCATCGATTTTTTCCCGGTCGGTCAGCGGTTTGACTTCGTAAACCAAGCAATACGCCATGCGTGTGCGCAGGTCTTCGCGGATAACGAGTTGTTGCGGCGTATATTCGGAACTCAAAAGCAAAAAGCCTTTGCCGCTGTTGCGGAAGCGGTTGAAGATGGCAAACAGTAAAGCCTGTTCTTCATTATTAAGCTTTTCGATTTGGTCAATGGCAAGATATTCCGCATCCAACGCGGCTTCTGTCAGCGGCGTGGCAGCGGCATCAATATAGAGGGCATTTCGCCCGGCATCAAGCGCCTGGGCGACCCATGCCTGCAAGAGATGGCTTTTGCCTGCGCCCTCTTCGCCCCACACATAGATAAATTGCCCATGTTTGTGCTGCAACACATACACCAGCTCGGCATTTTCTGTTCCCAGAAATTTGTCGAAGCCGGGATAATCATGGCTGGCAAAATCGAAGATGAGCTGATTCACAAAGGCGCACCGGTTAGATTGAAATCGGCCTTATTTTACGTTGTTTTGCCGTCCACCATCAAGGATAAAGGCCGTCTGAAGCCTATACCTGCAACATATCTGCACTTCTAAACAGCTTACGGCATTGGTTTTATTCCGCTTTGGTTTTACAATGTCGAACTTCTTGCCGAAACATTTGTCTGTTCTTTTTCAGACGGCCTTTTTATTTGGGAACCCTAGTGATTTCTACCATTATCGATTTCATCCTCCATATCGACCAACACCTTGTCCACCTCTCCGCCCAATACGGCCCGTGGATTTACGCGATTTTGTTTGTTGTGATTTTCTGCGAAACCGGTTTGGTCGTAACGCCATTTTTGCCCGGCGACTCGCTGCTGTTTGCCGCCGGCGGTATTGCGGCCATCGGCGGCATGAACATCCACGTCATGGTATTGCTACTCTTAGCAGCCGCCATTTTAGGCGATGCGGCCAATTTTATGATTGGCAAGTATTTTGGACAAAAACTGTTTGCCAATCCTGATTCCAAAATTTTCCGCCGTTCGTATTTGGAAAAAACCCATGCGTTCTATGAAAAACACGGCGGCAAAACCATCATCATTGCGCGCTTTGTGCCGATTGTGCGGACGTTTGCACCATTTGTCGCTGGTATGGGCGATATGCACTACGGGACGTTTATCCGTTACAACATTATCGGCGCAGTGTTGTGGGTATTGTTGTTTTCCTATGCAGGCTACTTCTTCGCCAATATCCCCGTCGTCAAAAACAATCTGGGCTTAGTCATGGCGGCAATCATCGTGATTTCGATTTTACCCGCGGTAGTCGAAATTATCCGTGCCAAACTTAACGCCAAAAAATAACAATCAATCGAAAAGTTTGAAAGTTTAAACACATCAAGGAATTGTCATGCCGTTGCTGTCTATTGAATTTGCGGTATTCTTTATCGTATTTTTGCCCTTGTACTGGGCATTTGCACGTTTGCCGCAAGTTCAAAACGTTTTACTTTTGGTTGCCGGTCTGGGCTGGCTTTACCGTATCGACCCCATTTTTGCCGCGCTGATTTTGGTTTACTCGTCTGTGGTTTACCTGATCAGCGTGCTGATGTTTTCTGAAAACGAGAATATCCGCAAATTTTGGCTAGGTTGCGGTATTTCAGCGGCATTGACTGTTTTGTGTTTCTTCAAATATTTCGACTTTTTCCGCCCGATTATTCAGCAATATACAGGGCAAAGCGCCGTCATCGACATCCTTTTGCCTTTGGGCTTGTCTTATTACACTTTCCAATCGCTGGCTTACTTGGTGTATTGCTACCGCGAGCCTAAGGGAGAGCGTTTTGAATGGCACGAACTCCTACTGCATCTGAGCTTCTTCCCCACCATCACATCCGGCCCAATTATCCGCGCGGCCGCTTTTAAAAGCATAGACGGCGAACAGGCGGGGGCATTGGCGCAAATCCGCACCAAACAGGCACGCCAACTGATTTATCCGGCGTTGGCGGTCGGCCTGATTGTGTTGGGCATTGCTAAAAAATGGTGGCTTGCCGGCGTATTGGCGGAAGGCTGGGTATCGCCTGTTTTTGAAAACCCGGCCCAGTTCGACGGCTGGGGCGTGTTGTCTGCAATTTATGGCTACACCTTCCAACTCTTTTTCGACTTTTCCGGCTACTCGGATTTGGTCATCGGCTTGGCCATGCTGCTCGGCTTCCAACTGCCGAAAAACTTCGCCGCGCCGCTTCGCGCCATCAACATCCGCGACTTCTGGGACAGATGGCACATCAGCCTGTCCACTTGGATTCGCGACTATATCTATATCCCTTTGGGCGGCAGCAAAAAAGGCTTCGGACGCACCCAGCTCAATCTGATGATTGCCATGTTGCTTTCCGGCATTTGGCATGGCTACGGCTGGAGCTTTTTGATTTGGGGCGCGCTGCACGGTGTGGCCTTGGTATTGCTTAACTGCGGCGATAAAATCGTCGGCCGCAATGCCTTAGGCCGTCTGAAAATCGGCAAACCGCTCGCCTGGCTGTTTACCTTCCATTTCGTTTGTTTCGCGTTTGTCGTGTTCAACAGCGCAACGCTTGCCGATACGGAAATGCTGTTCAGCGCCTTATTTGCCAATGATAAAGGTTGGAACGCGCCTCTGCCGACCGACCTCATGTTGCTGGGTGCCTTTGCACTGATGCTTTTGCTGTACCCGTATTTGCTTCGCTTATTTGAAGCATCGGTAAAGGGCTTGGACAAACTGCCTGCATGGCTGTGGTTTATCCCCATCACACTGATCCTCGCCCTGATTATCGTCTTCGCCCCGTCCGGCATTCCCGGCTTTATTTACGCCAACTTCTAAGGAGCAGAACATGAAACGCTTTATCTCCCTGTTTGTTTCGATTCTGCTCAGTGCAGTTGCACTGACGTGGTTTGCCCAAAACTCCATCAATGCCTATTGGCAGCAGACTTATCATGAGAACAGTCCGCTTGAGCCTTTATCCGAATACGCTTGGTGGCGTATCGGTGCGGATTGGCAACAAAAAGCCTACGAATTTTCAGACGGCCTGAAAGCTTCGCTGGAAGCAGAAGACGCTTTAGCTTCGGAAGACTCTGGCATTGAAACAACAGGGCCGTCTGAAAATACGGAAAACATTGAAACATCGGACAATCAAAAAGAAACTGCCGCTTCTGATGCGGCTAACAATACGGATACCGCCGCCAGCGAGCCAAGCAATCAGGCTGATCAGTCGGCAACGCAGGTTGTATTGAAAAAAGGCAACAAAGTTTTCTTTGCCGGCGACTCGCTGATGCAGGGCGTTGCACCTTTCGTACAAAAACACCTCAAGCAAGAATATGGCGTACAATCGGTCAACCTCAGCAAACAAAGCACCGGCTTGTCCTACCCCAACTTCTTCGACTGGCCGAAAACCATCGAACAAACTTTGCAAAAAGAACCCGACATCCGCGTTTTGGTTGTATTCTTAGGCCCTAACGACCCATGGGATTTCCCGATGGGTAAAAAATACCTGAAGTTCGCCACCCCCGAATGGGAAGCGGAATACCTCAACCGCGTCCGCCGTATTCTTGATGCAGCCTCCACACATGATGTCCAAGTCATTTGGCTGGGCATTCCTTACATGAAAAAAGCCAAGCTCAACGAACAGATGCGCTACCTCGACAAAATCCTGTCGGGTACAGTATCGCCTCAAGCCATCTGGCTGCCGACCGACAAACTGTTGAGCAACGGCGCAGAAGAATATGCCGACTCTGTCAAAGTCAACGGAAAAATCATCCGTTACCGCAGCAAGGACGGCATTCACTTTTCCGCAGAAGGCCAAAAACTATTGGCCGAAAAAATTATGGAAAAAATTAATTTTACACACGATACACAACCATGAAATTGAATAAAACCTTACTCCTCACGCTTCTTGCACTCCCTATGACAGCCTGTGCCGCCGATGACGGCCTGTTAAGCAACTACGGCTCCAACCGCCCTGCCTGGCTGAACAAACTGCAACAGCTCAACAATACTTCAGACGGCAAATTCCGCATTATCCAAGTCGGCGACTCACACACCGCCGGCGACTATTTCACCGACCGCCTGCGCCGCCGTTTGCAACAAAAATGGGGCAACGGCGGCATCGGTTGGGTTTACCCTAACACCGTCAAAGGCCAGCGCATGGCAACCGTCCGTTACAGCGGCAGCGGTTGGAACACCATCAGCAGCCGCAAATCACACAGCGATTTCTCTTTCGGCGGCATTGAAGCACGCGCCGACGGCGGCAGCGTTACCTTAAGCGCGGCCGACGGCAGCATGGATATGCAACAAATCTCCATTTTCGGCAAACCTGTTTGGTCCGAACAAACCCTGACCGTCAACGGCCGCGAAATCCCGGCCACACAAAACGGTTGGCAACTGGTGCGTACCAATGCCTCCCTACCGATGACCCTCAGCAGCAGCATGCCTTGGCAAATCGGTTTCATTAATATCGAACGTCCCGGACGCGGCGTAACCGTTTCCGCCATGGGCATCAACGGGGCGCAGTTGTCCCAATGGTCAAAATGGCGGCCGGGTATGTGGGAAGATTTGGCACAAACCAAAGCCGATTTAATCATCCTTGCCTACGGTACCAATGAAGCCTTTTCCGGCAACCTCGATATTTCCTCTACCGAGCGGACATGGCGCAATTACATCCATCAAATCAAAAACACCCTGCCCAACGCAGGCATCCTGATCCTCGGTGCGCCGGAATCTTTGAAAACCGCCTACGGCAGCTGCGGCAACCGCCCTGTCTTGCTCAGCGAAGTACAACAAATGCAGCAACGTGTTGCCCGTGATGAAAAAATCATGTTCTGGTCTTGGCAAGATGCAATGGGCGGCGCATGCAGCATGAAAAACTGGATGGCGCAAGGCTTGGCAGCCAAAGACGGCGTTCACTTCTCTGCACAAGGCTATGAAACTGCAGCCGATAAGCTTGCCGACAGCCTGATCCGCTTTGCCCAATAAATTGGCCAAGGCCTGAGTATTTTTCATTAACAATACAAAAAAGGCCGTCTGAAATTCATATTTCAGACGGCCTTTTGTTTATGGCTTATTCAATAAACTGCTTTATTTTTAAGCCAATATATTGCTGCTTATTCGTTGCGTTTGATTTTCTGTAAAACGAACCAAACTTGCCTGCTTGTCAAAGCCTAATGGCTTGGCGACAAGGCGGTTGGGCAATTTGTTTAAATGGTGGTTGTAGCTTCCGGCTCTACGGTTGTAAGTGCGGCGTGCCGATGCAACTTCTGCCTCTGCTACATCCAGCATTTCCATCAAACCGGCCAATTTCTCATCAGGATGTTGTTTCAAAAGGCTGTTGCCGGCGGTTTGTAATTTTTTCAGCGCATGATTCAATGCTGTTTCGATTTCGCACAGATGTTTGATCTTGGATTCGGAAAATGTTTTGGCAGTTTGCGCCAAAGCGGTTTCGACTTCAGTACACATCTGCTGAACGTTTTGATCCGATGCAATGCCCTGCTCTTGCAGGTGTTTGCTGTATGCATCCAATACATGACGGACGGCCTGATGTCGGCAGTCGAGCGCAATGCGCAAAGAGACAAAGGATTCGCGACAGTCTTTTTTGCGGTCTTTCAACTGTTGTTTGAAATACAATAAGACGGCGGCGATTGATACGAAGATAAGTGCAAGACTGATAATGCCCATAGTGAGTTCCCTAGTTATGATGCCACTCATATCGGTGGCTGATTTTATTAACATCGATTATAATCTAATTTCAATATTTTTTCCCAATTTTCATAAAAAAGGCCGTCTGAAATTCAGACGGCCTGAAGTTTCTATTTCTATTTCAATGCTTTGACTTGATGTCAATCACCCACACTTCTGATTGCGAACCCAAACGCAGGGGAATGCCCCAGAAGCCGTAGCCCGAAGTAGTGAAGGAATGACCGTTACCGATTGCCTCATAGCCGTAAGCAAGACGATAAAGCGTACGGACGATAAGGTTGGCAGGTGCGACTTGGCCGTTGTGGACATGGCCGGAAACCTGCACATCAATCGGCAGCCGGGCATGGGTTTCGATTGAAGTAGGACGGTGGTCCATCAATAAAACCGGTAATTGGGTATTTTGACCTTCTAAGAGCTGCTCCGCACTGGGGCGTTTGTGATCCAAATCATCGCTCCGCCCCACCAGCAACACACCATTCACTTCCAAAACCTGATTGGCCAAAACCGTCAAACCTGTCGCTTCCAATTCATGTTTGATGCGTTTCTGATCACGGAACCAATCATGATTGCCCAAAGTGGCGTAAACGCCCATCGGTGCGGTCAGCTTCTGCAAATGCGGTTTCATGTTTTCTTTCAAGTACGCATCGACGGTATCATCCATCAAATCGCCCGGCAGCAACACCATATCGACTTGCTCCCGCTTCATGATGTCCGTCAGCTTGTCCAATTGACGCGCGCCGAACAAAATCCCCAAGTGCAAATCGCTGGCCACGCCGATACGCAGCGGCTTATCCATTTTCTTATTGATGAATACAGTCTGATAGCGGACCACGGGCGTATAGGCGTTATACATCCCCAAACCGAGCAAACCGATCACAAACAAAGGCGCAAACAGCCTCAGGCTTCGAGAAAGCGGTTGGCGTGCCACAAAACGGCGCAGTAAAAGATACAGGATAAATGTCGCCAACGCGGCATACATCACAAATAGCAAGATTACCATCCAAAACGCCACCACGCGGAACATCATATGCCCCAATTCCAGCAGCAAACCGACCAACAAGCCGTTTGTAATGAAATAGGAAACACCCATCAGCCAACGCCTGCCGACTTTCCCGATCCAAGGCACAAACAGCCATTGCAGCGAACGCCCAAGCCCGAACGTAAACACTTGCAACAGAATGACGCTCACAAAAAACATCTTGCCAAACATGCCTTTCCGCCCTAAAAAATCACCAGGCAGATTTTAGGCCGTCTGAAACTTTCAGTGTATAATCCACCGCGTAAAAACCCATAATATTTTGAAAGGAATCATCATGAGCCACCCTCAATCAGCCATTATTCCTGATCACGCACAAGCCGGTATTTTTATCGAAGCAGACATTTCAAACGGCCGCAACGAAGACATCAAATCCGCCTGCCGCCTTTCTTTGGAATCCTTGGCCAAACTGAAAACCCGTTTTCCAAATGATATTTTAGGTTTGACCATTGCTTTCGGCAGCCGCGCATGGCAATCGTTCGGCCATACTGAAGAAGGCAGCGAAATCAAACCTTTCCCCGAATTGGGCAACGGCCTCGCCCCTTCCACCCAACACGACCTCTATATCCACATCCAAGCCACCGAGCAAAAAGCCGCCTATGCCTTAGCTCAATCCGTATTAAGCGCATTCGGCGACAGCATCCGCGTAGCCACTGAAGAACACGGCCTGCGCCTGTATGAAGACCGCGGTTTGGACGGTTTTGTCGATGGCACGGAAAATCCGCAGGGCGATGACAATGTACGCAATGTCGCCATTATTCCCGAAGGCAAGCCGGATGCCGGCGGCAGCTATGTTTTGCTGCAAAAATACCTGCATGATTTGAAAAAATGGGATGCCGTTCCAACTGCCGAACAAGAAGCCAGCGTTGGCCGCAGCAAAGAAGCCAATGACGAATTCAGCAAAGACGTGCGTCTGCCCGACTCCCATCTTGGCCGCGTCAATGTCAAAGAAAACGGCGTTGGTTTGAAAATTGTCCGCCGCAGCCTGCCCTTCGGCAAAATCAGCGGCGAACATGGTTTGATGTTCACTTCCTATTGCAACACGCTGCACAATATTGAAGTTCAACTGCTCAATATGTTCGGCGATGCAGATGGCAAAACCGACTTACTGCTGAAATATTTGTCTAAAGCCGTATCAGGCGCCTACTACTACGCGCCTTCTGTCGAGCGTTTGCAAAATCTTTAATGGCTCAAAGGCCGTCTGAAAAAACCTGCCTTTTCAAAGGCAGGTTTTTGTTATTTAAATCCCATTAATATTTTTTATGGTATCATCATAGAAATTGATCTCATTATTGCTTCATTAACCCTGATTGCAGACAAGGATAAAAACCGATACGCCCCCAGACAGCTATTTTCGATAAAATAAACCCGATTATTATCCCTATAAAATTACGACACCATGTATAAATCCCGCCTTCTTCCCCTGCCCGTATTGATTCTTTCCGCGCTGAACACCTATGCGGCCAATACGCCAAATCCGCTTGATCAAATCGATAAAAACGTATCCAACCAATTCGACAAAGACTTCCGCGACAACCTCGACCAGATTCATTCGGTCGAAATCCAAAAACGCGAGCAGTCGGCATGGGATTTACAGAAAAAACAAGATAACGACGCGGTTGCACAAGAAGGGCCGTCTGAAAATAATACTGAATGCTTGGATTACACTGGTATCGAACTTTCCGGCATTACGCTCATCAATTCCAAAAAGATTGAAGCCAAGTTACCCAAATGCATCAATCAAAACAGCATCAACCAACTGAACCGGGATATCGTTGCCGAATATATCGCTCAAGGCTATCCGCATACGCAAATCAAATTTGAAACCACGCCTGAACGCGTCCTGAAATTGACAGTCATCGAAGGCAAAATCCGTGAGATTACCGGCGGCTCCCGTACGGTCAATGTTGATACCCTCTTCCCCAATCATCAAGGCAAACCGCTAAACATCCAATACCTTGACCAAGGTATCGAACAGGCAAACCATGTTGTCGGCAACAACGTCAGCATCGATGTTTATCCGTATGATGACGGCACCGCCTCCATCCAACTCAACAACGATGCCGAAAAACATTGGGGCGGCAGCATCACCTTCGACAATAAAGGCAGCAAACCCAATACCACGACACTGCGCGGCAGCCTGAATATCGGCAGCCCGTTGGGATTGAGCGATTCCCTTTATCTAAACGGCTACACCAATCTAAACAACCACGACAGCCATTACAGTCGCGGCGGCAGCCTGTTCTACCAAGTTCCTTATGGCGCATGGACATTCAGCACTTACGCCGCCGCGTCGCAATCGCAAAGCATCTTAACGCCCAGCGTAACGCGCTACGCCTACCGCTCCCAATCCAAAGCAGCAGGAATCAAAGCAGACCGAGTATTCTCACGCAGTCAAAAACACATTGCCTCCGCCTATGCCGGCATCGACTATGTGAAACAGACTGCAAAATTTGCCGACAGCAAACTGGAATTGCAAAGCCCGGAAATTTATTCGGCACAAGTCGGCCTGTCGCACACGGCCATCCTGCCAAACGGCATTTGGCTCAACAATATCGGCGTGGAACAAGGGTTTGCGAAAAATACCGAACACACACCGTTCGACAAACGCTATACCTCTGTATCCTTGCAAAGCAATTTGATTCAAAACCGCCCATTGGGCAAATGGATCATGCGCAACCATCACCAAATCGATGCCCAATATAGCCCGCATGATTTGTTTGCCGCCAAAGAAATGGACATCGTTGGTTATCAAAATGTACGCGGTTTCCGTTCGACTTCTTTGAGCGCAAGCAGCGCAGTCCTGTTGAGCAATACCGTTTATTTCCGCCGCAATACGCCTCACGGCATCTATATCGAACCTTATCTGGGCGCAGACATCGGCGTTGCCAAAAATCATTACGAAGGTTCGCAACGCGCCATGGGCTTAGTGGCAGGTTTGAATTTGGGCAAGTCGGACAAATGGCAGCTTTCTGCCGACTACGGCAAAGGTTTTGCGCGCATGCCCAACCAATCAAACAGCGAAAAACAGGATCATGTAACCGTTTCTTTACGCATTCCATTTTAAAATTATGTAAATATATATCCTTTTATCCAATATATAAACCGCTCATCTTAACGTTATTAATTTTCTATTAATATCAATAGGATGAGCGGCTTTTATTTGCATTTGAAATAGTGCACACAAGGTCATACTGGTGGTATGATTGTAAAAATTTCCATACCAATGTTAATACATTCAAAAGTTTTCTCAACAGAAATCCGATACCCGATATGGGATTTCTGATTCACTCTCCATCACGATAAATAAGGATTAAAATCCATGAAAATCGACACTTTATATCAGCCTAAGCTCTCAGCTTCCGGCAAAGTGACTGTCGCCGTGTGCTTTGCATTCCTGGGAAATGCAGCGGTAGCCGCCAATATCGAAGCCATCGGCCAAACTTCGGTACAGCAGCAGAACAATGTCGACATCGTCAACATTGCCGCACCGACGGCCCAAGGTCTTTCTCACAACCAATACAACAAGTACAACGTTTCCCAACACGGTGCCGTTTTGAATAACGCCCTGTCTGCCGGTAAATCCCAACTGGCCGGAAACCTGTCTGCCAACAAAAACTTCCAAGGTCAGGCCGCATCTGTGATCTTGAACGAAGTAGTCAGCAAAAACCCTTCCCTGATTTTAGGTCAACAAGAGATCTTCGGTATTGCCGCAGACTATGTTTTGGCAAACCCTAACGGCATTACCCACAGCGGCGGCAACATCCTGAATGCCAACCGCGCATCCTTGGTTGTCGGTACGCCAACCGTTTCAGACGGCGCCTTGAAATCTTTCCATATCAGCGACAATGGCAAACAACTGCAAGTAAACGGCAATTTGAGCGGCAATCGCGTGGTTGACCTGCTCGCGCCGCAAGTTGTGGTCGGCAAATCAGCCAACGTCAATGCCGCCGACGCCATCAACGTTTCTTCAGGCAAAAGCAACTTCGACTACAAAACCGCACAAATCGAAGCCTTGGACGCAGCTTCAAATGCGCCGGTTCTTGACGGCCATATCTTCGGCAGCATGCGCGCCGGTACCATCCGCATCCACGCGACCGACAAACGCGCCAAACAAAACATTCAAAATGCCGCCATTACCGGCACCCGCTACCTGAATATCGACAGCAAAGGCAACCTGAGCATCCAGTCCGCCAATCTGACCGGCGCACAAATGGAATTGTTTGCCCGCGATACCGACATCAAAGGCACGGTTACCAGCCATTCCGCCAACAAATCTTCCAGCGGCAAAGAAGCGCAAAATGTTCAGCACTTCCGTTCAGACCGTAACAGAACGGAAACCTTTACCGCCAGCAATATCAATGCATCCGAGTCATTGACTCTGAACAACAGTGGCAGCCTCAACCTGAGCGCAGCCAACATCAATGCCGGCGCGCTGACTGCCTCTGCCACAGGCAACATCAATTCTAACGCGGTAAAAACCACCAACCGTACAGAATCCGACCACACTCAAAGCAAAGGCCTTTGGTACAACAACAACCTGAGTTCTTCTACTGACGAAAGCCTGCATCAAACCAAAATCAATGCCGGTTCTGTCAATATCGCCACCACCGGCAAAGTCCAATTGGACGCAACCGAACTGAACTCGGCTGCAGATGCACGCATTGCCGCCCAACAAGGCATCGTATTGAGTAGCAACAGCGAAACCGACAGCAGCTCGACTTATGTCAGCTTCAAAAATGAAACTGCCGCGCTGAAAACCGGTATCGCTACCAAATCTTCCAAAAACTCTACCGCCCATCAAACCAAAATTTCCGCAGCCGGTGATATCGGTTTGATTTCCGAAGGCGATTTGAGCACTTACGGCGCAAGCATCGCGGCAAACGGCAATATCGTTACCGATGTCAACAAGATCAACTTGGGTACTCAAACAACCATCAATACCAACAGCCTCGACGACCAGAAAAAATACTGGGGCGGCCTGTTTGGCGGTGAAAGCCAAGTTCAAAACAACCGTACAGAAAACCTGCACGGCAGCAGCATTACTGCCAACTCAAACGTAGTCTTGGGTGCAAAAAACGGCGTCAACGTTTACGGCAGTACCGTTGAAGGCCAAGCCGGTACATTCGTTAGCTCCAAAGCAGGCAATGTCGATATTAAAAACGCCACCAGCACCGATACTTCCGCACAAAGCGCGCGTAAAGGTACGATTTTCAATATCACGACCTCTAAAACCAGCAGCAACAGCAGCATTGAAAAAGTAACCGGTTCTACCCTGGTTTCCAATGCCGACCTGACCGTTGTTTCCAACAAAGACATCAATGTGATCGGCTCTGCATTGTTTGCGGCACAAAAACTGCAACTGGCTTCCGCAGGCGATTTGACCATCGATGCTGCCAAAGCGGTAGAAAACAAACAGGTCAACGAGTATTCCATCAAAGGCTACTCCGGTACTGAAACCAATAAAGAAAACGGCAGCGTGACTGCCAAAGCCGGTATCAAATTCACCGATACCCACACCGACACCCATTCTGTCGGCCTGAGCGGCAGCATTTTGACCGGTAAAAACACCCAGTTGTCTTCCAACTCAAACGTTACCGTCAGCGGCAGCCAAGTCAACGGCGAAGAATCCGTCAACATTTCCGCAGCCAATGACGTCAATATTGTTGCCTCTAAAGGCAGCAGCACTGTGACCGAATCCGGCCGCGTAACCGATTTGGGCGTATCTGCCACTGCATACGGAAAAAATAACGCCGCAGGCGTCGGCGTATCTGTCGGCATTACCAGCACCAAAACGGATGCAACGACCGTAACGGACACATCTCATGTATCCAACATCAACACCGGCGGCAACACCACCATCACTGCCAACGGCAATATTAATCAAGAAGGTACCGTGATTAATGCGACCGGCAATGTGATTGAGTCTGCCAAAAACGTTACCCATGCAGCGGCACACAGCGGCGCAAAATCCGATGTGAAACAAAACGGCGGCGGTTTGGTCGTTTCTGCCGGCATCAGCACCAACAAAGGCATCGGCGGTGAAATCACTGCGCAAGGTCAAGGCAACTCTTCGACCCACAATGAATCCACTGCAACCGTCACCACCATCAACGCAGGCAATGCCATCGTTTTGGCAAATGACAAAGTGTCTGATGAAGGTACAAAATACGATGTAACCGGTGCAATCAACATTGATGCAGGTTCATACCACAACACTGCCGCTCACAACACCAGCAACAGCAGCAGCAAACAAGGCGGCGCGTCTTTGACTGTCGGCGCATACACCAAAGACGGTTCAAACGTTGATGTGAATGCCAACCTGAACGTCAACTACGCTGATGAAAACAAAAAAGAATCTACCGCCGTCAAAGGCGATATGAATGCGACCAATGTTGTCATCAACGCCAAAGACTCTGCTGAAATCGCATCCAATATTACCGCCAACAACAACGTCAACATTACCGCAGGCAACGACGTTACCTTCACCGAGTCAGCCAATACTGCCTCCAACCAAGGTACAGCCGTTAATGTCGGTATCGGCGCTGGTGCGACAATCAATGTTGAAACCGGTGTGGCCGTTCCTCACGTCAACGGCTCTGTCGGCGTCAACAAAACCGATAACGCTTCTTCTACCGCCACAGGCGCAAATGTAGCAGCCGGTAACGATATTAAAATCAATGCCAACAACGGCGACGTCAACCTGCACGGTACCAACTTGGTATCCAACAACTCCGTTGAAGTAGAAGGCAACAAAGTCAATACTTCCGGCGCGATCAGCAGCGTTAACGAAAAAAATCTGACCGTCAATGTCAACGGCAGCTACGCTTCAGGCAAACCAAACGGTGGCATCAACGCCAAAGGTAAAAACGACGCCAACGTAACCAATACGGCAAACGTCATCCAAAGCGACAATGTTGTTATTACTACCGGCTCTCCAACCGGTTTGAGCGTCAACAATACGGCCATCAACGGTAATAATGTTGTGCACTACTATGACAACAGTAAAGCTTCTGCGGCGAACCGTTATACCTACCGTCCTCGCCAACCAAGCTACGCCAAACGCCGTTTGCGTTACTAAGATGCGCTATTGAAGTCATTGAATAGCCATTAAGACATGCCGTCTGAAAACAGAAAGTTTTCAGACGGCATTTTTATCATCAATGCAAAACCACACACTATCTCTGTTATGATAATGCCTCGCTAATATTATTCCGTTCCAACCATGTCTTCCGCCCTTCCTTTTGACGCGCTCACCCTTTCCATCGACGGCACCAACCTCATCGAAGCCTCCGCCGGTACGGGTAAAACCTACGGCATTGCCGCACTCTTTACCCGACTGATTGTTTTAGAAAAAAAAGACATTGAGAAAATTCTGGTCGTTACCTTTACCAAAGCGGCGACGGCAGAGCTGAAAACCCGTTTGCGCGCGCGTTTGGACGAAGTGTTGCAGGTTTTAAACGAAATCCAAACCTTGGGCGGCGAGCCGGAACATATTTCAGACGGCCTGAACAAATATTATGAAAAAGAGAAAAAATCCCCCGATGACTTTCTCAATCGCTTGATTCCTTTGGCTTTAGGCGAGCAAGACGGACAGGAAAGCTGCCATCGCCTGATTCTCCGCCTCAAAGCAGCGCTGAGCCAGTTTGACAACGCCTCGATTTACACCATCCACGGCTTCTGTCAGCGCGTCTTGCGCGATTACGCGTTTTTGTGCGGCGCACCTTTGGATGTCGAGCTGTCGGACGACTCACGCGAGAGGCTGCTGATTCCAGCGCAAGACTTTTGGCGGCAGAAAGTGGCAACCGATGCCACATTGGCACAATTGGTTTTTGACCGGAAATGCACGCCCGAAGAAATGCTTGCCGAAATCAAAAGCTATACCGGCCGCCCCTATCTGAAATTCAGACGGCCTGAAGGCGATTTGAAAGAAGCTCAAGCCAACCTTCAAGAAACATGGCAAAAAATTTGCGTCCACTTGGAAGACTTGGAAAAAGCGTTTTGGGCAATTTTTCCCAAACTGAACGGCCAAACCTACAGAAGAAAAACCTTTGAAAATGTTTTTGCCGATTTAAAAACAAACGCCGAATCCAACCGTCTGCCCTGCTTGAGCAAACAAACGCTAGAAAAATTAAGCCTCTTCAGTATCGATACGCTCAACAGCAAACTGAAAAAAGAATATAAAGCCGATGCCGATGCACCGGAAATTATTCAGCTGCAAGCCTTGGCTAATCTTGGCCGTGATTTGCAGGCAATGAAAAGCGCGGAAGAAGCAGTCTTCATCTGCCTGCAACTCGACCTCCTTTCCCACATCAACCAATCCATTGCCGAACAAAAAAAATCACGCCGCGAGCGCGTGTTTGACGATTTGCTGCTGGACGTCCATCAGGCATTGACCACAAATGAACATGGCAATGCGTTGGCAAAAGCGGCGGCGGCAAACTGGGAAATTGCGCTGATTGACGAATTCCAAGATACCGACCCGCTGCAATACGAAATTTTCCGCCAAATTTTTATCGAACAAGGCTGCCCGCTGTTTCTCGTTGGCGACCCCAAACAGGCGATTTACAGCTTTCGCGGTGCGGACATTTACGCCTATCTGCAAGCCGCGCAAGATGCGGACATGCATTACACCCTCGCCGTCAACTACCGAAGCCATGCCAAACTGATCAACGGCATCAGCGCTTTGTTCAAACAAAAAAAACACCCCTTCGTGTTGGAAAACATCGATTATAGCGAGGTCTCCGCCAGCCGTGCCGAAAGCCGGCTGTCACCACACCGCCCCGCCATCCAAGTGCGCTGGCTCAATACGGACGATCAAACCGGCAAAGAGATTTTGCGCAGCCGAGCCGCCGAATATTGCGCCGATGAAATTGCCTTTGCGCTCAATGAAGCAGCCGAAGGCCGTCTGAATTTCAAAGGCCGCGCGTTGGAATCTGGCGACATTGCCGTCTTGGTGCGCACCAACAACGAAGCGGCGATGATTGCCGGAAAACTGAAACAGCGCCGTATCCAAAGCGTGTTGCTGTCGCGCCAGTCCGTTTTCGATTCTGCCGAGGCAGACTCGCTGTCCGCGCTGATCGGCTTTTGGCTCAACCCAAGGCAAACCGACTGGCTGCGCTTTGTCTTGACCGGCGTTTTGTTCGGCTATACCGCTAAAGAGATTTACGAACTCAACCACAACGAACACCAGCTGCTCAAATGGCTGGAGTCATCCGCCCAAGCCATGGAAAAATGGCGGAAAGGTAGCATTTTTGCCGCCGTGCAGCAGTTTGCCGCCCGACATGACATCGAAACGCGCCTACTCAAAGGCGGCAACGAACGCAGTCTGACCAATTACTACCAGATTTTGGAACTTTTGGCCGAAGAAGACAGCCAAAGCCGCAACCCTGCCGCCCTGCATAAATGGTTAAACGAGCAAATCAGCCGTGCGCGCAGCGGCCATTTCCCGTCAGACGCGCAAACCATCCGTCTTGAAAGCGACGAAAAATTGGTCAAAATCGTTACCATGCACGCGTCGAAAGGTTTGCAATATCCTTTGGTTTACTGCCCCTTCGCGTGGGATACCAAAGACAATTCCAAAGAAAACTGGAAAATCCTACATACCGAAAACCACGAAACCGAGCTGCTGGCCAAATCGCAAACCTCGGAAGCAGAACTAAGCCATCTGGCCGACGAAAAGACGGCAGAAGATTTACGCCTGCTTTATGTCGCCCTTACCCGCGCCGAAGAACAGCTCAACATCTACGCCGCCGCCAACAAAAACTGTACGCCGAACAATCCTTTTGCCTATCTGCTCGAAGGTTTGCCGGATGCCGGCCGCGAAAGCGTCAGCCAAAGCTATCAAAGCGCGACAGACGTTGTGGAAATGCTCAAAACCAACTGGCAACGCTTTATCAAAAACGCGCCGAAAAATACGGAGTTTGCATTTACGGAAGAAACCCCGCCGGAAACCGTCTACCAATACAGCCACCAGCAAGACCAAGCCTTGAGCGCACATAGCATTAAACGCCGCAATTTTGACTTTATCCGCCACACCAGCTTTACCGGTTTGAGCCGGCATACCAAGTCAACCGACGAACAACACGAGCCTTTGCAACCTGCCATCGATCCGGCAGAAAGCGCAGACCGTGCCATGCCGTCTGAAAACCTGCCGTCCCCACTTTCAGACGGCCTCGATATCCACCATTTCCCCCGCGGCACCAATGCCGGCGTATGTTTGCATGAAATGTTGGAAAAACTCGACTTCGCCGCCTCTGCCGAGAGCCAATCCGAAATGATTGCCGAAGTTTTGCAACGCCACAGCTTTGAAGACAAATGGCTGCCGACGGTAAGCGCCATGCTCGACACCTGCCGCCTGACGCCTTTAATCAGTGAAAGCCTGTCGCAGATTCCGCCGAGCCGACGCCTGCCCGAAATGGGGTTCACCCTGTACATGGACGATTTCAAACTGGACGACTTACGCCGTTGGTTTGCCTCAAGCGAAGCAAACCTGCCGCCCGAATGCGTCCAAGCCGTGCAACTGCTTGATTTCTATGATTTACAAGGTTATTTGAACGGCTTCATCGATATGGTTTGCCAAGATTCAGACGGCCATGTCGTTTTAATCGACTACAAATCCAACCATTTGGGCAACGATGCAAGCGCGTATACGCAACAGGCGATGAACGAAGCCGTGGCGCATCATCACTACTACCTGCAAGCCCTGATCTACACCGTTGCCATCGCGCGCTACTATGCCCTGCGCGGCAAGCCCTTGCCCAAAATCGCCATCCGCTACCTCTTCCTGCGCGGCATGGACGGCTCGGATCAAGGCATCTGGAAATGGGACATCGATACCGCCCTGCTTTCCACTTTTGTCGAGCGAAAAACAAATTCTTAATAAATCATTTTGTTAAACCGTCAAAAAGGCCGTCTGAAACGTTTTCAGACGGCCTTTGATTATTTGTGCAAACCGCATTCCTTACTGTCTTTGCTTTCCCACCACCATCGTCCGGCGCGGATATTTTCGCCCAGCTTGACCGGACGCGTGCAGGGTTCGCACCCGATGCTGGGATAGCCCTGATGATACAGCGCATTAAGCGGAACTTGGTGCTCGTGCGCATATGCCCAAACATCCTGCTCTTCCCAATCGAAAATAGGATTGAATTTGGCGATGTTGCGGCCTGTATCCCGCTCTTCAAAATTCAATTCGCTGCGCGTTTCGGACTGGCTGCGGCGTTGTCCGGTCAGCCATGCAGGCGCGTTATGCAAAGCGCGGTTGAGCGGTTCGATTTTGCGGATATGGCAGCAACGGCGGCGCAACTCGACGCTGTCGTACATGGCGGTCGTGCCGAATTCAGCTTCAAATTCATCGGCGGTTTGCTGGTTGGGATAAAACACTTCCAATTCGGTTTGATAACGCGCATTGGTTTCGGCAATCAGCGCGGCGGTCTCGGGATTGAGTTTGCCCGTATTGAGCGTAATGATGCGGATGGGCAGTTTCAGACGGCACACGGCATCGGTAATGACCATATCTTCAACCGCAAGGCTGGATGCGAACACGGCTTGCGGATAACGCGCGGCAATGTCTTGCAAACGGCGCTCCAAAGCAGCCGCCAACTCAGGCAGGCGGCGGCGTTCGGCATCGCTGATTTCGGGGATTTTCCAGAGTTGTGGACGGAATAAAGACATGGCTGGTTGTTCCTAATAATTTTCAGACGGCCTGTTGAAACGGCTGCCGATATGGTTATGGAACAATATTGTCCTGCGCCCTATCTTCAAACGGAAAGAATGCTTTTCTATTTCTTTATAACCAAAGCGTCTGCTGCTGGTTTTTCGGCAGCAAATGACTCACACCGATACCGATCAGGCGGAAGGCGTCTTCGCGTTGCGGCGGTATGCGTTGCAACAAAGTATGCGCCGCCTGAAGCAGCGAGGCGCTGTCGGGAAGGACGGAAGAATACGTCAGCGAACGCGTAATAATGCGGAAATCATGGGTTTTGAGTTTGAGGGTAACGCCTTTGGCTTCGACGTTTTTGCGTTCGATTTGCCGCCAGAGGTCTTCGGCAAGGTGCGGCAAATGACTTGAAGCCTGCGCCAAAGACAAATCTTCGGGCAAGGTAATTTCGGTTGAGATTTGCAGGCGTTCACGTTCGGCTTTGACAGGCCGCTCGTCAATACCGCGTGCCAAATCATAAAGGCGGTAGCCGTAGCGGCCGAAATGGTTTAAAAGTTCGCCGCGCTCAAAACGGCGCAAATCGCCGGCAGTTTGCATACCGAGGGCATTCATCTTTTTCAGCGTGACTTTGCCGACACCGGGAATCTTACCCAACGGCAGGCTCTCCAAAAACGCCATGATTTTTTGCGGCGGCAACACAAACTGTCCGTTTGGCTTGCGCCAGTCGGACGCGATTTTGGCCAAAAACTTATTGGGCGCGATGCCTGCGGAGGCCGTTAAACCGGTTTCTTCAAAAATTTCGGCGCGAATGCGTTTGGCCACCTCGCTGGCGTACGGGATATTTTTAAAATTTCGGGTAACATCCAAATAGGCTTCGTCCAAAGACAAAGGCTCGATCAAATCGGTATAACGCCGAAACACGGCATGAATCTGCGCCGATACTTGGCGATACAAATAGAAATGCGGCGGCACAAACACCGCCTGCGGACACAGCCTTTTTGCCGTCGCCACCGACATGGCCGAGTGCAAACCGAATTTGCGCGCTTCATAAGACGCGGCACAAATGACCGAGCGCGCACCATCCCATGCCACAACGACGGGCAGCCCTTTCAAATGCGGCTGCTCGCGCAGTTCTACCGAAGCGTAGAATGCGTCCATATCGATATGGATGATTTTGCGTTGGGACATGGGAAAAGGTGGATAAGGAAAAGGCTTATTGTAACAAAAGGCCGTCTGAAATTTCAGACGGCCTCTATGTTCAAACCTTATTTTTTACCAGAAAGCTGATCAAACAATCCGCCGTCGGCAAAGAATTTTTTCATGATGTCCGACCAAGCGCCGAACTTCTCATTCGGATTGAAGGTTTCAATATCGGGGAAGTCGGCTTTGTGTTTGGCCAACACTTCGGCATTGCGCGGACGCAGATAAAGATTGGCGGCCAATTCTTGAGCCGGTTCGCTCCAGAGGTTTTTCAAGTAAGCTTCGGCAGCGGCGCGCGTGCCTTTTTTATCGACCACGCTGTCCACAACGGCAACCGGCGCTTCTGAAATAATGGTGTAGCTCGGATAGACGATTTCAAATTGGTCTTGAGTCAGTTTTTTGCTGACGTAGTTGGCCTCGTTTTCAAAGGTAACCAAGACATCGCCGATATTGCGTTGGCTGAATGTCGTCGTTGCCGCGCGGCCGCCGTTTTCAAACACAGGCGTATTTTTCAGCAATGCGGCCACAAAATCTTGGGTTTTGCCTTCATCGCCGTTGTTGACTTTCAAGCCATAACCGTACGCGCCCAAAAAGGCATAGCGGCCGTTGCCGGTGGTTTTCGGGTTGGCCAAAACGATTTGCACGCCGTCTTTGGCCAAATCGCCCCAGTCTTGGATGTGTTTCGGATTGCCTTTACGCACCAAGAAAACGACGTTGCTGGTATAAGGCACGGCATTGTCCGGCAGGCGCGTGTTCCAATCGTCTTTAATCAGGCCTTTTTTCACCAAAAGCTCGATATCGGAAGTCTGGTTCATGGTCACCACATCGGCGGCCAAACCGTTGGCCACGGCCAAAGCCTGCTTGCTGGAGCCGCCGTGCGACTGTTGGATTTCAACCGTTGCACCGCCGTTTTTCGCAGCATATTCTTTGACAAACAAAGGATTGTATTCTTTATAAAAATCTCGTGCGACATCATAAGAGACGTTCAACAGCTTCACATTACCGGCCTTGCCTGCGGAAGCGGCATTGTCGGCAGACTGTTCGTTTTTGGGAGAGCAGGCACTCAACGCCAGCGCGGCGGTCAATGCGGCAAAAGAAAGGGTACGGATATTCATGGTCGGCTCCTATTAAAAGTATGGCGATACTTTATCGGGTTCGGAGGCAAACGGGAAATAATGTTTGCTTTTGGGTTTATCAGTTTTGGTTATATGAACCGAGGCCGTCTGAAATCAAAAAATAATTATTTATAACTATAAAATCTAAACCATATTATTTACAAAGTTAATAAAAAAGAGTACCGTTCGTATTTGCCGAATCATTAGGCGTTTTGTTCAATAATAGAAAGATGGAGTGTAGAAACGATGAAACAGTGGATGCTTTTAGGATTGCTGGGATTAGGCGCAGCGGCGCAGGCGCACGATGTTTGGGTGGCCGCACCGGCACATCAGCCTGCCGGCAAAATCCTGCATGCGGATTTGGGTTACAGCCACGACTTCCCCAATGTCGAAAAAATCGCCGACAACCGCGTGCATATTTTCAAACCGCTGCAATTGACCGACAGCTCAAAGAAAACCGTTGATTTGGTGAATAAGGGCGAAAACTATCAATACGTTTCCAAAGCCGCCCTGCCCGCAGGCTCCTACTGGGTCAGCGCGACCTACCAACCGACTTTCTGGTCGAAAAACCAAGACGGCTGGAAACAGCAAACCTTGAAACAGCTGGCCGGTGCCACCTATTGCGAACAATCGCAAATGTTCGGCAAGAGTTTCGTCCACGTGGGCAACGGCGCAGTCGATGAGGCGGTATTGACCCGCCCTATCGGCCAAGAGCTGGAACTGGTTCCGCTGAAAAATCCGAACGCAGTCAAAGCCGGCGGTATTTTGCCAGTCAGAGTCCTGTACAAAGGCGAACCTTTGGTTAAAGCCACCGTTACCGCCAGCTCCGACACTTTGGCCGAAATGGACTTGGAATCAACCCATGACCACCGCGAACCTCAAGGCTTCTCCGGCAAAACCGATAAAAACGGCGTGGTCAATGTGATTACGCTGATTGACGGCTTGTGGAAAATCAAAGTGGTGAACGAGACCGATTACAGCGATAAAAGCGTATGTCAGAAAGACAATACTTACGCAACGCTGATTGTGCCTGTCGGTACCAAACGCGCGGCCGCACGCCATGCCCACCATCATCATTAACAGCCATTAAAAAAAGCCGTCTGAACTTTCAGACGGCCTTTATTTATTCTAATTCATAACCTAAATTTCTAAAAAAACGGGATAATGTTTCCAACTCATCACCATTTAATTGGACAAAACGGACACGGTTGCAGCCGGTCAAGACTACACTGCCCATCCAGTGCGCCCCAAAGACGTGCTCTAAGGGGACATTCCTCATTCGATTGATAAACGGTACTTCTGAAGAAAATTGCGTCGCAATATTCGGAGGAGCGAATTTCAGACCCAAGTCCTGCAATCTATAACGGTGTTGCGCCGTCAAAAACATATCCTCGTGGTGCAGCCGCACCAGCCATTCCATACCGGCAATTTTTCCGTCTTTCGGCGGCAAAGGCGGCCGGATTTCTACATTTAAGCCCAGTTGCCGCGGCATGGTTAAAAGCCGCTTGCTGCGCAGGCTGAAACCGCCGTTCTGCGGCTCGTCCAAATTCGGGGAAGTCTGAATCAGATGCTGTTTGGCCAAATATTGGTCGGTCCCCTTCAGGAAAAACTGCCCGTCGGCTTCGGTTTCCAACAAAATCGGCAAAGGTGCGCCGATGTAGTCATATTCCCGATAGGCATCCTGCCAGTTTTGACCGTTCAACACCCAGCCGTCATTCTGAACAATCAAACAATAATCGGTTTCGATGTAATACATCAGTTGGTACAAAACAAACAGATTGTATTCCAGATAACCGAATGGCCGGCAAGGCTGATGCAGGATATTTTCCGGCAAACCTTGCGGACGGCTCGGGCTGATCAGCAATCCGCTGCTTCCGGGCAATTCGGCGCAACTGCGGGCAACGGCGTACATCGTGCCCTCGGTATAAGAATCTGCGCCGGTAATACCCACTACGGTAATGTCAGCAAAACTCATTATATGTTTCCCCTGTTTCAGACGGCCTTTGCCTTGTTTACGACACCTTGTTGCAGATTTCTTTCAAACGGTACAAGGCATCCAAGGCTTCGCGCGGCGTGAGGTTGTCGGGTTGGATTTGCGCCAACGCTTCGGCCAACTCATCGGTCTGGGCATGGCAAACCGGTTCAATGTCCGGCTCTTCCTCATCCGCCCTATTTTCAGACGGCATGGCGCTGAAAATATCCAACTGCGGACGGTTGGCAGCGGCTTGGGCTTCGAGTTCGTCCAGATGTTTTTGGGCGGCTTTGAGGGCGCGGTTGGGCAGACCGGCGAGTTTGGCGACGGCGATGCCGTAGCTTTTGCTGGCGGGGCCGGGCTCGATGTGGTGGAGGAAGACGATGTCTTGGCCTTGTTCGAGTGCGGAAAGGTGCATATTGACTGCGGTTGCGTGGGCTTCGGGCAGTTTGGTCAGCTCGAAATAATGGGTGGCAAAAAAGCTGAAGGATTTGTTTTTTTGCAGCAGGTGTTCAGCAATGGCTTGCGCAAGGGCGAGGCCGTCAAAAGTTGAAGTTCCTCGACCGACTTCGTCCATAAGGACGAGGGATTGCTCGGTGGCGTGGTGGAGGATGTAGGCGGTTTCGCTCATTTCAACCATGAAGGTGGAGCGGTTGGAAGCTAGGTCGTCCGATGCGCCGATGCGGGTGAAGATTTGGTCGATGGGGCCGATTTGAGCTGAATCGGCAGGGACGAAGCTGCCGGTGTGCGCCATGAGGACGATGTGGGCAACTTGGCGCATATAAGTGGATTTACCGCCCATATTGGGGCCGGTTAAAAGCATAAGGCGGTGTTTGTGGTCGAGGCGGGTGTGGTTAGCGGTAAAGTGGCGCACTTGTTGCTCGACGACGGGATGACGGCCGTTTTCGATATGGATGACCGGATAGTCGGCGAACTCCGGGCAGACGAAGCCGCGTTCGGCGGCAATCGCGGCAAACGTAGAAAGTACGTCGAGGGCAGCAGCGGCTTTGGCGGCTTTTTGAAGCTGCGGCAAGGCCGTCTGAACTTCTTTCAGTAAGGCTTCAAATAGGCGTTTTTCCAATGCCAATGCTTGCTCTTGCGCGGTCAGGACTTTGTCTTCGAAGGTTTTGAGTTCAGGGGTGATGAAGCGTTCGGCGTTTTTGAGGGTCTGGCGGCGTTGGTAGTCGGCAGGCGCTTGTTCGGCTTGGACTTTGGATAGCTCAATGTAGAAACCGTGGACGCGGTTGAACTCGACTTTGAGGGTGGAAAGGCCGGTGCGTTCGCGTTCGCGCGCTTCGAGGTCGAGCAGGAATTCGTCGCCGTGGTTTTGGATGTGGCGCAACTCGTCGAGTTCTGCGCAATAGCCTTGGTTGATGACGCCGCCGTCTTTGAGCCAGACGGCGGGTTCGGGCATCACGGCAGCTTTGAGGGTTTCGGCGACGGGTAGGGTTTCGGGGAAAACGGCTTTGAGGGTTTCTAAGAGACTGCTGCCCTCGGCGGACAATTCGATTTCGGACAGGGCAAACAGGCTGTCGCGCAGGGCAGCGAGGTCGCGCGGGCGGGCGTTGCCGACGGCGATGCGGGCAGCGATGCGTTCGATGTCCGCGATGTTTTTCAGACGGCCTTGCAAGGTTTCGTATTGCGAACCCAACGCGGCAACGGCTTCTTGGCGGGCGCGGATGTGGGCGCGGCTACGTAAGGGGTGGTGCAGCCAGAGTGCCAACAGGCGGCTACCCATGTGGGTGGCGCAGCCGTCGAGTATGGAAAACAGAGTCGGCGATTTTTTGCCGGAGAGGGTTTGCGTGATTTCGAGATTGCGGCGCGTGGCGGCGTCCATGCCGATATATTGGCTGTCGGTTTCGAGCGAAATGCCGTCGAGGTGTTGCGGCATCAGGTTTTGCGTCAGGCGGATGTAGTTCAGCAGCGCGCCCGCCGCGCCGACGGCGGCTTCGTGTTCTTTGCCGTCCAAACCGAAGCCGTGCAGGTCTTGGCAGCCGAAGTATTCTGTCAACAATTTCGCACCCGCGTCGGCGGCAAACTGCCATGAGTTCAGGCGCGTGATGTTGGCAGAAGTTGCATGAAAACCGTCAGGCAGGCTTTTGCCTTCGGGCAACAGGATTTCCGCCGCCTGCAAACGCGCCAGCTCGTCTGTGAGCTTGTCCGCCGTCGTCAGCTTGGTTTTGAATTCGCCGCTTTGCAAAGATGCCCACGCGATGGCGATGTGTTTTTTATCCGCGTTCACCGCCGCGATGCGGTTGGTTTCCTTGTCTTCCAAAAACGCCGCGTCGGTCAGCGTGCCGGGCGTCACAATGCGCACGACTTTGCGCTCCACCGGCCCTTTGCCCGCGCCGACTTCGCCCACCTGCTCGCACACCGCCACGCTTTTGCCCATCTTCACCAGCCGCGCCAGATACTGCTCCGCCGCGTGAAACGGCACGCCTGCCATCTTAATCGGCACGCCGTCCATCTGCCCGCGCGTGGTCAGGGTGATGTCCAACAGCTTCGCCGCTTCCACCGCGTCATCCAAAAACAGCTCGTAAAAATCGCCCATGCGGTAAAACACCAGCTTGTCGGCGTGTTGCGATTTGATGTCGAGATACTGCTGCATCATCGGGGAAACAGTGGGTTTGGACATGGAAAAACCTTAGAAACGCAAAAGCGTTATTGTAACAAAAGGCCGTCTGAAAACCTAAATAAGCTTTCAGACGACCTTTTATATATGCCGAATAAGATTAGTCATAAACGAAAATAATGTCCAAGTCTTTCTTCGGCAGGAAATTTTCTTTGACTGCTTGGAAGCGGTTCGGCCCTACTTTGCGCAAGGATTTGTCCCAACAAAGCGAAATTACGGTATTAGGCTCGCGGTCTATGGTCAACGTGAATTTACCGATGGGTTTTGCCCAGTTGGCACCTGTGGTCAAGACATAGCCCAAATAGTGATAAACCTTTGAACCTCCTTCCACAGTTTTAAAGTTTTTAAGGAAGTTTTCATCCATGCAGTACTCATCTATGAATGCTTTGCTGTCTTTGGCTTTAAGCGAAGGCAGGAAGCTGCCGCCGACCAGCGGGGTGTATTGGTGTTTGATTTCGGTGACGCTGCCGGCTTTGAAGGTTTGCTTCCAGCTGTAAATAATCTGCGACGACCAAGATGTCCAGCCCACTATGTTTGATTCGCTGGCTGGAAGCAAGGATTTGATTTTAGGCGAGCTGCAAGTACGAATTTTCTTATTAAGCTTTTCGGCATCTTTGTTTTGTGTCCACGGGTGCATCAACTCCTGATCGCTCAAACCACATTTTTTCAAGTCGGAGGTCACATCCACCAACGAGCCGTTACTCCGTTCAAAATAGGCGCGGACGTGGGTTTGCGGGCGGACAGGTTTGCCGTCGGCGTAAATTCGGAAGCTGTCAACCAAGCCTTTGGTGTCGGCAAAGTCGGAATCGGTGAAAGCAGGAACAATCGGCAAAGGGAAAAGGACGGTTTCGGTAATGTCTTGCGAGGAGGTGTTTTTAAACCGGTAATGCACGCGAATCTGGTGTTCGCTGATGTACAAATCTTCGCTCTGCATATCGATATGCGGATTTTTCAGATATTTGATGCCGCTTGTGCTGACCGTACCCATACTGTCATTGGCATGAGCAGCCCCAGCCAGCAAAAAAAGCAAGATTAAAGATTTTTGTTTCATGATTTAACCCCTTTGAAACAGGCCGTCTGAAAAACAGGTTTCAGACGGCCTTTACCAGCAGCTTGGTTTTAAGCCAAAGCCACTTCCAAATTATCAATCAGGCGCGTGGTACCCAAACGGGCGGCGGCAAGCACCACCAATTCTTTATCGCCGACATGAGCCACTGCCAAGCTGTGTGCATGGCGGATTTCGACGTAATCAACCACCCAGCCGGCATCGCTCAAACGGCGGATACATTCGGCCTCGAGCTGGGCGTAATCCAGATTGCCGTTTTTCAGGGCGGCGGCAATGTTTTGCAATTCTTGATAGAGGCGGGGTGCTTCTGCGCGCTCTGCTTCGCTCAAATATTGGTTGCGGCTGGAAAGTGCCAGGCCGTCTGAAGCGCGGCCGGTATCGACCGGGACGATTTCGATATTGAAATTCAAGTCTTCGACAAAGCCTTTGATAATCGCCAGCTGCTGATAGTCTTTTTTGCCGAAACAGGCGGTATCGGGTTGAACAATGTTGAACAACTTGGTCACAACGGTCGCAACGCCGCGGAAATGTCCCGGGCGGAATTTGCCGCACAATTCGTTTTGCAGGTGCGGAGGCTCGACATTGAAACGTTGTTCCACATTCGGATACAGCTCTTTTTCATCAGGCGCGAACACGACGGCAACGCCCTCGCCTGCCAATTTGTCGGCATCTTGCTGCAAAGTGCGCGGATATTTGTCGAAATCTTCGCCTTGTCCGAATTGCAGGCGGTTGACAAAAATACTGACTACAACGTTATCGGCACGTTTTTTCGCTTCGCGCACCAGCGCAAGATGGCCTTCGTGCAGATTGCCCATGGTCGGCACAAATGCCACTTTTCCGGCAGTTTTGCGCCACTCGCGCAATTCTTTAATCGTATGAATGATTTGCATGGTTTGAAAAATCCTTTATCTTTTCCGCCATTTCATCAACGGAAATCACGCGCCGATTATACGCTTTTATTCATTAAAAAGGCCGTCTGAAATAAGTTTCAGACGGCCTGGAGTTTATTTTATCCGGCAAACGTATGTTCGACAGAAGGGAACGTTTTTGCTTTGACTTCGTCCACATAGGCTTTGACCGCAGCTTGAACGCTGTCTTTGCCCTGCATAAAGTTCTTCACGAATTTGGCGGTTTTACCGGGGAAAATGCCGAGCATATCGTGCATCACCAAAACCTGACCGTCGCAATCCACGCCTGCGCCAATACCGATGGTCGGGCAAGAAACGGTCTCGGTCACTTTTTTCGCCAATTCCGCAGGAACGCATTCCATCAATACGATTGCCGCACCTGCCGCATCATGTGCTTTAGCGTCGTTGAGCAACGCTTCCGCCTTATCGCCTCGGCCTTGAACTTTATAGCCGCCGAATGCAAACACGGATTGCGGGGTCAGGCCGATGTGCGCGCAAACAGGGATACCGCGCATTTGCAGAAATTCAGTGGTCTCCGCCATCCAGACGCCGCCTTCGAGTTTGACCATATGCGCGCCGGCCGCCATCAATTCGGCCGCCGCCGCAAATGCCTGCTCTTTGCTCTGCTGATACGCGCCAAACGGCAAATCGCTGACAATCATGGCATTTTGAGTGCCGCGAGCCACGCATTCAGTGTGGTAGCACATATCCTGCAAGCTCACCGGCAAAGTGGACTGACGACCTTGTACCGCCATGCCCAAAGAATCGCCGACCAGCAATACATCTACGCCGGCATTGTCCATCAGCGCGGCAAAGCTGGATTCATAAGCGGTCAGCATAGCGATTTTCTCGCCCTCTGCTTTCATTTTTTGCAAAGTGTTTACGGTAATCATGGTGTTGTGTGTTCTGCCCGGTGGGCAGCCCTTTGTTATAAATGGAAACGCGGTATTATAAGGTCTGCTTTTAAAATATCAAAGCATAAGCAAAAAGCCCGACTGCTTTCACAATCGGGCTTTTAATTGGTGCCGGCACCAAGAGTCGAACTCGGGACCCCCTGATTACAAGTCAGGTGCTCTACCAACTGAGCTATACCGGCTTACTGAAATGCCTTGCAGCACCATCAGTCTTTAACTGGTGCCGGCACCAAGAGTCGAACTCGGGACCCCCTGATTACAAGTCAGGTGCTCTACCAACTGAGCTATACCGGCAAGGAAGTCGGCATTATGCCGATAAGTTCCCATCTTGGCAAGCATTTTAAAACAAAGTTACTCACGAAATTATAAAAACCAATGATTTTAAAGAAAATTAAATACATGCATTATCTTTCTATCCAACACACTCAAAGGCCGTCTGAAAACCGCTCCAGCGCAAAACATCATGGTTTCTGTTAAAATAACGCCTTCTACATCTTTCCATCTTTGCCCATGCCCCCCCGCCATCCTTACCGCCGCCTGCGCCCTGCTAAATCCCATCTGCCCGAAGTTGGCATTTCCGAAGAAGGCAATATCCGTTCCCTGCACTTGGGCAGCGACACCATTCAAAGCTCCATGAATGTCGATCATCCGTCCGAGCTGGTGTTGTCATACAGCCGCGCCATGATGGGTTGGCTGCTGTTTGCAGAAACCCCGCCCAAACACATCACCCAAATCGGCTTGGGCGGCGGCTCGTTTGCCCGTTGGATAGACAGCTACCTGCCCGATACCAAGCAAACCGCCGTGGACATCAATCCGCAAGTCATCGCCGTGGCGCGCAGCCTGTTTGAATTGCCGCACGAAGGCGAAAATTTTGAAATTATAGAGGCGGATGGCGCGGAATATATTAAAGTGTTCCGCCACAATACCGATGTGATTTTGGTAGATGGTTTTGACGGCGAACAGATTATCGATGCTTTGGTGGAAGAGCCCTTCTTCCAAGACTGCCGCAACGCCCTCTCTCCAGACGGCGTATTTGTGACCAACTGGTGGAGCGGCGATCAGCGTTACCAACGTTTTGTCGAACGCCTGCTCAACGTCTTTGACGGCCGCGTACTCGAGCTTCCGGCCGAGAGCCACGGCAACGTAGCAGTCATGGCGTTCCAAAGCAGCCCCAAAGAACAAAATCTCGACAACTTAAAAAAACGCGCCGAAAAATTAAGCGAAAAATACGGCTTGGACTTCAAACGGATGCTTGCAGATTTGAAAGCCAACAATCAAAACAACGGCAAGAATTTTTATCTGTAAACCGTTTCAGGCCGTCTGAAAAAACAAACAAGGACACACCCATGCTCAAACCCGACATCATTCAAATCCCCGGCCCGGCCGGTTTGCTGGAAACCATCTACCTGCCAGGCACACAAGAGTCCGCCCGCGGCGTCGCCGTCATCAACCACCCCAATCCCCTGCAAGGCGGCACCAACACCAACAAAGTCATCCAAACCGCCGCCAAAGCCTTATCGCAACTCGGTTTTCACTGCTATCTACCGAACCTGCGCGGCGTAGGCAACAGCGAAGGCGAACACGACTACGGCCGCGGCGAAACGCAAGACTGCATTGCCGTTATCGACTACGCCCGCGCGCAACATCCAGACGCACCGCAATTCGCCCTGGCAGGCTTCTCATTCGGCGGCTACGTTTCCACCTTTGCCGCCCAAGAACGCACACCTGATTTGCTGTTGCTGATGGGTGCAGCCGTCCATCACTACAAAGACCGCCCGGAACCATCCGACGTTCCCGATGTCGCCAAAACATTGATGATTCATGGCGCGGAAGACGAAGTCGTCGAAATCAACAAAGCCCTGACATGGGCAGAACCCCAAGGCCTGCCTGTTGTGACCATTGCCGGTTCGTCCCATTTCTTCCACGGCAAACTCATCGTTTTACGCGATACGATTACACGGTTCGCACCAGCCTTATTAGGTTAAAATCCGGCTACAAAATAAAACAAGGCCGTCTGAAAGCTTTTTCAGACGGCCTTGTTTGTCTCTTAACATATCAATTCTGAGTCAACCAATACTGCAAACCAATCAAAGTCTTACCATCTTTGATTTCATCGTTTGCCAATGCAGCGCACACCTCTTCCTTGCTCATCAAGACAGTTTCAGTAATTTCATCTTCATCATTGCTCAACTCGCTGCCCAAACGCACGCCTTGCGCTTGGTAGAGATACATTTTCTCATCACAAAAACCGACTGCTGTGTAAAAGCTGTACAACAATTTAACACTGTCGGCAACGTATGGCGTTTCTTCCGCCAACTCACGCAAAGCGCATTCGGCAGGATCTTCGCCTGCAATATCCAATTTACCCGCCGGCAATTCCAACGTCGCCTGATCAGCGGCATAACGCCATTGGCGAACCAAAACAACTTTGCCGTCTTCCGTTTCCGCCAACACACACGCAGCACCCGGATGACGGATCACAACCCGTTGGCTTTCATTGCCGTTGGGCAAGCGCACCCGATCGCGGCTGATGGTAACAAAAGAACCTTCATAGATTGGCTCGCTGCTTAATTTAGTTTCTTTCAAATCCATTTTTTACCTCATTTCCAAATTATTAAATATTAAAGGCCGTCTGAAATCCTTTTTCAGACGGCATAGATAAGCCCTATTCCCGAGCGCGTTCAATTTCAATACCAACCTGCGCCACATCAGGCAAGATGCCCGGTTTCACAATACGGACGCGCACTTTGACCGCACCAAAATCATTTAAAATCAATTGGGCGATATGTTCCGCCAACGTTTCCAGCAGTAAAAAATCCTGTTCGGCAAGGTTGCGGCGTACGACTTCACATACTTCGCCATAATGGATGGTGTCGCCGATATCGTCGCTTGTGCCCGTACGCTCGGGAACACTGATTTCTAAATCCAAAATCAAAGTCTGTTTACGCTCACGTTCCCAATCATATACGCCGATTAAAGTATCGGCCTTCATGCCGTACAAAAAGATTTTATCCATTTGCCTGTCCGTTTTTTTGATAGAATAACCATTCCCATTTTAAGTAAAGCACCCAAAATGTTCAATGTACTCGCCATTATTGCCGCCTATCTTATCGGCTCCCTGTCTTTTGCCGTCATCGTATCAAAATATTACGGCATGGACGATCCGCGCACTTACGGCTCCGGCAATCCCGGTGCCACCAACGTCTTGCGCAGCGGCAAGAAAAAAGCGGCCGCACTGACCCTGCTCGGCGATGCAGTAAAAGGCTTGGTTGCCGTCATCTTGGCGCGCTGCCTGCAAGATGCTTTAGATTTGTCGGATGCAACAATAGCCCTGGTCGCCATTGCCGCATTGGTCGGCCATATGTGGCCAATATTTTTCAATTTTAAAGGCGGCAAAGGCGTAGCCACCGCATTGGGCGTCTTGCTCGCCCTCTCCCCCGCAACCGCCCTGCTCTGCGCCTTGATTTGGCTGGTCATGGCATTCGGTTTCAAAGTTTCCTCCCTCGCCGCACTGGTCGCCACCGTCTGCGCACCCATCTTCGCCTTCTTCATGATGCCGCACGCCTCTTGGGCATGGGCAACCGTATTCATTGCCGCATTGGTGTTATACCGCCATAAAAGCAATATTCAAAACCTGCTTCAAGGCAAAGAAAGCAAAATCGGGGATAAAGCCGGAAAATCTTAAAAGTGTAGATACAATCAATAAAAGGCCGTCTGAAGTCTATTTTTCAGACGGCCTTAATAGCTTTTATTCATACATAATCATTCAATCTTAATATACTCCACCGACAAAATCTCTATAACCTCCTGTCCTTCCGGCGTATTCAAGACAACTTCGTCGCCTTCGCGTGCTTTAATCAGGCTGCGTGCCAAAGGGGAAATCCATGAGATTTTGTTTTTAGCGGTATCGATTTCATCTACGCCGACGATTTTGACGGTTTGTTCTCGACCGTCTCCGCGCAGTAAGCCAACGGTTGCGCCGAAGAAAATCTGGTCCGTGGCTTCGCGCGCTTCTGGATCGACGACGACGGCGGCTTCCAAGCGTTTGGTTAGGAAGCGGATACGGCGGTCGATTTCGCGCATGCGGCGTTTGCCGTAAAGATAGTCGCCGTTTTCGCTGCGGTCGCCATTGCTTGCCGCCCAGTTAACGATTTGGACGATTTCCGGGCGTTCTTTGTTGACCAGATGATAAAGTTCGTCTTTCAATGCCTGCCAGCCGGTAGGCGTGATGTAATTTTTGGTTTCGGTACTCATGATGTGTCTAAAACATAATTAAAGGCCGTCTGAACGTTAATTTTCAGACGGCCTTTATTGTAAGTCAATTTACTTTATTCTTCATCATCGCTATCGCTGATACTGATGCTGTGTTCCATTTTGCTTGGATGTACTTTCAAGCCGCCGCAACCTGATTTTTCGGCGGAGAGGCGGTTTAGATATGCTTCGTCGATATCGCCGGTTTGATAAACACCGTTGAAGCATGAAGAATCAAAGGATTCGATTTTCGGATTGAGTGCTTTGACTACTGCTTCCAAATCTTCTAAGTTTTGGAAGACGATGCCGTCTGCGCCAATCTCGGTTGCGATTTCTGCTGCGCTGCGGCCGTTTGCAATCAGTTCTTCACGGGTCGGCATATCGATACCATACACATTTGGATAGCGCACTTCGGGAGCTGCAGAAGCAATGTAGACTTTGCGTGCACCTGCCGCGCGTACCATTTCAACGATTTCACGGCTGGTCGTACCGCGTACGATGGAATCATCCACCAATAAAACACTCTTGCCGTTAAACTCAGTTTCCATCGGGCTGAGTTTTTGGCGTACTGATTTTTTGCGTGTTGCCTGGCCGGGCATAATAAAGGTGCGGCCGATGTAGCGGTTTTTAATCAGACCTTCGCGGTAAGGTTTTTCGAGATGGACGGCAAGCTCCATCGCGCTGGGCCGACTGGTATCGGGAATAGGCATAACAACATCGATATCGTCGACAGGCAGCTCGCGTTTGATTTTTTCTGCCAAAGATACGCCCATATCCATACGGGACTGATAAACGGAAACGCCATCGATGACGGAATCCGGGCGGGCAAAATAAACATATTCGAAAAGACAAGGGCTTAATTTGGCTTTATAGCTGCATTGACGGGAAATAATCGTGCCGTCAAAACCAATAAATACGGCTTCGCCCGGATGGATATCGCGTTCCAAATCATAGGCAAGTGCATTAAAGGCAACGGATTCGGAGGCAACAGCATAAGATTTTTTGCCGGATTCGTCAATTTGCGAACCCAAAACCAACGGACGGATACCGAAAGGATCTCGGAAAGCCAGCATGCCGTATCCGGCAATCATGGCTACGACACCGTATGCGCCACGCACCAAGCGGTGTACTTCGGAAACGGCGTTGAAAATATTGTCGATGGTAAGTTGATAAGGGGCTGTATTTTTAGAGACTTCACGGCGTAATTCGTGCGCGAATACATTGAGTAGGACTTCAGAATCGGAGCTGGTATTAACGTGGCGCAGGTGTTTGTTGCATACGTTTTCATAGAGCTCTTCAGTATTAGTCAGATTACCATTGTGTGCCAAAACAATGCCGAATGGGGAGCTGACATAAAACGGCTGTGCTTCTGCGCTGCTGCCCGCATTACCTGCAGTCGGATAGCGGACATGCGCGATGCCAGCATTACCGACCAAGTCGCGCATATTACGGGTACGGAACACTTCGCGCACCATGCCTTTGCCCTTGTGCATATGAAATATATTGCCTTCGGCAGTAACAATACCTGCTGCGTCCTGACCACGGTGTTGCAACATCTGCAAACCGTCATACAACATCTGATTGACCGGCTCATGACTAACCAAACCTAATACACCACACATATCGTGCTTCTCCGAATTTGAAGATTAAATGGGTAAGCTGTCATTATAAAATAATTTAGATGAGTTTGCTCAAATTGTTGACAATATGATGTCAAATTTACGCAAATAAAAACGGATTCAGACGGCCCATAGGCCGTCTGAATCCGTTAACATCAATCATCCGCTTCCTCATGCGTATCTTCTTTTCCCGGCAGATACGGCATTGCGGCATCGGCAAGCGATTCAAAATACGGAATCGTATGGGAACTTTGCCACTCTTCCGTCTTCGGCAAATCGGTATGCGAAAAAACCATCACAGCCAGTGTTACCAAAATCACACCTTTTACTGCACCGAATACGCCGCCAAGCAAACGATTGATGCTTCCCAGACCAACGGCAGACACCAAACTGCTTAACAGCGACCGTGCCAGTTTTTGCAACAGCCACGCCAGAAAAAACACAGCGGCAAAACCCATGGCAACCGCCAAAGCATGCGGCTCAACCGATTTAAAGACCACATCGGCAAACGGCACGGCAAGCGCTCTGGCAGCAATAAACGATACAATCCACGCCACCATCGCCCCTGCTTCGGCAATAATCCCCCGCGTCAGCGAGATAATGATGCAGATGACGATGACGGCGGCAGCCAACAAATCGGCAACAGGCAAATTACTCACTGGTCACCTGACCGGCAATGCCATGTACACGCAATTTGTTCAAATCACGCTCGGCATCGCGTGCATTTTTATAACTGGCTGATTTCACGCGATACACCTTACCTTTATCGGTCATCACCTCAGTAATGGTCGAATCGATACCTGCGGCTTTCATTTTACGTTGCAGGCTTTGTGCGCGTTCTTTTTCAGCATAACCAGCCTGAATAGCGGCTTTTTTCGCAGGCTTGGCTTCTGCTGTTTCTTTTTCAGCTTTAGGTTTGGCTTTTTCAGACGGCTTCTCGGCAGTTTTTACCTTATCGGCTTTTTCTGCTTTGGCCGTTTCTGGTTTAGCTTTTTCATTTTTTGTTTTTTCAACTTTGGCTTCTGCTTTCTTGGCTGGTTCGGCCTTGTCTTTTACGCTGTCTTTGCTGTTTTTGGCAGATTTACGCTCGGCAATGGCTTTCTCTGCCTTTTCCAATTGAGCCAATTTATTGCGCTCGGCAGCGGCTTCACGCTCTGCTTTTTCAGCACGCGCTTGAAGTGCGCGTTTTTTAGCAGCCAATGCGTTTTCTTTTTCATCCGCTTCCTGTTGGGCTTGTGCCTTGCGTGCCGCAGCACGTTGTTCTGCCTGGCGTTGGCGGCGTTCTTCGGCTCGGCGTTCGGCAGCTTCGCGTTTGGCGGCCTCAGCGCGTTGAATACGCTCGGACTCTTCCAAGCCTTTAATATTGCCGTCATCCAAAGTATCGTTAATCAAAACCAACGGCTCGCCGACATCTTCGGGAGCGGATTCACGGCTCGGCTTCAGCACTTCGACCGGCGCATTGTCTTCTTCATCGCCGGCATTTTGAGGTTTGCTTTGCGCTTCTGCATCCGCATGGCGGGCTGCTTCTTCAGCCATCGCGACATCCTCTTTATTCGGCTCTAGGACAACAGCCTTGCTGGGCTCATCCGCCGTTTTGACTTGAGTCTGACCGACAGGGGCTTCCTTAAACGGTGAATTTTTATCGTCGCCCGATGTCAGCGCCAGACCGAACAGCATACCTGAAGCCACCACCAAGCCGGAGGCCAAAACCAAGCGGCGGCGGTTGCGGCGTTTAAGTTGTTCGTAACCGTCTAAATCGTATCCGTTTGGAGTTTCTTTTTGTTTATTGTCGGACATGATAATTTCCTCGTTAGTGTTCTTTCAAAACAGCCATTACATCGGCAACAGTATGGAATGAGCCGAAAACAACGATTCTATCATTTTCGGTTGCTTTCGCCAAAGCAGCGCGGTAGGCTGCGGCGACAGTTTCAAAAACATTTACATTGTCGATGCCGTGTTCAGCCAATTTGGCCTGCAAAGCCTCCACCATCATGCCGCGCGGTACATCTAAAGGCGCGATATTCCACTCGTCAAACTGGTCTTTAACGATTTCCAGCACGCCGTCAATATCTTTGTCGGACAACATACTGAATACGGCGGTCCGTTTTTGGGCAAAGGCAAGGTTAATCAGACTGCGGCGCAAAGCACGGGCTGCGTGCGGATTGTGACCGACATCCAAGACCACCAGCGGACGGCCGGGCAAAACTTGGAAACGTCCAGGATTCTCAACCAACAGCAAACCGCGTTTAATCGCGCCGATGTCAACGGGCAGCTGATTGTTCAGACACTCTAAAACAGTCAGTGCGCACGCGGCATTGGACAACTGATAGGCACCGCGCAAAGCAGGAAACGGCAAGGAATTGCGGTTACGGCTTTGGCCGTCTGAAGATTGCGGATGGAAGCGGTAATTCCACTGCACGCTTTCCATTGACGCAAAATCAAAATCTCGCTGGACCATCAACAGTTTTGCGCCAATTTCTTCTGCGTGTTTGACCAATGATTCAGGCGCAGGGTTTTGGCCGCACACGGCTGGTTTGCCGCTACGGAACACCCCGGCTTTCTCAAAACCGACCTGCTCGACGGTATCGCCCAAAAATGCCTGATGATCCAAATCCACGCTGGTAACGACCGAACAGTCGCCATCGAATACATTCACGGCATCCAATCGTCCGCCCAAACCGACTTCCAAAATCATTACGTCCACATTTTCACGCATGAAAATATCGACGGCGGCCAAAGCATTAAACTCAAAATACGTCAGCGAAATTTCACCGCGTGCCGCTTCGATGCGCTCAAATGAGGAAACAATCTGGTCGTCTGAAACAGGCTGAGTGTTGATGGCGATTCGTTCGTTGTAACGCAGAAGGTGCGGACTGGTCAGCGTACCGACTTTGAAACCGGCTTCTTTATAAATATGCGACAAATAAGCGCATACGGAGCCTTTGCCATTGGTACCCGCCACCACGACGACAGGACACTGCGGCACCAAATTCATGCGTTTTTTCACTTCTCCCACGCGTTCCAAACCCATATCGATCAGGCCGGAACTATGGGCAGTCTCCAAATGAGAAAGCCAGTCTTGTAATGTTTTCATTGTTTTGATCGCTTCAAAAGGCCGTCTGAAACAGCCGTTTAATCCATATCTGCCGCAAGTTCTGCTTTGTCTTCTTTTTCCCGACACCAGCGCGCCCATACTTTCAGACGGCGGTAGGCATCGCGGTCGGCCATATCGGGCAAGATGCAGTGTTTGATCATTTTTCCGTCAACATTCCATTGCAAAAACAAAGCGTAAACCGTCAACATACTGCTGTCTTGCAAAACCGCGCTTCTTCCCTCTTCCTCGTCATTCAAGTAAACCGTCGCACGGTATTGGCGGTCGATAATGATTTTTCTGACCGCATTTCGAGTGTGAAAATTAACGCTGCGCCAAGCATAGGCAAAACAGCCGGCCAACGCCGCCAAACCCAGCCACATCATCCAGCCGTAAAACTCTGCAAGGCATAAGGCCAACGCCGAAAAGTGTAAGAAGACAATCAGAATTTTCAAAGAACGCGAGGGCTTTAAGGCCGTCTGAAAACTTCGCACGGCTTTACATCATATTGTCGAAAACAGGCGTAATGTTCAATTCCGCCTCTTCCATATCCAAAACCATATCATGGATTTCGGTATCGAAAAATTCCCAAAAAGCCTTCAGGCTCATGTCTTGCGGCCATTTGCTTTTATCGATGTCCCAGCCTGCCAATTCGGCTTCAAAAATCTGCTGGTAGCGTTCGTCAAAATAGGAAATGACAGATTCGGGTTCGTCAAATTGCGGCACCAGGAATACGGAGCAGTTGGTGCGCAGTTGCTCGATGGTCAAATCGGGCATATTCTCATCGGAGGATTTCAACCATTCCAAAAAACGGGCGGTCGGCTTCAGCACGACAGCAGTACGGTCAACAAAATACATTATCTTCAACTTTCAAAATCATTCAAACCGATCATGCCGTCTGAAATTTCAGACGGCCTAAGTTTAATGTGTCATCACCTGTTGCAGGAATTGTTTGGCACGCTCGTGTTTCGGATTGGTAAAAAATTCTTCCGGCGTTTCATCTTCCAGAATCTGGCCTTTATCGACAAAAATCACACGGTCGGCAACTTCGCGTGCAAAACCCATCTCATGGGTCACACACATCATGGTCATGCCGCTTTCCGCCAAGTCTTTCATCACTTTTAATACTTCGCCGACCATTTCAGGGTCAAGAGCGGAAGTCGGCTCGTCAAACAACATCACGCGCGGCTCCATCGCCAAACCGCGTGCAATCGCCACACGCTGCTGTTGACCGCCGGAAAGCTGGCCGGGCAGCGCGTCTTTTTTATGCGCCAAGCCGACGCGTTCCAAAAGCTCCATTGCTTTCTTTTCCGCCTCTTCACGGCTTTGGTTTTTCACTTTCATCGGAGAAAGAATAATGTTTTCCAAGACAGTCAAATGCGGATACAGATTGAACCCTTGGAACACAAAGCCCACTTCTTCGCGCACTTTGTTCAAATCGGTTTTCGGATCGGCAACATTGATGCCGTCCACCCAAATCTCGCCACTTTCAATGCGCTCGAGTTGGTTTACCGTACGAATCAGCGTCGATTTGCCACTGCCCGAAGGGCCGCATACAACGACCACTTCGCCTTGCTTGACTTCCAGATTCACGCCGTTGATAACGTGCAAATCTTTAAAATGTTTGTGTACATTTTTGAATTTAATCATTATTTCTTTCCAAACTGCCAAAATTTCCGGGGCTTGAGTTGCGCTTGCCGCTGCCAAAGCAAAGGAATAGCCGTTTCCAGCCAAAAGCGGCAACTGACTATGCCGCCGGAGGTTCCGCCTTTATTGTACCGATTGACTTTAAATTGCTCTTCCCTATCGAGACGATGCCCGGTCAATACCCAAACTGCGCCGATAATTGCTGCTTCAAAACGATGTCGCTCAGTCGGCATATCCTTACCGGAAAAATACTGCGCCAACTCGCGCCACAAATATGAATCACCTAGAAACCCCCATTGAATAGGAGGTTGCTTAAAAATTGCCATCACTGTTTCAGACGGCCTTTTGAACCAGATAATTGCTCAATTCCACATATTTCTCAGCGGCAATGTGTTCTGCCCTGTCCTGCGGATTGATACCGACTGCCTGCAAGTCATCATCGCCGGCAAGTTCCTTTAAATTATTGCGTATGGTTTTGCGGCGTTGGTGGAAAGCGAGTTTCACCAGTTTGGCGAAGTGTTCAAAATCTTCCGCTTTACCGATGCGGTGTTTCACCGGAATCATGCGCACGACGGCCGAATCTACTTTCGGCGCAGGATCAAAGGACTCAGGCGGTACTTCAATCAACATTTCCATATCGAAGAAATATTGCAGCATCACGCCCAGACGGCCATAGTCGTTGGTTTTCGGCTGCGCCACCATGCGTTCGACCACTTCTTTTTGCAGCATAAAGTGCATATCGATCACATCGTCTGCCACTTCGCTCAATCGGAACAAAAGCGGCGTGGAAATATTGTACGGCAGGTTGCCGACAATTTTTTTCTTGCCTTCAATGCTGTTGAAATCAAACTGCAATACATCGCCTTCGTGTATCACCAATTTATCTGCAAACGGCAAGGTTTTCAGACGTCGTACGATGTCGCGGTCGATTTCGCAAACATGCAGGCGATTGAGTTTTTTCGCCAAAGGCTCGGTAATGGCGGCCAAGCCCGGGCCGATTTCAATCACAATATCATCGAGCTGCGGTCTGACCGCGTTGACAATGTCGCTAATAATCCGCGTATCCTGCAAAAAATTCTGCCCGAAGCGTTTCCGGGCCTTATGTTCTTTCATATCTTTCTTCAAGCAAGCTGTTTAAGGCAGTATTGTAACTGAAACAGGCGTTTTTGTCGGCACGCTTTCAGACGGCATTTGCCTAATTTTAAGCAAACGGCGGCGCTTCCAAACCCAAAGATTTTAGTAGCTGAGCGGTCTCATAAACCGGCAAACCCATCACGCCCGTAAAACTGCCCTGCAAATGCTCGACAAATACGCCGCTCAAACCCTGAATCCCATACGCACCAGCCTTATCCATCGGCTCGCCGCTGGCAACATAGGCTGCAATCTCCTCAGCCGTCAACGTTTTAAAGCGTACTTCGCTCGTCTGCACCACATCATGGCGCACGCCTTGCCAGTAAACGCATACAGCCGTCAGCACTTGATGCGTCCGTCCGGACAAGCGTTCCAGCATATCGACCGCATCCGCCTCGGATTCCGGTTTACCCAAAATAACTGCACCATCCGCCACCGTCGTATCCGCCGTCAATACAGCAAACTCAGGCTCTTGATCATGAGCTGCAAACCATTGCGCCACCGCCGCCTGATTTTTCTCGCAGGCCATACGGCGCACATACTCTAGCGCGGCTTCGCCTTCTTTAGGGGTTTCATCAATATCCGCTGGGAGGCGGTGTACCGTGAAACCCAAATTTTCCAAAATCTCACGACGGCGCGGACTGCCTGAAGCCAGATAAATTGCGTTCATTGTATTGGTTTTCCTTATTTTGAAATTTTATGCTGTCCGGACAGGCGGACATAATGCGCAGCCGAATACGTCAAAAATGCCTTTTCCTCATCAGTCAGCGGACGCACTTGTTTCACAGGCGAGCCGACGTATAAAAAACCGCTTTCCAAACGCTTGCGCGGCGGCACCAAACTACCCGCGCCTATCATCACATCATCTTCGACAACCGTATCGTCCAAAATAATCGAACCCATGCCCACCAACACACGATTCCCAATTCGGCAGCCATGCAGCATGACCTTATGCCCAATCGTCACATCATCGCCGATAATCAAAGGCGAACCGTCAGGCTTCGCCGCATTCTTATGCGACACATGCAAAACGCTGCCGTCCTGCACATTACTGCGCTTGCCGATAGAAATGCTGTTCACATCTCCGCGTAATACGGCATAAGGCCAAACGGATACATCTTCCGCCAGCGACACTTCGCCAATCACAACCGAAGTCTCATCTATAAAACAAGACTCATCAACCGACGGCACATAATCCAAAAACGCACGAATAGGGTTTGCCATTTCCAATATCCTTTTCTCAAAACCAAAACTGATCAGGCCGTCTGAAAACACGGCGTAAAACGATTTTATACTATAACCATACTAAATCAATCCAGAAAATCATCAAAAGGCCGTCTGAAACAGCTTTCAGACGGCCTTTCATCATAAACATTTATCTTGGCTCACCATTATTTATCATTAGCGCCTCATCCATCTTTTATGGAATAATCGTCTTCATTTGATTGATGGAGAAGCCGATGGAGACACGTTCGGGAAATTATGCAGCGCCCCTATTGGTCGTCGGCTGCGTCGTCTTCGGCTTGGGCAGTTTGATCGTCAAATTTGTCGATGTCGGCTCTTACGCCATCGCATTCTGGCGTTTGCTGATTGCCGCCCCTATATTCTTCTTGCTCGGGCGTTTTTTCAGGCAAAAAATGCCCACGAAAAGAAAAACAGTTGGCTACGCAATCTTATCCGGCGTTTTCCTCGCATTCGACCTCGCCCTTTGGCACGAAAGCATTCACTCCGTAGGCCCCGGCATTTCCACCTTGCTCAACAGCCTGCAGATTTTCTTTTTAGCCGCCATCGGCTTCTTCTTTTATTCGGAACGTCTAAGCGCCCTGCAAATTTTAAGTTTGATATTGGCCACCATAGGCGTCGCCTTAATCGGCAGCCCGGAGTTCGGTCATAACGACAACGCCGCATGGGGATTTGTCAGCGGCGTAGTGTCCGGCGCCATGCTGGCCCTGTCTATGGTTTTCGTACGCAAAACCCATGAGCAGGAAAAAGTCGGTTTGTTTCCACTGATGATGATTTTAAGCTTAGGCGGAGCAATGGCACTGGTCATCCCATCATTGCTATTCGATGCCGCCCATCTTTACCCCAAAACTTTAAACGATGTGATTCTAGTCTCCATCTACGGCATCGTTATGCAATGCTTCGCTTGGGCATTGATTGCTTACGCCATCCCGCTTTTATCCTTGTCACTGACCGGCCTCCTACTGCTCTCCGAACCAGTCGCCGCTATGTTAATCGATTATTTCTGGCTGGATAAACCGATTAATACCGTCCAATGGAGTGGCGCTACTTTGACTTTATTGGCAATTTATTTAGGTTCGTTAAAAGACAAAAAATAGATACAAAAAAGGCCGTCTAAAAAATTTCAGACGGCCTTTTAATCTGTTTATTGCTTATTGGATGCTGGTACCGATACGGCTGAGTTCGCCAAAGTTCATCCAAACAAAGAAGGCTTTACCGACGATCAGTTTGTCATCAACAAATCCCCAGTAACGAGAATCGGCGCTGTTGTCGCGGTTGTCACCCATCGCGAAATAACGGCCTTCTGGGACTTTACAGATAAAGCCATTGCCGTCTTCTGCGTATTCGCAATTTTCCAAACCGCTTGTTTCAAGCGAGTAATTGCTTTCAGGCATCACTTCGGAGGTGTATTTGTTCAATACGGCAATGGATACGGAAGGCTGACCGGCTTCTTTGACCACGTCAAAGTTTTTGCCGTTCAAGGCCGTCTGAAAACGCTCAAGCGTATGAATCATAGACGGATCGGTATCATCTGCGTATTGATAATTACCATTTGGTTTTTCGGGAATAATTTCACCGTTAACAGTCAAAACCTTATCACGATATTCCACAACGTCACCCGGAATACCGACGATACGTTTGATGTAATTCATCTCTGGCTGAAGCGGATAATTGAACACCACGACATCGCCTCGGGCAATATTGCCGACAGGAATAATGACCTTATTCAAAATTGGCAGGCGGATACCGTAAGAGAATTTGTTTACCAAGATAAAATCGCCTTTGACCAAGCCCGGACGCATGGAGCTGGACGGAATTTGAAACGGCTCGGCAATAAAGCTGCGCAATACAAAGATAACCAAGATGATGGGAAAAAAGCCGCCCATATAGTCGGTAAAATGTGCATTGTCTTCGCCGGTCTCGCTTTTTTTCAGACGGCCTTTATGGATTGCCCAAACCATGCCGGTAAACACGACAAACACCAGCAATACGGCGGTAAAGCTCATAAATTCAGACAAAATGCCGAATACGCCGACCATGCACAGGAGATAACTCCATTGCAGGCCGGAGCTCCATTCGCCGTTTTCCTGACGCTCTTTGCTGCTTTTGAAGTTGAGAACCAAGCCGGCCAACAGTACAACAATTGCGCCTAAAGTCAGATTTATACTCATTATTTATCACTCACTTGCAGAATCGCCAAGAATGCGCTTTGCGGGATTTCCACGTTGCCCACTTGTTTCATGCGGCGTTTGCCTGCTTTTTGTTTTTCGAGAAGTTTTTTCTTACGCGTAATATCGCCGCCGTAACATTTCGCCAAAACGTTTTTACGCAGGGCTTTGACGTTTTCGCGGGCGATAATCTGGCTGCCGATGGCGGCTTGGACGGCGATGTCGAACATCTGGCGCGGAATCAGCTCGCGCATTTTCGCTGCCAGTTCGCGGCCTCGGTGAACCGCGCTTTGACGGTGCACAATCAGGCTCAGGGCATCGACTTTTTCGCCGTTGACCATGATGTCGAGCTTAATCAAATCAGACGGTTGGAACTCTTTGAAATGGTAGTCCAACGAGGCATAGCCGCGCGAAGTGGATTTGAGTTTGTCAAAGAAGTCCATCACAACTTCGTTCATGGGCAAATCGTAAGTCAGCATGACTTGACGGCCCATATACTGCATATTGACCTGAACGCCGCGCTTTTGGTTACACAAAGTCATGACGTTGCCGACGTATTCCTGCGGCACGAGGATGGTCGCGGTAATAATCGGCTCGAGAATGGTTTCGATGCTGCCGATGTCGGGCAGTTTAGACGGGTTTTCGACTTCGATTTTTTCGCCGCTCTTCAACACGACTTCATAAACCACCGTCGGCGCGGTGGTAATCAAATCCATGTCGAACTCGCGCTCCAAGCGTTCCTGCACGATTTCCAAGTGCAGCAAGCCCAAGAAACCGCAGCGGAAGCCGAATCCCAATGCTTGGGAAACTTCAGGCTCGAATTTCAACGAAGCATCGTTAAGCTGCAATTTTTCCAAAGCATCGCGCAGAGCTTCGTAGTCGTGGCTTTCCACGGGGTAGAGGCCTGCAAATACTTGGCTTTGCACTTCTTGGAAACCGGGCAGCGGCTCAGAAGCGGGGTTGGCAACCAATGTAACCGTGTCGCCGACTTTTGCCTGTCCCAATTCTTTCACGCCGGTAATCAAAAAGCCTACTTCGCCGGCTTTGAGTTCTTGTTTCTGAACCGATTTGGGCGTGAATACGCCCAGTTGCTCAACCTGAGTTTCCGCCTTGGTACTCATAAAGCGCACTTTGTCTTTCAGCTTGATGGTACCGTTTTTCACACGAATCAACATGACCACGCCGACGTAGTTGTCAAACCACGAATCGACGATAACGGCTTGCAGCGGCGCGTTTTCATCGCCGGTCGGTGCGGGGATTTTGGCAACGATTTCTTCCAAAACGTCTTCCACGCCGATGCCGCTTTTGGCTGAACATTGCACCGCACCAACGGCATCGATGCCGATGATGTCTTCGATTTCCTGTTCCACGCGTTCGGGGTCGGCAGCGGGCAGATCGATTTTGTTCAAGACAGGCACGACTTCCACGCCCAAATCAATCGCGGTGTAGCAGTTCGCCACGGTTTGCGCTTCCACGCCTTGCGACGCGTCAACAACCAAAAGCGCGCCTTCGCATGCGGACAGCGAGCGGGAGACTTCGTAAGAGAAGTCGACGTGTCCCGGCGTGTCAATCAGGTTGAGTTGATATACCTGCCCGTCGCGTGCTTTGTAGTTGAGCGCGGCGGTCTGCGCTTTGATGGTGATGCCGCGCTCTTTTTCGATGTCCATGGAATCGAGTACCTGCGTACTCATTTCGCGCAAATCCAAGCCGCCGCAGTATTGGATAAAACGGTCGGCAAGCGTCGATTTACCGTGGTCGATGTGGGCAATGATGGAAAAATTCCGTATGTTTTTCATATTGTTATTAAGATAAATGCAATTAAAGGCTGAAAGGCCGTCTGAAAAAACAGGGATTCGGTTTTCAGACGGCCTTAGAATAAGGTTGAATCGTTCCGTATTCTAACGGAAATTCAACGCTTCTGCATGATTTTATAGCGATTTGACAATCTCGGTCACCATCTTCGCCGAACTGACGGCAGCCGTTTTCAAAAACTCTTCAAAGCTGATGTCCGCTTTCTCATCTGCCGAATCAGATACCGCGCGAATAATCACAAAAGGCACTTCCAATTGATGACAGGTTTGCGCAATCGCCGCAGCTTCCATTTCCACTGCTTTGACTTCTGGGAAATGACTGCGGATTTCCGCAACACCTTCGCTGCTGTGTACAAAACGGTCGCCACTGACGACCAGGCCTTGCGTTACGGCCGCACCTTCAAACACTTGCGCCGCCTTTTCTGCTTGGCGAATCAAGTTTGCATCCGATGCAAACACGGCAGGAAGTTGCGGCACTTGCCCCCAAACATAACCAAAAGCCGTTACATCAACATCATGATGCGCCACAGTTTCGCCGATGACCACATCGCCAACCTTCAGGCCTTTGCCCAAACCGCCTGCGCTGCCGGTATTGATGACGCAATCCGGTGCAAACTGATGAATAACCCAAGAAGTCGAAACCGCCGCATTGACCTTACCGATACCGCTCAAAACCAAAACCATGCGTTTTCCGGCCAATTCGCCTTCATAAGCCGAAAATTTACCGAAGGACACATGCTTGACATCTGCCATGCTTTCACGCAAAAGCTCGATTTCCTGTTCCATTGCGCCGACCACGGCAATTGTTTGTACTGACATCTCATTACCTTTCCGTTCACTAATCGGGCAACATTATAACAGCAGAATTTAAAATCACAGGGATGCTGAAAAATCTGCTATATTCCCAGCGCGACACTCAATTTAAAACAGATAGCCGCTCTAGCGGCAAAACAGCAAATAATGATTGCTTCTGTTATAATTATTTTCAATAAAATAACTTAACATTAACTATCTAAATTCTTATGTTTGACGAAAATACTCCGGGCGCAAAAGAAGAATTGTTCACTTGGCTACGCCACATGAACAAATACAAAGGCTCCGACCTTTTCATTACCACCAATTTCCCGCCGGCCATGAAAGTGGATGGCAAAATCATGCGGCTAACCGATGAGCCGTTAAGCGCTGAAAAATGTATGGAAATCGCTTTTTCGATTATGTCTTCCAAACAAATCGAAGAATTTTCTACCACCAACGAATGCAATTTCGCCATCAGCCTGCCCGATACCAGCCGCTTCCGTGTCAATGCCATGGTTCAACGCGGCGCAACTGCTTTGGTGTTCCGCTCCATTACCAGCAATATCCCGAAATTTGAAACACTCAATCTGCCGCCGATTCTGAAAGACATCGCCCTCAGAAAACGCGGTCTGGTTATTTTTGTCGGCGGTACAGGTTCGGGCAAGTCCACTTCCCTCGCTTCCCTTATCGACTATCGAAACGAAAACAGCTTCGACCACATTATTACTATCGAAGATCCGATTGAATTTATCCACCAACACAAAAACTGCATTATTACCCAACGCGAAATCGGCGTAGATACCGAAAATTGGCCGATTGCGCTGAAAAATACCCTGCGCCAAGCGCCGGATGTTATCCTGATTGGCGAAATCCGCGACCGCGAGACCATGGACTACGCCATTTCCTTCGCGGAAACCGGCCATTTGTGTATGGCAACGCTACACGCCAACAGTACCAACCAAGCGCTCGACCGCATCATCAACTTCTTCCCCGAAGAGCGCCGTAACCAATTGCTAACCGATTTATCGCTCAACCTGCAAGCCTTTATTTCACAACGCCTGATTCCCCGTGAAGGCGGACGGGGGCGCGTAGCGGCTGTCGAGGTTTTGCTCAATTCGCCCATTATTGCCGACTTGATTCGAAAAGGCGAAGTCCACAACATCAAAGAAATGATGAAAAAATCAACCGGCATGGGCATGATTACTTTTGACCAAGCCTTGTATGATTTGTATGAAAACGGCGATATCAGCTATCAAGACGCTATTAAAAATGCCGACTCCGCACACGATTTGCGCCTAGACATTCAATTACGAAGCCGCCGCGCACAAAATGCCGGCCCGGATTTAGAATTGATTTAAAAGTAAAAGCTTCAAAGTATAAAAAAGGCCGTCTGAAACCTCATTACGGGTTTCAGACGGCCTTTATTCCATCAAATAATCAAGCCTGTTTCAGTTTTGCATCGGCATCACGCAATGCAGTGCGCAGACCTTCCTCGATAACCGGATGGTAGAACGGCATATCCAACATTTGCGGAATCGTCATTTTCATTTGATGCGCCCAAGCCATCAAGTGTGCCAAATGTTCGGCAGCAGGGCCGACAACTTCCGCACCAATGAAACGACCGGTTGCTTTTTCGGCATACAAACGCATATGGCCTTTGTTTACCAACATAACGCGACTGCGGCCTTGGTTTCGGAAGGAAACTTCGCCGATTACAAACTCTTCGGGTTGATATTTCGCCGCAACTTGCGCGTATTTCAAGCCGACAGAGGCAATTTGCGGATTGGTGAACACCACGCCGATTACACTGCGGCGCAAACCACCGCCGATATTCGGATAGCGGCCTGCATTGTCGCCGGCAATTTTTCCTTGGTCGGCAGCTTCGTGCAGCAGAGGCAGTTGATTGGACGCATCGCCTGCGATAAAGATATGCGGAATGCTGGTTTGCATGGTCAGCGGATCAGCAACAGGCACGCCGCGTGCATCTTTTTCGATAGTCAGATTTTCCAAACCGATATTATCCACATTCGGACGACGGCCTACGGCTGCCAGCATATATTCGGCAACGAACACACCTTTTTCGCCGTCTTGTTCCCAATGAACTTCAACATTGCCTTCCGCATCCAGTTTGACTTCGGTTTTAGCATCCAGATGCAAAGCCAACTCTTCGCCAAACACAGCTTTGGCTTCTTCAGCGACAACAGGGTCGGAAATGCCGCCGATGGCTCCGCCTACGCCGAAAATCTCAACTTTCACGCCCAAACGGTGCAAAGCCTGACCCAACTCTAAACCGATAACGCCGGGGCCGAACACGGCCACGCTTTTAGGCAAAGTATCCCAAGAGAAAACATCATCGTTTACAACCAAGCGATCGCCCAAAGCTTCCCACTGTGGGAAAATCACAGGACGCGAACCGGTGGCAATCACAAAACTTTTTGCAGTAATTTGCGTATGGTCATCGATTTGGACGGTGTGTTCGTCAACAAATTTTGCCGTACCCATAATGCGCTTGTCGGCAGGCCACTCTTCTACATCGCTGACCACAAAACCGACAAAACGGTCGCGTTCGGACTTCACGCGGTGCATGACTTCTTCGCCGTTTACCGTTACGCTGTCTTTATCCAAGTGCACGCCAAACGGATCGGTATGCAGAGCATGATGGCGCGCTTCTGCAGCCGCAATCAGCAATTTGGACGGCATGCAGCCGACACGCGCACACGTTGTTCCGAATACATTGTTTTCAATCAGGTAAACATTGTCTGTATGAAGGCGGGCATTGCGAAATGCGCCCATACCGGCTGTACCGCCGCCCAGTACCACCACATCTGCTTGAATCTTTTTCATATTTTATCCTTACTGTCTCTATCCAAACCGATATTGCCATCAGGTTATCCGTTTTCAGACGGTCTAAACTTCATAAACTATCAAAATTTGAAAATCAATAGTCAATACCTAAATATCGATTTAAAACAATAATCTCAAATTCTACTTGTAAATATAGAGTTATTCAGAACGCCGATTTGCAAACGCCGTCTGAATAACTCTATATTTTATCTTTCAGACGGCCTATTCAAACCGTCTCAAGCATACAGGCAATTAGTTTTTAGCCAAGTAAGCTTCCAAGTCTTCGCTGCCGCCGATGTATTTGCCGCCGATGAATACTTGAGGAGCAGTCATCTTGCCGGTAATAGCGCGTACGGAAGTAACAGTTGCATCTTTACCCAATACGATTTCTTCGTAAGACAAGCCTTTGTCTTGCAAAGCTTTTTTAGCTTTAGCACAGAATTGGCAGCCAGGTTTGGTGAAGATGGCAACAGATTCTTGAGCTTTCCAGTCAGGAGCAATGTATTTCAACATAGTGTCAGCGTCAGACACTTTGAAAGGATCGCCTGGTTCTTCAGGTTCGATAAACATTTTTTCAATCACGCCGTCATTAACCAGCATGGAGTAACGCCAAGAGCGTTTGCCGAAGCCCAAGTCTTCTTTGCCAACCAACATGCCCATGCCTTCAGTGAATTCACCGTTGCCATCAGGGATCATGTAGATGTTGTCAGCTTCTTCTTCAGCGGCCCAAGCGTTCATAACGAAAGTGTCGTTTACAGATACGCAGTAGATAGCGTCAACACCGTTTTCTTTGAACGCGCCAAACAATTCGTTGTAGCGTGGCAGGTGAGAAGAAGAGCAAGTTGGAGTAAATGCGCCAGGCAGAGAGAACACGACTACTTTTTTGCCTTTGAACAAATCATCAGTAGAAACATCTTTCCAAGTGTCGCCGACACGAGTGCGGAATACTACGGAAGGTACTTTTTGACCGGTACGATCTTGCAAAGCCATTTTTAAGCTCCTTTAAAAATTCGGGTTAGAGAAATAAATCAATGCTTGTATTGTAATGCAGGCCTATCGATTTGTATAATTTATAGTTCAAATAATATTAATTATATTAAACTATCAATTTAACCCAACCGAAAACAGCTGAATCATTAAATAAAGGCTATCTGAAAGAAAACAAGTACCTGACCGAAATTATTTTTTAGGTAAAGGCTGAACGGGCGAATCCGAAGCCACAATTTCGCCGATGGCTGTTTCCGCAATATCCTTCAAAGCATAGCGGTCTTTATCCGGCATATCTGTCGGTTTGTACTGAGGCGAGAAATCCAAACGGATACGGATTTTCTTCATAGAAACAATACGCCACAAAGACTGAAACAGGTTTACCTCCGCATAAGACGGCAAGTCCGTCCGTTGTCCGTCATCATCATAATAGCGCAAGGTTACTGCCTGAATCGGCGCTTTCGCATCAATTGCCGATTGAAACAGGGCTGCTTTAAACGGCAAAATACCCAAGCCGGAAGAAGTGCGCGCCTCAGGGAAAAAGCTGACATTCTGTCCTGCTTTCAATGCCGCGCAAATCGCCTGATTAATCGGCTCAATATCTCGGCGGGAATTGCGGTTGATAAACACCGTGCCGGCATTTTTACCCATTTTTCCCAAAACCGGCCAACCGCTGATTTCCTGCTTGGCAATAAAACTGCTCGGATAAACGGCGCTCATGGCAAAAATATCCAACCAAGACACATGGTTGGCCACTACCAATGTACCGCTCACATTTCCTTGAGGCGGTACACCGATTTCCAATTCGATATCCAAAGCATCCAACGCACCTTTTCCCAAAACAACCACCGCATGATTGCGTTCCTCTGCATTATTGCCATCGATGGCACGCAAATTCCGACCGGTTCGGAACAACCAAGCCGCCAAACGGCAAAGCCTGCCCAGTCGTTTAAAAAAAGGAGCTTTTTGTTTAGACATAAAATTTCTTCTGTATGGTATTCATTATTTTCAGACGGCCTCTGACATTTAAGGCCATCTGAAACTATTTCTGGCAATTTGGACAATAAAATGTTCCACGCTGCCCCAAAGTTTCTTTAAAAATCAACCCGCCACATTGGACACAAGGCTCATTGTGGCGACCATAGACCGTATATTCCTGCTGGAAATAGCCGCTTTTGCCATCGCTATTGACAAAGTCCCGCAGCGTACTGCCGCCCGTTTCAATCGCCCTCAGCAGAATCGCTTTAATGGTTTCCACCAATAATGCACATTCTTTCTTGGTCAGCTTATTTGCCGGACGCAATGGCGAAATACCTGCCTTAAACAGACTTTCATTCGCATAAATATTGCCAACGCCAACCACCACCGCATTATCCATCAGCGCCAATTTGACCGCACGCTTCTGCGTTTTCAATTTCTGATACAGGTAATTTGCATCAAACGCCTCCGAGAGCGGCTCCGGCCCCAGTTTTTCTAAAAGCGGATGATGTTCGGCAATACCCTCATACCACAATACCGCACCAAATTTACGCGGGTCGTGATAACGCAATACAGTACCGTCATCAAATACAAAATCCAAATGATCGTGTTTATCCGGCGTGGCAATACGTTCATCATCGGCAGTAAAAATCCGCAAACTGCCGGACATGCCCAAATGAATAAGTAAAATACCCGTTTCGAAAGTAATAATCAAATACTTCGCACGCCGGTTGCATGCCAAAACTTTGCGGCCGGCCAAAATTTGCGCCAAGTCGGGATGAACAGGCCATCTCAATTTAAACTGGCGGATAGTGACTTTTTCTATCTTTTTGCCATCAATATGCGGCTCTATCCCGCGTAAAGTCGTTTCCACCTCAGGTAATTCAGGCATCATTATTCTCCAAATTTATCATTAATATACAGGCCGTCTGAAAACTATTCGGCCAAACGTGCCGTACTTAAAGCAACCGTATTGCCATCAAATGCAGATTCCAATTCAGGCAAAGGATGGACACCAATCAAATGTTTCGTTAATACCATCCCATAAACCGCCGCACACTGCGGCCACCACCTATCCCCCGCCTTTTCCATAAACCGCCAAAACTTCAAAGCAGAAGGCGAATTCACAGCAGGCAGATAATCCATAAACTGCCCATATTCCATTTCAAAACCAATATCCGCAATTTTTCGTTTCAGCTCGGCCAAAGCCAAGCATTGAGATTTCAAAGGCAGCTTTTCCCCATCAAACCAAGAGCTCAATCCCCACAAAGATTTAGGGTTGAACCCCGTCAAAATCAACCTGCCCTCAGGTTTTAATATCCTAAATGCCTCTTGCAACACCAAATCCGCAGATGAAACTTCCAAAAGATGAGGCATCAATAACACATCCACGGAATGCGTTTCAAATGCCAACATTTCAGCATCCATCCGCACATCGCGCGGCACTACAAGCATGTTTTCAGACGGCCTAGTCCATACACCGCCCAATTGAACCGCCACCTGCCTATTCAAATACTGCAAATGCCGTCTGAAAAAATCCGCCTCTTTTTGAGCAAGATATTGCCCCATTGGCGTTTGCATAAAAAAAACTTCCATTCAAGGCTCCCCTATGCATCCCGACTTGTGTGACAGAATTTTAACACCACGGCCACATCACACAAGCAAATTCCCTGCTCGACTTGACGTTTAAATGCTGAAACGATACTATCAAAAAGACGAAATTTTATTATATATTTGATAACTTTATTTACTATGGCAAAACTAAAAACCATCGCTCTGACCGTTTCAAGCCTGTCGGCGGTTTCCGCCACAGCCTACGCACAAAACGCTACACCCAACCAAGTCGGCATGGCCATGATGCGCCTCAACTCCGCCCTGCTCGACCAAGCCAAAGCACAAACCTTCGGCTCCGGCAGCTTATGGGCATCGTTGCGTAAAGACTTCCGCATCAACGAAGTCAACACAGAACTGGTTCGCCGCCATGAAAACAAATTTGCTGCAAACAGCGCATATTTCGACCGCACCATCTCACGCAGCAAACCTTATATGTACCATATTGCCAATGAAGTTAAAAAACGCAATATGCCCGCCGAAATCGCTTTGCTGCCTTTCATTGAAAGCGCATTCGTAACCAAAGCCAAATCACACGTCGGCGCATCCGGCCTGTGGCAATTTATGCCGGCTACCGGCCGCCACTTTGGCTTGGAAAAAACACCTTTGTATGACGGCCGCCACGATATTTACGCCGCTACCGATGCCGCATTGAACTACCTGCAATACCTGCACGGCATGTTCGGCGACTGGTCTTTGGCGCTTGCCGCTTACAACTGGGGCGAAGGCAATGTCGGTCGCGCTGTCAACCGCGCCCGCGCGCAAGGTTTGGAGCCGACATACGAAAACCTGCGTATGCCGAACGAAACACGCAATTACGTTCCCAAACTTTTGGCCGTCCGTAATATCGTTGCCAATCCGCAGACCTTCGGCATGAATATCAGCGAAATCAGCAACCAGCCGTATTTCAAATCTATCAGCATCGACAAACCTATTGATAACAGCACAATCGCCCGCTTTGCAAACATCAGCGAAAGCGAATTGTTGGCACTCAACCCGGGTTTCAATGCGCCTGTATTCATCCCTAAAAACAACCGTCGTCTGTTGTTGCCGGTTGCTGCGGTTTCCACATTTGAAAAGAACTACCGCAATGCCAACCCGGATACCCTGATGTCTTGGGATATTTATACTTCTTTGGGCAACAAAAAACTGAATGCCATCGCTAACGATACCGGCATGAGCGTTGCCGAACTCAAACGCCTCAACGGCCTGAGCGGTAACGCCGTTTCTGAAGGCCGCAGCATTTTGGTGGCTAAAAATTCAGCAAGCCAAAGCCAGGACATCATTAACTTCATCGATAAAGACAATACGCCGGATACTTACCAATCCAATATGCCGGCCATGTCTCCGATTATTGCTTCCAACGCAGTAGAACCGGTTAAAGTCGCTCAAAATACCGTGACCAATATTGTTGCACCTGTTGTTCCACAATCCAGCAAACCGGTTGACTTTATTGCACGCAGCAAAGCTGAAAACGTTAATTCCGTAGCGGTAACAGAAACTAAAGCCCAACCTCAAGTTGCAAATGTGGAAGTGGCCGCCCCAGTTACAGCCATGACCCATGCGACTACCGAGACCGTTGCTAAAAATGTTGCAGAAGCGCCCAAATCAGCCATCCCTGCAGACTTGACCGCACCGACTGTAGCCTCCTCAAACAATGTCGCCCTTACTGCTGAAGCTGAAACTGTTGCCGCTGCGCCGGCGCAAGAAGAGCATGACGACCTGATGGCATTGGTACAAAGCCGACCTGTAGAGGAATCTGCAGCGACTGTTGCTGAAGCGACTCCTGAAAATAAACAAGTTCAAACTGTTGTTACTGCCGAAAGCGCACGCACGGCACGCATCGCAGCCAATATGGCTAAACAACAACGCCGTATCAATGCGCGCCTTGCCCGTGTAAGCGGTCAGCAAAACACACAAACTGCAGCACTTGCAGCGGGTACCCACCGTGTGGCAGATGGCGATACGTTGTTTAACATCTCCAAACGCTATAACCTGAGCGTAGCCGATTTGATTATTGCCAACAACATCAAAGGCAATAATATCAAAAAAGGCCAAATCCTCCGTGTTACAGCCGCTCCGGCAAAAGTCCGCAGCAACCCGGTTCAAAACGTTTCCTACACTGTACGCAAAGGCGATACCCTGAACACCATCGCCAGCCGTTTCAATGTTGATATTAACGATATCCGCCGTTGGAACCGCAATACCCGTACTGTATCTCCCGGTCAACGTTTGAAACTGATTGGTAGCTAATATTAGCTTTAAAACAAAGGCCGTCTGAAAGATTCAGACGGCCTTTTTCTTGATGATAGATAATCAAGTTAATGTTTGATGACAAACAGAATAGCCTTCTCTTTAAGATAAAAATATTTTTTGAAAATTACTGTATAAAAAAAAGAGTGTGTAAAAACACACTCTCTTCTTCAAACGAATTGTCGTCAAACTCTATGCTTAATACCCTTATCCAAACATATAAATTCCGTAAAAAATATATTCCTATGCCGGTGAAAAAGCATCACAGAAAAAGGCATCTTCCGGTAAAGCGCATTTTTGAGTCAGTAAACCATGCGCACTTTCGGTCATCTCTGGTGATCCGCAAGCATAAACTTCATATTGGCCCAAATCAGGATAATTTTGTGCAGCAACATCTTGCACATAGCCATTCTCCCCTTTCCACTCGGAATCAGGCTTAGAAAGAACCGGCGAGAATTTCGCATTTTTCAGACGGCCTATTAATGCTTCAGCTTCTTCCAATGCATACAGATCCGCCTGTTGACGTGCTCCCCAGTAAAAATGAACCTGACGCTCGCTATTCTGACGAATCAAATCAAGCAAAATACTGCGAATAGGGGCATAACCTGTACCCGTTGCCAACAAAATCATCGGTTTATTGCTGTCTTGTTGCAAAGTGAATGCACCCAATGGCCCTTTGACACGGACAATGCCTTTTTCTTTGATTTTAGGCTCTGCCCCAAAAATCATTTCTGAGCATACGCCGTTTTCACGTTTGCGGATATGCAGTTCCAAAACGCCTTCTTGATCAGGCGAATTGGCGATTGAATAGCTGCGGCTGATATTGCCGGGAAGCAGCAAATCAATATATTGCCCGGCATAAAATGCAAATGGCGGCGCTTTAGGCAAAGCCAGTTTGAGCAAAGCAACATCGTGTTTGATTTCAATGCTTTCAATACGTGCCGGCAATGTGCGTACCGGCAAAGCATTTTGATTAAAACCCGGCACATTGATTTTGAGGTCGCTCTTCGCAGTGGTACAGCACAATAACACTTTGCCCTGCGCTTTTTCTTCTTCACTGATGGCTTTATCAATATGCTTGCCCATTTCAAATTCGCCACTAATCAACTCGGCCTTACACTGCCCGCAGGCACCGCTTTTGCAAGAATGAGGCAAATTTAAATTCTGACGGGTTGCGGCAGCAAGAACAGTTTCGTCCTCATTCGCCGTAAATGTAGTTTGGTCTGGTAAGGTAATGGTATGTGTCATGGTATTTAGAATAAATTTATTATCAAAAACAAAGGCCGTCTGAAAATAAAACCTGTTTTCAGACGGCCTATCCTATCTATCAAGTCAATTTGGCTTTAATCAACTCTTGAACCTGAGCCGGATTAGCCTTGCCTTTACTTGCTTTCATCACTTGGCCGACAATCGCATTTAAGGCTTTTTCATTACCGGAACGGAATTGCTCAATGGCTTTCGCATTGTTTGCCAACACTTCATCCACCATCGCTTCAATTGCGCCAGTGTCAGTAATCTGTTGCAAACCGTGTTTTTCGATGATTTCGGCAATACCTGCTTCAGGCTCAGCCCACATCGCTTCAAAAGCTTTTTTCGCCAGTTTGCTGCTCAATGTTCCGTCTGCGACTTTAGCAACCAACTCGGCAAGACGTGAAGCCGTAATCGGGCTTTCAGCCAATTCCAAACCTTCTTTGTTCAAGGTAGCGGCAAGCTCGCCGTTCATCCAGTTCGCCGTTAATTTACCTTGGCCGCAGGCTTTGGCAGCTTCTTCAAAATAGGCAGCTTGAGCACGGCTGGCAGTCAACAGGCGCGCATCATAGTCGGACACGCCGTAATCGGCAACAAAACGCGCCGCCATTTCATGCGGCAACTCAGGCATTTGCTCTTTGGCCTTTTGCAATTGACCGTCTGAAATAATGACCGGCAGCAAATCCGGATCTGGGAAATAGCGGTAATCGTGCGCATCTTCTTTCAAACGCATCACACGGGTTTCGCCTTTTTCAGGGTCAAACAGCATGGTTGCCTGCTGTACTTTACCGCCGTCTTCCAAAATTTCGATTTGCGCTTCCACTTCATAATTGATGGCTTGCTCCAAGAAGCGGAAAGAATTGAGGTTTTTGATTTCACGGCGCGTACCGAACTCGGCCTGGCCTTTTGGACGTACAGAAACGTTGGCATCGACGCGGAACGAGCCTTCCGCCATATTGCCGTCGCAAATATCCAGCCAAGTTACCAAACCGTGCAACGCTTTAGCGTATGCCACGGCTTCGGCTGCGGAGCGCATTTCAGGCTCGGAGACAACTTCCAACAAAGGCGTACCGGCGCGGTTTAAGTCGATACCGGTTGCACCGTTCAAACCTTCATGTACGGATTTACCCGCATCTTCTTCCATGTGCGCACGGGTAACATTGATGGTTTTGACCTCGTCGCCCACTACGATTTCCAATTTGCCATGCTCAACAATCGGCAAATCCAACTGACTGATTTGATAGCCCTTCGGCAAATCAGGATAGAAATAGTTTTTACGGTCGAACACGTTTTTCTGATTGATTTTCGCATCCAAAGCCAAACCGAGTTTGATGGCTTTTTCGACGACTTCGCGGTTCATTACCGGCAATACGCCTGGCAACGCACACTCAACCACGCTGGCGTGGGCATTAGGTTCAGCACCGAATGCAGTGGATGCGCCGCTGAAGATTTTGGATTGGGTGTTGAGTTGGACGTGGATTTCCAGTCCGATTACGGTTTCCCAAGTCATAAGGGTCTTTCTGTCGAAAAAAAGTTAATCGGTTAAATGAATGATTCGTTTTTTAGGCGGCCTGAATAAAAAACCATCACAGGCCGTCTGTAAGATAAGTTTATTTCCTGCGGCGTTGGAAACCGGGCAGTTGCCAATGGAACCGGTATGCAGTCAGGCGAAACAACAATCCGCCGGCAAAGAGCAGGTTTAACGTAAAAATATTAATCCAGCCCAAACGCCCGAACAGATAAATCAGCCCGCCAATCAAAATGGCCACGCTGCCGTAAAGGTCGGTGCGCAAAATCATCGGCACGTCATTGACCAAAATATCGCGTGCAATACCGCCTCCAACAGCAGTTACAAAAGCCAAAGAAATAACGCCGAACAGATTAAGCTGCAAAGCCATGCCGATTTGTGCGCCGGTAATGCTGAACGCAGCCAGACCGACGGCATCGGCAATAATAAAGGCAGCGGCCAAGTAGGTGCTGCGATAGCGTTGCACCCTTACCAACCATGCAATGGCCAGTGTGGCAAACACAACAATCAGCGCATCGGTTTGCAAAAACACCTGCGGAATCCGGCCGACCAAGCCGTCGCGTATCATACCGCCGCCGACAGCCGTCAGTAACGCAGTAATGACGACACCGAGTACATCCAATCGCTTGTTGTAGCCGACCAAATAGCCGGAAATGGCAAACGCGGCTGTCCCAATGATTTGGATGAAGTCGGTGGTTGTCATGATTGTTAAATATCTATAATTTGCAGCGCCTAAATGATTCAGGCGCTTTTTATGGTTTATTTTCAGACGGCCTTGAATCCATCAAAGCCCTAAAACATTATTCCGGCGCTTTGGTATGCCAATCGCTGTTCAGTTGAACTTGATATGCGGCGCCCAAAATTTTGGCTTCGGAGAAATAATTACCGATAAATTGCACACCAATCGGCAGACCGTTTGTACTGAAACCGGCAGGCAGGGTCAGTGCAGGTAAACCGGCAAGGTTCACGGCGATGGTGTAAATATCGGACAAGTACATTTGCACAGGGTCGTGAATGTCGCTGCCGAGTTTCGGCGCAGCAGTCGGTGCAGTCGGTGCCAAAATGAAATCACATTGACCAAAGGCCGTCTGAAAATCATTGGCAACCAGACGGCGCAGTTTTTGCGCTTTCAGGTAATAAGCATCGTAGTAACCATGGCTCAATACATAAGTACCGATCATGATACGGCGTTTGACCTCGCTGCCGAAACCTTCGGCACGAGTGTTGCTGTACATTTCTTCCAAGTCGCCGAATTGCGCTGCACGATGACCATAACGTACGCCGTCGAAACGGGACAAGTTGGTACTTGCTTCAGCGGAGGCGAGAACGTAATAAGCAGGAATCGACAATGAAGTTTGCGGCAACGAAACTTCAACAGTCTCAGCGCCTTGGGCTTTAAGCAAATCGATCACGTTTTGCAAGGCCGTCTGAACATCGGCATCCGCGCCTTCGCCGAAATATTCTTTAGGCAAACCGATTTTCAAACCTTTGAGCGGCTTATCCAAATCACGGGTGTAATCTTCTTTGTCGCGTTCCAAACTGGTGGAATCACGCTCGTCAAAGCTGGCCATGGCGTTCAACAAAATCGCACAGTCTTCGGCCGTTTGCGCCATAGGGCCGGCTTGGTCGAAGCTGGAAGCATAGGCAACCATACCGAAGCGTGAAACCGTACCGTATGTCGGCTTAATACCGGTAATACCGCAATGCGATGCAGGCTGACGGATAGAACCGCCGGTATCCGAACCCAAGGCAGCCGGTGCCAAACGGGCCGCAATCACGGCAGCCGAACCGCCTGACGAACCGCCGGGAACATGCTCAAAATTCCATGGGTTTTTGGTTGCGCCGTAGAATGAAGTCTCATTGGTCGAGCCCATGGCAAATTCGTCCATATTGGTACGGCCGAGAGTAACCATGCCGGCATCCAACAGGTTTTGCACCACAGTGGCAGTATAAGGAGACACAAAGTTATCCAACATTTTGGAACTGCATGCACTGCGCCAACCTGTTTGGCAGAAAATATCTTTGTAAGCAACCGGCACACCGGTCAAAGCCGTTGCATTACCGGCCGCGATACGCGCATCGGCTGCTTTGGCTTCAGCAAGGGTCTTATCTTGATCGATGGTAACGTAGCCGTTGATGGCGGGGTTTTTTGCAGCAATGGCGGCCAAATATTCGGTCGCCAATTCGACTGCGGAAATTTGTTTGGATTGCAGCAGGCTGCTGGCTTGTTTGAGCGTGTAAGCGGTCATTGTGCCGTACTTTCTATAAAACAGTTTTTGCTTTCAAAACAGATATTGAAAACATCCGTTTAAATCAATAAATCGGGCCGTCTGAACAAAGTATCCTTTCAGACGGCCTTGCAATAGGGGTTTGCCGATAAGCAAAGGCCGTCTGAAACCTTATTCTTCAATCACTTGAGGAACGATATACAGACGGTTGCGCACTTCGGGGGCAACCGCCTGATATTCGGCGGCATGGTCGGTTTCAGTCACTTTATCTTCGCGCAGGCGCAAAGCGGCTTCGTGCGGATGCGCCATGGGTTCGATGCCGTCGGTATTGACGCTTTGCATGTTTTCAACCATAGCGAAAATGTCGTTCAACTCGGCAAGCGTTTTGTTTTTTTCTTCGTCCGTTAAAGTGAGGCGCGAGAGTTTTGCGATTTTTTCCACATCATTTAAGCTTAAAGCCATAAAAAATCCTTGTCTGATAGCAATGCACCTTGGGTTTGGGGTATCATTGCATTTCGTCTTCTATGAAGCGAAGAATTATAACCGAAAACCAAACAGGTTGGCATGGTGTTTTGATTCAGACGGCCTTTTCAGGGTGTATTTATCCGTCTTAAACCGTGTACCTGTTTTTCTTATTTTAAATAACGCTAAACACATCCGGGCTGGGCCGGAATTTCAGGTATCCTATGTTTCGTCTTTTATCTCGTTTTCTTTCTAATGATATTGCCATCGACTTGGGCACGGCCAACACGTTGATTTTTGTACGCGGCAAAGGGATTGTTTTGGATGAGCCGTCCATGGTTGCGATTCAATCCGGCGCGGGCAATAAAAGTAAAATCATGGCGGTTGGTACGGAAGCCAAAAAAATGCAGGGCCGTGCGCCGCGCAATATCGAAATCGTCCGTCCGATGAAAGACGGCGTGATTGCCGATTTTGTGATTACCGAGCGTATGCTGGGTATGTTGATTAAAAAAGCCACCGAAGGACGGTCTTTGGTTCCGCCCCGTGTGGTTATCTGTGTTCCGGGCGGCTCTACCCAAGTGGAACGTAAAGCGATTTTGGATTCTGCATTTGCCGCCGGCGCGGCAAGCGTGCATTTGATTGAAGAACCGATGGCCGCCGCTTTGGGCGCGGGCTTGCCGATTGAAGATGCGGCAGGTTCGATGATTGTCGATATTGGCGGCGGTACGACTGAGATCGGTATTCTTTCACTGGGCGGTATGGCCTATTCCGCTTCTGTCCGCGCAGCCGGCGACGAATTCGATAAAAGCATCATCCATTACCTGCGCCGTCATCGCGGTGTCTTGATCGGTGAAGCGACGGCAGAAGAATTGAAGAAACAAATCGGCTCGGCCTCGGGCTTTGAAACCGAAACAGCCATGCGCATTAAAGGCCGTGATCTGGCCGAAGGTACGCCCAAATCCTTGGCGGTTACGTCAAATGAAATCCGTGAAGCATTGAGTGAAACGGTAAATCAAATCATCCGCGCCGTCCGTCTGGCTTTGGAACAAGCTCCGCCCGAACTGGCCGGCGACATCGCCGACCGCGGCATTATGCTGACCGGCGGCGGTGCACTTCTGCACGGTATCGATACCGTCTTGGCCGATGCAACCGGACTGCCCGTCGGCATTGCCGACCAGCCTCTGAACTGCGTCGCCTATGGCGCCGGTAAGGCTTTGGACTATATCGGCAAATGGGATACCGTGTTTACGGAAAACCCATAAGGTAGATGGCTATGGAACGCTCTTCTTTGCGCTTTGACGAGGCAAAAGGCCCTAAGCTGTTGCCTCGTTTTGTCGTTTATGTCGCCCTGGCGGCCGGTCTGATGGTGGCTGATTATCGCTTTTCATTGATGCAGCCTGTGCGTGCGGCAGTAATGCCCATGCTTTATCCTGCTCAATGGCTGGCCAATCAACCCGTTCAACTTTATCAATATTTTGCCGATCTTTCCCAATCCAAATCCGAGCTTTTGGAACAAAACCGCCGGCTTTTGGAAGAAAATGGCCGTCTGAAAATCGATTTGCAGCGGGATAAAGTCAATACCGATGAATTGCGCGAATTGAAAAAACTGTACGATTTGCAACAAAAAGGCATCCACAATGTTATCGGCGCAGAAGTCATTTCCAATGGCAAAGATCCGCTTTCCGAAAGACTGATTATCGGCAAAGGCAGTCAAGACGGCTTGAAAGTTGGCGATGCGGTCATCGATCAAAGTGGTTTGATCGGCCTGTTGACACAAGTCCATACACAAAGCGCGGAAATCGAGCTGATCTCAAGCGGACAAAGCATTGTCCCCGTAGCCGTCAGCCGCACCGGCAAACGCAATTTGGCATACGGCAATGGCAACGGTTTGGATTTGCGCTATTTCCCAACCGGCTCAGACTTGAAACCCGGCGATGTTCTGCTGACTTCCGGTTTGGACGGTACTTATCCGGCGGGGATTCCCGTTGCAACCGTCAGCAAGGTTGTCCGTGCATCGGGAACGCCTTATTACGATACGCAACTGACGCCTTTGGCCGCTTTACGCAGCAGCCGTTTTGTCTTGGTACTTTCTTCCGCCCCCTCTTCCCCACGCTGATTTCATGAACGATTTTGACGATTCTTACCGTGCAGTACCGCTGCACATCATGGCGGCCAGTCTCATCGTGATGATGATACTGGACTTTATGCCGTTTTCCTTTGACGGATTCTTCTGGCTGCCTGAAATGACGGCACTGATGCTGCTGTATTGGGCATTGCACCAGCCGCAACGCGCAGGCATGGGACTGGCTTTTGCCATCGGTCTGATTGTCGATGCCGCAACCGCCGCGACTTTGGGCTTGCACGCCCTATCTTACGTCGTGATGACTTATTTCATCTTAAACCGACGCCGCCAAATCATGCTGTACGGCCACATTATACAATTGGCCGCTGTCTTGGCTGCGTTGTTGCTCAATCAGGCCGTTTTAACTGCTGCCCGTCTGTTCCTCAATCATCAGGTCATCACTTTGCAAGGCTTTGTTGCCCCATTTGTCGGCGCACTGCTTTGGCCGATACTCAGCCAGCTGATGCTGATCGTGACCCGTATTTACCGCGCGCACTGAAAAGATGAAACCGATTCTTCCACGCCGTCTTTCCGGTGGTCAACATACCAAAAAACCTTCCGCTCAGGCAGCACAAGCCGACGCCCTATTGCGCCTGCTCGTTGCTTTTATCCTGATTGTCATCTTCTTTTCCATTTTGCTGGCGCGGTTCTTCTACCTGCAAGTGACTCAACACAATGAGTTTTCCGGCCAAGCATCGAGCAACCGCATCACCCTGATTCCAACACCGCCCGTACGCGGCGAAATCGTCGACATCAACGGCGTTCCTTTGGCCAAAAACTATCCCGTCTTTTCGCTTGAAGTTATTCCTAGCCGCATCGAAGGCAAGATGGAAGATGTCATTGAAGCATTGAAAAAATACGTCGATATCACACCGACAGATTTAAAACGCTTCAAAAAATACCGCGAAAGCTATCGAAAATTTGAAAACATCCCGCTCAAGCTCAGGCTGACCGATGAAGAGGCTGCGCGTTTGTCTGTACATCTGCGCGAATTCAAAGGCGTAGAGGTCAACTCACGCACATTCCGCGAATATCCTTACGGTAAGCTGACCTCCCATTTCTTAGGCTATATCGGCCGTATAAGCGATAAAGACAAAGAAATGCTGGAAGAAGAAGGCCTGACCGCCCTCTATCGCGGCAGTACGCATATCGGTAAATCCGGCTTGGAAAAATATTACGAGCACCAGCTTCATGGCGTTCCAGGCTATCAGGAAGTCGAAAAAGACGCTTACGGCAATATCGTCCGTGTATTGAAAAATGTCCCGTCCAAAATGGGGCAAACCTTGCGCCTAGGGATGGATATCCGTATGCAGCAGGAAGCCGACCGAATCTTGGGCGACCGCCGTGGCGCATTGGTGGCCATCAATCCGCAAGACGGTACTGTTTTGGCATTTGTTTCCAAACCTTCTTTCGATCCCAACCTCTTTATTGACGGCATCGACAGCGATACTTGGAAAATGCTGAATGACGATTGGAAAAAGCCTTTGATCAACCGTGTTACCCAAGGCCTTTATCCGCCAGGCTCTACATTCAAACCCTTTATGGGCATGGCTTTGTTGGAAAGCGGCAAAATCACTCAAAACACCATCGTCCCCGCTCCCGGCGCATGGAGCATACCCGGCAGCCGCCATATTTTCCGCGACTCTGTCCGAAGCGGTCACGGTTCTGCCAACTTGAGCAAAGCCATTCAAGTATCCTCAGATACCTTCTTCTACCGCTTGGGTTACGAAATGGGTATCGACAAAGCCTCTCCGTATCTGGCGCAATTCGGTTTCGGCCAAAAAACCGGCATTGACCTGCCTAGTGAATATGTAGGCGTTTTGCCCAGCCGCGAATGGAAGGCCAAACGCTTTGCCAAATCTTCCGACCCGACTGCCAAAGAATGGCGTGCCGGCGAGATGGTTTCCGTCAGTATCGGCCAAGGCTACAATGCCTACACGCCTTTGCAAATGGCACATGCGACAGCATCTCTGGCCAACAACGGTGTTGTCCATCAGCCGCATTTAGTCAAAGAAATATTGGATTTCGGCGCGCGCAAAATTACCCGTATCAACCCCAATCCTGAGCGTCAAATTCCGTTCAAAGCCGACAACTTCGAATACGTCAAACGCGCAATGGAAAAGGTATTGAAACCGGGCGGTACGGCACACCGTATCGGTGGCGGACTTGCTTACACAATGGGCGGTAAAACTGGTACGGCCCAAGTCGTACAAATTAAACAAGGCGGCCGCTACAATGCCGCAGCCCTGCGCGAACAACACCGCGACCACGCATGGTTTATCTCGTTTGCGCCATTGGAAAAACCTGAAATCGCCATTGCCGTTATTTTGGAAAACGGCGGCTGGGGTGCGTATGCCGCGCCATTGGCCCGTGAAATGACTGATTTTTATATGCTTCACGTCAAGCCGCAACAGTTTTCAGACGGCCTAGAAACAGATTCGGCCAAAACTGAAAAAACTGATAAACATCAGCCCATTACCAGTATTTTCCAATCTGCCTACGGACTGACGCCGACAAGCCCTGCCTCACAGCCGGAGGTTCACCATGAATAACACATCAGCGTGGAAAACGTTCAAATCCACCATTGCAGCCCCGATTGACCCTTGGCTGTTTTTTGCCATGCTCGCCATCTACATCATGAGCCTATTCCTGCTCTATTCTGCAGACGGGCAAGAGTTCGGCCAATTGGAAAACAAAACCATCCATACCGTTTTGGGCTTTGCCCTTTTATGGATTATTGCCGTATTCAAGCCGCAAACGGCTGCCAAAGTTGCTCTGCCTGTTTATATCGTCGGCGTATTGCTGCTGATTGGCGTCGAAGTTGCCGGCGTTACCGTAAACGGTTCGACCCGTTGGCTGAGCCTTGGCTTTACCCGTATCCAACCTTCCGAAATCATGAAAATCGGTATTCCCATGACTGTCGCGTGGTATTTCCAACGCTATGAAGGCCGTCTGAAATGGATACATTATATTGTCGCCCTCGTGCTGATTCTTGTTCCTGTCGCCCTGATTTTGAAGCAGCCCGACCTCGGTACGGCCGCGCTGATTATGGCTTCGGGCATTTTTGTCATCTTTTTTGCCGGATTGCCCTGGAAAGCCATTTTTGCCGCTATTATTGCCTTTGTGGCCGCCCTGCCGCTCTTGTGGAACTACGGCATGCACGACTACCAGAAAACCCGCGTCCTCACCCTGCTCGACCCGACCAAAGACCCGTTAGGTGCAGGCTACCACATCATCCAATCCATGATTGCCATCGGCTCGGGCGGCGTATGGGGTAAGGGCTGGCTTAACGGCACGCAAACACATTTAGATTATATTCCCGAATCAACGACTGACTTTATTTTCGCAGTATTCGGCGAAGAGTTCGGCCTGATCGGCAATGTCCTTTTGCTGCTGGTTTACCTTATCATTTTGGCACGCGGATTGTGGATTGCCGCACAAGCGCAATCCCTTTACAGCCGTACTTTGGCAGGCGCATTGACCATGACCTTTTTCTGCTACGCCTTTGTAAACATGGGCATGGTCAGCGGTATTTTGCCCGTTGTCGGCGTCCCCCTCCCCTTGGTCAGCTACGGCGGTACGGCTACGCTTTCCATCATGGTGGTGCTCGCCCTGTTGATGGGTATCGCCAACGAACATAAAAACCTCCGCCGTCGCAATATGGACAACGACGACCTGACTGAAAGCAAGGAATAATATGGAATTAGGTGTAGAAATCGGCAAACTTCTCGTTGCACTTCTTGTACTGATCAACCCCTTCAGCGCACTCTCGATTTATCTTGACCTGACGCAAGACCACAGCACCAAAGAAAAACGCAGAATTGCGCGTACTGCCGCATTAGCCGTTTTCATCGTGATTGTCGTCTTTGCACTGAGCGGCGGTATCTTATTGAAAGTACTCGGCATCAGCGTAGGCTCTTTCCAAGTCGGCGGCGGCATTTTGGTTTTACTGATTGCCATCTCCTTGATGAACGGCAACGACAATCCGGCCAAGCCCAAAATCGACCCCAATTCAGAAGAGCATCACCATGCGCAACAAGTCCGCCGCAATGAAAAAGCCATTGCCGTCGTCCCCATTGCCATTCCGATTACCATCGGTCCCGGCGGTATTTCTACCGTCATCATTTACTCCTCTGCCGCCAAAAATTACAGCGATATTGCCCTGATTATCATCTCCGGCTTTCTGGTCAGCCTGATTTGCTATCTCATCCTGATCGTTGCCGGACGCATCAGCAAACGCTTGGGCACGACCGGCCTGACCATCCTCAACCGCATCATGGGCATGATGCTTGCTGCCATTTCCGTAGAGATTATTGTTGCCGGCTTAAAATCTATTTTTCCCCAACTGGTCGCTTGAAGTACAATCATCACAATAAAAGGCCGTCTGAAACATTTTCAGACGGCCTCATAAAAACATAAAAACAAAGGAGCCCAACCATGTTTCACAGCACCCATGTCTTTACCGGTGAAACCATTTGCCACCGACCGGCACAAAACTACACCGAATTTACCGACGAATTAAACCGTCTCCAAGCCATTCAGCAAACCTTCGCCCAATCAAGCATTACCGATCGCACCGCCCTCTTACAGCAATTTGCCGACAGCCTGACCCAAAACCAAGAACGCCTCGCCGAAATGGTTTGCGAAGAAGTCGGCCGCTGCCTGCATGAATGCCGCGCCGAAATCAGCAAATCCATCGAGCTCATCCGCTACTACGTCCGCCTCGCGCCCGAACTGCTCTCCCATAAAACCATCGCCACCCAAGCCAGCCTCAGCCAAGTCCGCTTCGAGCCTTTGGGCGTTGTTTTGGCAGTCATGCCGTGGAACTATCCTGTCTGGCAGATTTTACGATTTGCCATCCCTGCCCTGTGCGCCGGCAATGCCTGCGCGGTCAAACCTGCGCCCAGTGTCGCCCGCGTCAGCGGAACCCTCTTCAGCCTTGTCCCCAAAGGTTTGCCGCTTATCGGCGCATGGTTAAACCATGAAGACACGCTTAAAGCCATCGAAGATACCGATGCCATGGCATTCACCGGTTCGACCCATACCGGCCGACTGCTGGCCGCCCATGCAGGCAAACATCTGAAAAAAACCGTCCTTGAACTGGGCGGCAGCAATCCGTTTATCATCCTGCCCGATGCCGATCTCCAACGCGCCGCCATCGACGCCTGCTATTCACGCTTCCGCGATGCCGGACAATCCTGCAACGCCGCCAAACGCATTATTGTTACCCAAGATATTGCCGAACAATTTATCCCGCTCTTCCTTGCCGAGTGTGCCAAACTGCAAACCGGCAACCCTAAAGACCCAAACACCACCCTTGCCCCGCTTCACCGCCAAGACCTGCGCCAAAACGTGCATGAGCAGGTTCAAGATGCAGTTGCACACGGCGCGCAATGCTTGAGTGGCGGCTATATTCCTGATGGACAAAGCTGGTTTTACCCGGCTACCGTCTTGGATCAAGTCAATCCAAACTGCCGCGTTTGGCATGAAGAGGTCTTCGGCCCGGTTGCCATGATCTTACGCGCCGACAATCCGGATCACGCCGTTGCGCTTGCCAATGACACACCCTTCGGCCTCGGCGCCTGCATCTACACAGCCAACACGGCAAATGCATGGAAATACGCCGAAAAAATCCAAGCAGGCTCTGTCTTTATCAACCGCCACACCAGCAGCGACTTGCGCCTCCCCTTTGGCGGCGTCAAAGCTTCAGGCTACGGACGGGAGCTATCCGAATTCGGACTGTACGAATTCGTCAACGTTAAAACCTATTGGCAAAAATAAACCGTTTCATTCACTCAGGCCGTCTGAAAACCCAATTTCAGACGGCCTGATGTTTTTTTAAAGACTGGCAAAAATGTTGTATTTAAAACCCATACCGATTCTGCAAAATCAAAGCAGCTCAAAAATAAGCAACCTATCTTAGAAAGCAATTTATATTTCCACACCCATTTTGAATCGGCAGCTTACCATGTTCATCATTCCAGCCGTTTCATTAAACCCTCTATAAAATACCCAATAAACAAAAATGCCGTCTGAAATACAACTTTCAGACGGCATTTTCAATCAAATACTACTTACCGGATTACAATTTCAAACCGGCCAGTTTAGCAGCATACGCATCCAAATCAGCGATTGGACGGGTAGCCACGCCGCTTTCCATTGCTGCTTTAGCAGTAGCTGTAGCAACGCGAGGCAACAGGCGGGAATCGAATGGGGTAGGAATCAGGTATTCCGCACCGAATTCAAATTTCTTACCGTAAGCGGCAACCACTTCTTCAGTTACCTCTTCCATCGCCAAATCAGCCAAAGCGTACACGCAGGCGCGTTTCATTTCTTCGTTGATGGTGGTCGCGCCGACATCCAATGCGCCACGGAAGATGAATGGGAAGCACAATACGTTGTTCACTTGGTTCGGGAAGTCTGAACGGCCTGTACCGATGACCACATCCGGACGGGTTTCTTTTGCCAACGGAGGCAGGATTTCCGGATTCGGGTTTGCCATGGCGAACACGATTGGTTTTTCGTTCATGGTGTTCAGCATTTCAGGCGTCAGCAGGTTTGCGCCGGACAGACCCAAGAAGATGTCTTTACCTTTAACGGCATCGGCCAATACGCGTTGGCCATTATCTTCAATGGCGTAGAACTGTTTGGACTCGTCCATACGGTCTTTGTCTTCGCGGGTTTTGTAAATCACGCCTTTGGAGTCGCAAACGGTCACGTTTTCGCGTTTCAGACCCAAATCCAGCAATTGGTTCAAGCAGGCAATCGCGGCCGCACCTGCGCCGGAGCACACCAAAGTTGCTTCTTCGATTTTGCGGCCGGTATAACGCAAAGCGTTCAGTACAGCGGCAGCGGTAATGATGGCGGTACCGTGTTGGTCGTCGTGGAATACAGGGATTTTGCAACGTTTGCGCAATTCGCGTTCGATGTAGAAGCACTCAGGCGCTTTAATGTCTTCAAGGTTGATACCGCCGAAAGTCGGTTCCAAAGAAGCGATGATGTCCACCAGTTTTTGCGGGTCTTTTTCATCGATTTCGATGTCAAACACGTCAACGCCAGCGAATTTTTTGAACAATACGCCTTTGCCTTCCATAACAGGTTTGCCGGCCAATGCGCCGATGTTGCCCAAACCCAACACTGCGGTACCGTTGGAAATCACGGCAACCAAATTGCCTTTGGCGGTGTATTTGTAGGCATTTTGAGGATCGGCATGGATTTCCATACAAGGAGCGGCTACGCCCGGAGAGTACGCCAACGCCAAGTCTTTAGAAGTAGCCAGAGATTTGGTTGGGGTAACGGAGATTTTGCCCGGCACGGGGAATTCGTGGAACTGCAGGGCGGCTTCTTTTAATGAATTTTCCATTTGTCGATCCTGTTTGCGAGAGAGAGATTTTACAGCGAACAAGTCTGAAACGGGCTGCTTCAGACATTTAAACTTCTAAAGTCGGTTTGTTAACAGACCGGCTTTGTAAGAGGCCGTAATTTTATCATGTTCTTTCGGTGGCGCATACCTATATTTATTTCATTTGTTTTGATGTTTCGGTTTAATCGGTTTTATGTCTAAAAACTTCTGTAATAATATTTCTTCGGTACATCAGTCTTCTTTCAGACGGCATTTTATTTAAACTTAAACATTCAATCCAAAATGACTGTCCAGCGCGGTTTCAATCTGGGTTTTGACTGCGTCCAGACTTTGGCTGCTGTCGATGACGGCGTATCGTTCCGGCTGTTTGGCAGCACGTTGCAAATACACTTCCCGCACCCGATTGAAAAACTCGGCTGCCTCTTGCTCGAAGCGGTCTTTCTCGCGCGTTTGGCTGATGCGCGCCATCGATACTTCCAAAGGCACATCCAACAGCAAGGTCAAATCGGGACGGAAATCGCCCTGCACCCAATGCTCAAGCGTGGCAATATCTTGCAAGGGAACGCCGCGCCCGCCGCCTTGATAGGCAAACGTTGCATCGGTAAAGCGGTCGGAAACGACATGCGTGCCGTTTTTCAGGGCAGGCAGAATGACGGTTTCCAAGTGTTGCTGTCTGGCGGCAAACATCAGCAGGGTTTCGGTGCGCAGGCTGACTTGGGTGGCAGGGTTGAGCAGGATTTCGCGCAATGCCTCTCCGGCAGGCGTGCCTCCCGGTTCGCGCGTAAACAATACGGGCAGCTTGTGTTTCTCAAACCATGCTTTCATTACGGCGAGGTTGGTGGATTTGCCTGCGCCGTCTATGCCATCAAGGGTAATAAATCTGGGTTTCATATGGATATCGTTAATCTAAAGGCCGTCTGAAACAGGAATTATAAATGTTTCAGACGGCCTATTCGGTTTATTTCTTCAAAATATATTTGCGTACGGCGGCGTTGTGTTCAGAAAGATTGTGGCTGAACTCGCTCAGGCCCGTACCATCCATTTTTGAGACAAAATACAGATATTTTTCATTAGATGGATGACCCGCCGCCTCAAGCGCGGCCTTGCCGGGAAGCGCAATCGGCGTCGGCGTCAAACCGCTGCGCGTATAAGTATTGTAAGGCGTATCGCGTTGCAGGTCGGCTTTGCGGATTCTGCCCTTATACGCATCGCCCATACCATAGATGACAGTCGGGTCGGTTTGCAGGCGCATGCCGATATTCAGGCGGTTGACGAATACGGCGGCCACATGGGCGCGGTCGTCTTCGTGCGCGGTTTCTTTTTCAATCAGACTCGCCATAATCAGCATTTCGTACGGATTTTTATAAGGCAGGCCGTTTTGACGGTCGTCCCATGCTTCTTGCAGGTTTTCCCGCATTTTACGGTAGGCGATTTTATAAATTTGAAGATCGCTGCCGCCGGCATCAATTTCGTAACTATCCGGGAAAAACTGTCCTTCGGGATTGCTGCTCAAAGCGTCGGGTGCTACTTCGGCCATCAGTTTTTCATCGCTCCAGCCGCGCGTATCATGGGCAATATCGGCAGTATTGTCGATAATACGGCGCATTTGGGCAAACCGCGCGCCCTCTAGAATTTGCACGCTGACCGAATCAGGGCGGCCTTTTTTAATGCGTTTTAAAATGTCCCAAGCCGATACTTTGGCAGACAGGCGGTAAGAGCCGGCATTGAGTTGGTTGTGCACGCCCATCACATATGCGGCGGCTACCAACACATAACGGTTATAAACAATGCCGTCTTGAGCCAGTTTGCGGCTGACAGAAGAGATACCTTGATTCTTAGCAACGGTAATACGGTATGGTTTGCCGTTGTTTTTCGGAACAAACAACAATGCGGCAACCACGGCGGCAAATGCCGTCAAAAATACGGCCAGCCATTTCAACAATTTTTTCAACATGGTAGGATTCTTGGTTTGTGAACGTGTCGGGCGACAGTATAACCGAAAACAAGCATATTAAGCCTGCCGCATTCCCCAACGTATGTTTTCCTATCCCGAAAGGCCGTCTGAAACCATGAATTCTCCTTCAAAAAACACTTGGCAAAACGGCCGTTGGCTGAATGCACGCCAAACTCATTCGCCCAATTTTAGCCCGCGCGAACCGGATGAAGACATCTCATTGGTTGTCCTCCACAATATTTCCCTTCCTCCTTTTGAGTACAACACAGGGGCAGTGGAAAAATTGTTTACCAACCAAATCAACCCTGACGAGCATCCTTTCTTCAGCATCATCCACACCTTACGCGTCTCCAGCCATTTTTTCATCAGCCGTGAAGGCGAAACCGTCCAATTCGTTTCCTGCGACGACATGGCCTATCATGCAGGCATATCGTCGTTTCAAGGCAGAGAAAAATGCAACGCCTTTTCCATCGGTATTGAATTGGAAGGCTGCGATTTCGAGCTTTTTACCGAAGCACAATACACCAGCCTGCAAGCCTTGTTGACCGCCATTTCCGAACATTATCCGATTCAGGCCGTTACCGGTCATCAGGACATCGCGTCGGACAGGAAAACCGATCCCGGACATTTCTTCGATTGGTTTCGTCTTCAAAAAGCAGGTTTTCCCGTCCGACACGGATAACTTTCAGACGGCCTGAACACTGATTGGCAGACATAATGCTGTCACAACCGTTTATTTTCGTTATAATTCAGCTATTCATTCGGACGCATAAAGTCCGGCTCCAACGAACTGCCCGCGCAGCAAGATTCCGCACCCTGAAAAAGACGGAATGCTGCCTTTTTAAAAAGTGATTACTCCATGATTTTCATCGTCTTAGCCCTCGCCGCCCTTTTGGCGGTCATCGGTTACAACATGTACCAGGAAAACCAATACCGCAAACAAGTGCGCGAACAATTCGGCCATTCCGATAAAGACGCACTTTTGACCAGCAAAACCAAACACGTCCGCGACAGCAAAGAAACCGGCGGCCAAGGTTTGTTTATCAAGAAAAACAAAAAAAACGAAGAGGCATTGCGCAACCTGCAGGAACAAGATGAAATCTACGCGGCCAAAGCCAAACTGGCCCACCCTGCCCAGCTTAAAACCGATGTCGAGCTGACTGTGGAAGACGACTTCTCCGCAGAAGAAAAAGTCCAACACACCGTTATCGGCTTGAACAACGAAATTACCGTAAGCCCAGCCGAAGCCGCTTCTGCTCCAGTAGAAACCGCAGCCGAGCCTGTAGTACAAGTACCATTGATCAGCCTGGACGAATTGTCTCAAGTCGAGCTGCCTTGGTTTGACCCGCGCTTCGACTACATGGCCTACATCTCCCTGAAACAAGCCCAAGAATTGCACGCCCTGCCGCGCCTTTCCGCTACCCACCGCTTCCAAATCATCGGTTGCACCATGGACGACCATTTCCGTGTTGCCGAGCCGATTCCGGGCGTTTACTACCAAGGCTTCGTCATGGGCCTGCAAGCTGTCAGCCGCAACGGTTTGGCCGCGCGTGAAGAGTTGCAACACTTCGACCAACAGGTTGATGCTTTTGCCCAACTGATGGACGGCAAAGTTTTGCATACCGACTTGGACGCGTTCACCGAAGTCGCACAAGCACTCGACCAATTCTGTGCGCGTGTTGACCAAACCATCGCCATTCACTTGGTTTCCCACTCCAATATCAGCGGCGTAGAATTGCGTGCCGCCGTGGAAGAAACCGGTTTCAAATTGGGCGAAGACGGCGCGTTCCACTTCGGCGACAACAACAATCCTCAATTGTTCTCCATCCATACCTTGGACAATAAACCGTTTACCAATCCTTTGCTGGACAACCAAGCCTACCGTGGCTTCAGCATGCTGCTGGATATTCCGCACGTTCCGGCCGGCGAAAAAACTTTCGACAAATTCATGGACTTGGCAGTCAAACTTTCCGGCCAACTCAGCTTGGATTTGGTTAACGACCAAATGGAAGAAGTTTCCACCCAATGGCTCAAAGACGTACGCAACTACGTTTTGGCCCGTCAGGAAGAAATGCTTAAAGTCGGCCTCAAACCCGGCAGCAAACAAGCCCTGCGCCTGTTCTCCTAAATTTCCCCAATCAAAAAGCGGATATGCAATGACGGCATATCCGCTTTTTTTCAGGTAAAATCCCTTCATCTTCAATATTCATCGATTTTCAGACGGCCTCTCTATCATCAGGCCGTCTGAAAACTCTATTTCGATTGCACATGAATCCGACCGCACAACGTATCAAATACCTGACCGACCTCCTCAACCGCTACGCCTACGAATACTACACCCTAGATGAGCCCAGCGTACCCGACGCCGAATACGACAAATTGTTCCGCGAGCTTGAAGCATTGGAACGAAACTACCCCGAGCTCAAGCTGCCCGACAGCCCGACCCAGCGCGTCGGCGGCGAGCCTTTGGCAGGCTTTGCCGAAGTGCGCCACGAAGTACCGATGCTGTCGCTGACCAACGCCTTCTCGCCACAAGATGAAAACGGCGTATTCGACCATGCCGAAATGTATGCTTTCGATGAGCGCGTGCGTGGCGGTTTGAACGGCGAAAAACCGGAATACGTTATCGAACCTAAATTTGACGGTCTGGCCATCAGCCTGCTCTACCGCGACGGCGTATTGATTCAAGCGGCAACGCGCGGTGACGGCACCACAGGCGAAGACGTTACCCAAAACGTCAAAACCGTATCCAACATTCCCCTGCGCCTGCATGGAGAAAATATTCCCGAGCTTATCGAAATACGCGGCGAAGTACTGATGCTCAAAGCCGATTTTGCCGCCTTAAACGCACGACAGGCTGAAAACGGACAAAAACCTTTTGCCAATCCGCGCAATGCCGCCGCAGGTAGCCTGCGCCAACTCGATTCGCGCATTACAGCACAGCGTAAACTGCATTTCTTCCCCTATTCTATCGCCCGACAACAAGGCGGTTTTGTCGCGGAAGAACACCTGCAAGAGCTGAGCTATTGTAAAGAACTCAGCTTCAGCCTGCCCGACGGCAATTTCGGCTGTTTCAAAAATATCGGCGAAGTATTGGCGTTTTACGAACAAATGCAGCAAAAACGCCCTACTCTACCATACGAAATCGATGGCATGGTCGTCAAAGTCAACAGCTTGGCGCAACAGCGCGAACTCGGCTTCATCTCCCGTGCGCCGCGCTGGGCCATTGCCCATAAATTCCCTGCCGAAGAAGCATTGACCATTGTCGAAGCCATTGATGTACAAATCGGGCGCACCGGCGCAGTAACCCCGGTTGCTCGCCTGCAACCTGTATTTGTCGGCGGCGTTACCGTTACCAATGCTACGCTGCACAATCAAGATGAAGTGTCTCGAAAAGACGTACGCGTTGGCGATACCGTTGTCGTGCGCCGCGCCGGAGACGTGATTCCCGAGGTAGTCCGCGTGATTTTCGAACGCCGCCCAATGCAGGAAACCAATATTTCCGTTTCAGACGGCCTGCAAGACGATTTGTTTGCCGAAACACCTTCTAAAACCCAAGTCAAACCGCTTCACAAACCCTACCGCCTGCCCACCCATTGCCCTATCTGCCGTAGCGAAATCGAACGCGAAGAAGGCGAAGCGGTTGCCCGGTGCAGCGGAGGTATGCTTTGCCAAGCACAACGCGCGCAAGGTTTAATCCACTTCGCCTCACGCAAAGCCATGGACATTGACGGACTCGGTCAAAAACAAATCGAGCAGCTTGTCGCCCAAGACCTCGTCCGCCATTTCGCCGACCTCTACCACCTCGATATTCCGACCCTGCAAAAAATGAAGGAAATGGCGGACAAAGCATCGGCTAGTGAAGAAGAACCATCAAACAGTGGGATTGGAGACTTTGAAGGCGAGACCGGCAATACTCTGCTTGCCAAAAACAATAAAAAACAGCCGACCAAATGGGCTGAAAACATCCTTACAGGCATAGAAGCCAGCAAAACGCCCGAACTTGCGCGCTTCCTCTTTGCCCTCGGCATCCGTCACGTCGGCGAACGTACCGCCAAAACGCTGGCGCAGGCATTCGGTACGCTCGAACACGTCCGCCGCGCACCCGAACCCATCCTCGCCTGCCTGCCCGATATCGGCACGGTGGTTGCCCACTCCATCGCCCACTTTTTTGCCCAAGAAGCGCAACAGGCGATGATAGACGAGCTGCTGGAAGTGGGTGTTGCCCCGCAAAGCCAGGCTGTCACCATCCCGCCGCTGCGCCATGCCGAGCCGCAACGCTGGATTGCCCGTCTGCCCGATTTTAAAATCAGCGAAACCAAAGCACTGGCCTTGTGGGAACTCGCCGGACAAAGCATAGAAGGTCTGCAAACTGACAAAGCGTTGCCTGCCGATTGGCAAGCCTGGCGCAGCAAACCGCAAAACGCAGCCCTGCTTGAAAATATGAAAACTTTCTTTGCACAAACACTGTCTAATCTTCAAGATGAAACTATTTCAGACGGCATTAACGAGGCCGTAGCAGGTAAAACCTTTGTATTGACAGGGACTTTACCCACGCTCAAACGCGACCAAGCCCAAGCTATAATCGAAGTCGCAGGCGGTAAAGTTTCCGGCAGCGTATCCAAAAAAACCGACTACGTTGTCGCCGGAGAAGCAGCAGGCAGTAAATTGGAAAAAGCCCAAACACTGGGCATAGCCGTATTGAGCGAAGAAGAATTACTGACGTTGCTGAGATAAGACAGTATCTATGAGCAATCCGCCTTTTAAACCGACTGATACTTTATCATGTGGTATTATTACTACATACGACTACACCTTTACACTTTTGGGGTATAACCCTTAATCAAATAGGATAATAATATGAAACCCATTAAAAAATGCGTCTTCCCTGTTGCCGGTATGGGCACCCGTTTCCTGCCTGCAACCAAAGCCAGCCCCAAAGAAATGCTGCCTATCGTGGACAAACCTCTGATTCAATATGCAGTCGAAGAAGCGGTTGAAGCCGGCTGTACCGAAATGGTATTCATCACCGGCCGTAACAAACGCAGCATCGAAGACCACTTCGACAAAGCATACGAGTTGGAAACCGAATTGGAATTGCGTCGAAAAGACAAACTGCTGGCGCATGTTCGCGATATCCTGCCTTCCAACATTACCTGCATGTACATCCGTCAAACCGAAGCATTGGGTTTGGGCCATGCCGTATTGTGCGCGCAGGCAGCCGTTGGTAACGAGCCTTTTGCCGTTATTTTGGCAGACGATTTGATTGATACGCCTAAAGGCGCGCTAAAACAAATGGTTGACGTGTACAACCAAAGCGGCAACAGCGTTTTAGGCGTTGAAACCATCGATCCTTCCCAAACCGGTTCTTACGGTATCGTCGAAGTCGAGCAGCTGAAAAACTATCAACGTATTATCAACATCGTTGAAAAACCCAAACCGGAAGAAGCGCCTTCCAACCTCGCCGTTGTCGGCCGCTACATCCTGACCCCGCGTATTTTTGACTTGTTGACCAACCTGCCGCGCGGTGCCGGCGGTGAAATCCAACTGACCGACGGTATCGCCCGCCTGCTTGATCATGAGTTTGTCTTGGCTCACGCATTTGAAGGCAAGCGCTATGACTGCGGCAGCAAATTGGGTTACCTTGAAGCGACTGTAGCTTACGGTTTGAAACACCCTGAAACCGGCGAACAATTTAAAGAACTGCTCAAGCAATACGCTTAAATTCAGCTATTTATAAAAAGGCCGTCTGAAATTTCAGACGGCCTTTTTCTACACTTATTTCTTCCAATATGCCGGAGTAAACAAAATTAAAACAGTAAAAATTTCCAAACGTCCCAACAGCATCACTGCCGCACACAGCCATTTCTGCACATCGCTCAGTGCGGCATAATTATGCGACGGACCGACTGCACCCAAGCCCGGCCCTGCATTGGTAATACAGGCGATGACTGCCGTGAAGGCGGATAAAAAGTCCAAGCCTGCGGCCATCAGTAAAAAGCTAAATACGATGACCGTCATAAAGTAAATAAAAATGAACGACATAACGGTCAGCGCCATACGATCCGGAATGGAGTTGTTGTTCACCTTTACCGTACGAACCGCACGCGGGTGCAGCAAAATCAACATCTCGCGCAAGCTGAATTTGAACAACACCAAAGCGCGCACATTTTTAATACCGCCGCCCATAGAGCCTGAGCTTGCCAAGACGTTCGATAGGAAAAACATCCACAACGACACAATCAGCGGCCATTGTGCAAAGTCAGCATTGGAGAAACCGCTGGCCAAACCGATGGACACAAAGTTGAAGCTGACAAAACGCAAAGCTTCGCCAAGGCTTTGGTACACGTCCTGCTGCCACAGATACAATGCCGAAATCAAAATACTGCCCGATAAAATCAGCAGCATGGTGCGGCATTCTTCATCCTTCCAATACACCCGCCAAGAGCGGTTGCCCAGCGCAGTAAAATGGCTGGCAAAATTGATACCGCCCCAGACAGTAAAAAACATCAACGTCCACTCGACTGCTACAGAATCAAAATAGGCAACGCTGTCATCATGCGTTGAAAAACCGCCTAAAGCCACAGCCGACATCGCATGGCATAAGGCGTCAAACCAGCCCATGCCGGCAATATGCAAGGACACAAAGGCAGCGGCAGTTGTCAGCGCATAAGCAAACCATAGCCGTTTGGCCACTTGCGAAATACGGGGAGCCATCTTGCTTTCTTTATCCATACCCGGAATTTCGGCTTTGAAAAGCTGCGTGCCCCCCACGCCCAACATCGGCAAAATCGCCACAGCCAGCACGATAATACCCATGCCGCCGAGCCAGTTGAGCATATGCCGCCAAAAGTTTACAGACGGCGCCAGCGTATCCAAGCCGGAAATCACTGTCGCACCCGTCGTCGTCAGCCCCGACATCGCTTCAAAAAATGCATCGGTAAAACTTATGGACGGCATATAGAAATAAATCGGCATCGCCGCCACGACAGCAAAAGCCAGCCACAGCATCAGTACCAGGGTAAATCCGTCGCGCGGCCGCAATTCACGGTTGAAACGCAGCGTCAGCACCCACGTTACGCACGACACCAGCAACACAGTCAAAGCAGTATAGGCAAATACGAAAAACGCGCTGTCGTGATAAAAATACGACATCAGTGTCGGCACGGCCAACAGCAATGAAAACAACAGCCCCAGCTTGGACAATACATGGACAATCGGCATCACCTTGCTTATCGCACCACCCAATCTGAAACCCTTATGCAGATACATCATATTCCTATCATCAGAAAACAAAATGTTTCAGACGGCCTCATAAAAAAAGGCCGTCTGAAACCGCATATTTTATCAAAATGCCGCAATCCCGTGATAAAGAAAAACAAAAAACACTTGTCTGCTCTTTTTCTAGGAGTATAATGTTATACCATAACATTCACTGGAGAAAGAAATGAAACCCGATATTCACCCGGACAACTATCGTACCGTCCTGTTTTACGACAGCGGCGCAGACCAAGGATGGCTCATCCGTTCATGCGCCAATACCCACGGCAAAACCATGGTTTGGAAAGACGGCATAGAGTACCCCCTCTTTTCGCTTGATACTTCTTCCGCGTCCCACCCCGTGTACACAGGCAAACAACGCAATGTCAATATCGAAGGCCGCGCCAGCAAGTTCAACCAACGTTACCAATCCATGATGTCTTCTTTCAGAAAGGATAAATGATGCAAGTCCTCTCATCCCTGAAAACTGCAAAAAAACGACACCGCGACTGCCAAATTGTCCGCCGAAAAGGCAAAGTGTACGTTATTTGCAAGAGCAACCCACGCTTTAAAGCACGCCAGCGTTAGGCGGCCCAACCCATATTTCAATGTAACTCTCTGAATTTTCCGCACTTTCGTTTACCTCTAGCGCAAGTGCGGCTTTTTTTCAAACGGCATTAATCATTCATATCAAAACTACAAAAAATCCTGCCATACTCCCAAAAACAGGAAGAAAAAGTAAATAATGGTTATCCCTATTGTGAAGCCATAAAGATATTTATAACATGCCGCTACATTCTCCCTTCAACACTGACCATAGGAGTCAAAAATGAAAGTAAAAGCCCTGCTTGCAATTGCCGCCGCCATGAGCCTCGCTGCCTGCGCCGCACCCGAAGCCCATCAACATGACCATGGTCACCGTCACGAACACAATCATGACCACGGCCGTGCACATGATCATGATGCCCGTGTTCAATCATTCAGCTGCGAAAACGGCCTGTCTGTACAAGTCCGCAACCTGAGCACCGATCAAGTTGAATTGCGCCTTGACGACAAAGTTGCCACCCTGTCTTCTGCCGTTGCAGGTTCAGGCGAACGCTATGTTGCCAACCAAGGCCTGTTCGGCAAAGGCGCTGAATGGCATCAAAAAGGCAGCGAAGCATTCTTCGGCTTCACTGACCCATACGGCAACAAAGTAGAAACTTCTTGCTCTGCCCGCTAATTTCTACTTAAAAATAGAATAGCTAAAGGCCGTCTGAAAACTTGTTTCAGACGGCTTTTTATATCGGATAAAACGAAAGTTCGTTTAAGGACAAAATGTAAATATGAGGCTATTTGAAGGTTCAAAATACATCGAATAAGTAAGACCCTTTGAAAGGCACCTTCTCCGACAAAACATTATTTCAAAATCATTAAATATGTATCTAACTTAATTTAAAACTTTTTCCAAGATTTCTTTAAGGTTCTCATCATCTTCATCCAAAGTTAATTTTTCTGAAATATTATGAAGACAATGTTCCAAATCAATAGCTAAGGTTACTTGGTTTTGATAGGATAATTTTGGATAAAGTTCAAGTAAAACCCAATAAATGCATATACTATCATTTGAGTAAAAAATATTTGAAACGAATGGAAGTAATGTATCTTGTCTTTCTACAAAGATTTCAACAATTTCGCTAAAAATAGGAAAGTTGGCATCTCCCAACCACCCAGAGAGCCATTCTCCCATCTCAATTAATTCCTCATCGTTGCACTCCTTGATCCTTTTGCAAGCCTTGATGTCAAACTTATCTTTAGGGCGCATATGATACCTCATTGTTTTATTAAAGACTTTCAAACAAAGGAATTGTAATGATTGATCTTAATTATAGACACATGATTATGAGTCATTCCTATATCCTCAACAAATTCTCCCTGACGTAAGAGTTATTTTGTGCAATTAAACTCCTACCCTGCAATAACTTGAAACCCTATCCTGCATTTTACCTAAATCACAAATTCCAATTACCCTTCAAAATCTATTCGCTATACGAAACAGATTCAATAAACAAAGGCCGTCTGAAAACCTATTTCCAAAGTTTTCAGACGGCCTTTATCTTAGACCAAACAATTAAGCGTAATGTCTGTCTTCGCCTTTACCGTCAACGTTGTCGGCACAACGTTTACAGATGATTTCATGGCCTGCAACTGCGCCCACATCGTGGGTATAGTGCCAGCAGCGTTCGCATTTTTCACCATCGCTGGCTTTGGCGGTAACGGTAAGTTCATCGCCTACTTTCACTTCGACTTTAGACACCAGCAAAGCAAAACGCAATTCTTCGCCCAAAGTGTTCAGATAGTCGGCAATTTCTTCTGGAGCCGTAATTTCGGCTTCTGCTTGCAATGAAGAGCCAACGGTTTTGTCTGTACGCAAAGGCTCGATGGCGGCGGTTACGGCTTCGCGGGCTTCGCGGATTGCCGTCCATTTTTTCACCAGTTCGGCTTCAGCTTTTTCGTTGATTGGTGGGAACTCATGCCATGTGTGGAAGAGGACGCTGTCTTCTTCGCCGCCGCCGATGATGTCCCACGCTTCTTCGCCGGTGAAGCACAAAATCGGTGCAATCAAGAGAACCAGGCTGCGCGTGATGTGGTACAGGGCGGTTTGCGCGCTGCGGCGGGCGTGGCTGTCGGCTTTGGTGGTATAGAGGCGGTCTTTCAGGATGTCAAGGTAGAACGCGCCCAAATCCTCCGAACAGAAAGAAACAATGTCTTTTACAGCAAAGTGGAAGGCATAGCGCGGATAGAAGTCGCCTGCCAGACGCTCTTGCAGCTGACGTGCCAATACCAAGGCATAGCGGTCGATTTCCACCATGTCTGCCTGTTGCACGGCATCTTCAATAGGATTGAAGTCGCTGAGGTTGGCAAACAGGAAGCTCAAAGTGTTGCGGATACGGCGGTAGCTTTCGGTGACGCGTTTGAGGATTTCTTTGGAAATCGCCAATTCACCGCTGTAATCGGTAGATGCCGCCCACAGGCGCAGGATGTCGGCGCCGAACTCATTATAGACTTCTTGCGGTGCAACAACATTGCCGATGGATTTCGACATTTTGCGGCCGTTTTGGTCAACCACAAAACCGTGGGTCAGGAGCTGTTTGTACGGGGCGCGTCCCATTGAAGAGGCGCAGCCGGTCAGCATGGAGGATTGGAACCAGCCGCGGTGTTGGTCGCTGCCTTCGAGGTAGAGGTCGGCAGGCCAGTCTAATTCTTTACGCTGTTTCAAGACAGAATAATGGGTCGAGCCGGAGTCGAACCATACGTCCATCGTGTCGGAAAGTTTGTCGTAGTTTTCGCAATCTTCCGCGCTCAATAATTCGCTTTTATCGAGTGAGAACCATGCTTCGATGCCTTTTTCTTCGATGCGTTGTGCTACTTTCTCCAAAAGCTCGGCAGAGTTCGGATGCAGCTCGCCCGTTTCTTTGTGGACGAAGAAAGTCATCGGTGTACCCCAATAGCGTTGGCGCGAAACCACCCAGTCAGGACGGCCTTCGATCATGGCTTCCAAGCGCGCGCGACCCCAAGACGGGAAGAATTCGGTGTCGTCCACGGCTTTGATGGCTTTGTCGCGCAGGGTTTTGCCGTCGCTTCCCGCTTTATCCATACCGACAAACCATTGACCCGTCGCGCGGTAAATCAGCGGGGTTTTGTGGCGCCAGCAGTGGGCATAGCTGTGTTCGATTTTGTTGCTTGCCAAAAGGTTGCCGGTTTCTTCCAGCCATTGCAGGATGACGGGATTCGCTTCCCAAACGCTCATGCCTGCGACGCGCGGCGTTTCGCTGATGTATCGGCCTTCGGCGTTGACAGGGTTGTAAAGCTCGATGCCGTATTTGTTGCAGACGGCGTAGTCCTCCAAACCGTGAGCGGGGGCGGTGTGCACCAAGCCGGTACCGGCATCGGTGGTAACGTGTTCGCCGTTGAGCATGAGGATATCGCGTTCGAGGAACGGATGGTTCATGTGCAGGTTTTCCAGCTTGTCGCCGGTGGTTTCAGCAAGGACGTTGAGGTCGTCTGAAGCAAAATCGTAGCGTTTGAGCGCGTCTTCTGCCAAATCTTTCGCCAATACCAATTTGCCTTTAGGCGTATCAATCAGTTGATACACCACGTCTGCGCCGGCTGAAACAGCTTGGCTCGCAGGTAGCGTCCAAGGCGTGGTTGTCCAGATGACGGCAAACGCTGTGCCTTCGATACCTGGCAAACCGAATGCGGCGGCAAGCGCGGCAGTGTCTTTAAACGGATAGGCAACGTCAATCGCAGGCGATACTTTGTCTTTGTATTCCACTTCCGCTTCCGCCAGTGAAGAACCGCAGTCCAAGCAGAACTGAACCGGTTTCGCGCCACGGTATAGATAGCCCGATTTGTAGATTTCACCGAGCATACGCACGGTATCGGCCTCGGTCTTGAAATCCATGGTCAGGTAAGGATTGTCCCAATCGCCCAACACGCCCAAGCGGATAAAGTCTTTTTTCTGACGGGCAATCTGTTCGGCGGCGTATTCACGGCACAATTCGCGGAAACGGGCTTTGGGCATGTCTTTGCCGTGCAGCTTTTCTACCATCACTTCGATGGGCAGGCCATGGCAGTCCCAACCCGGTACATAAGGCGCATCAAAACCGGCTTGGGTTTTGCTGCGGATAATGATGTCTTTGAGGATTTTGTTGACGGCATGACCGATGTGGATGTCGCCGTTGGCATACGGAGGACCGTCGTGCAGAATGAATTTCGGACGGCCTTTGGCGATTTCGCGCAGTTTTTGGTAGCGTTTTTGCTCGTACCAGCTTTTCAGCCATGCAGGCTCGCGCTTGGCAAGATTGCCGCGCATTGGAAACGGGCTTTCGAGCAGGTTTACGGTTTTACTGTAATCGGTCATTTTCTAATCTCTATTGTTGCGGTATTTCGGTTTCAGACGGCCTGATTGCTCATTTTAAAAAGAACAGGCCGTCTGAAAGAATTCAAAGGACTTATTGTAGCCCAATTGTCTTGATTTTATAAGCGTATAGAAGCGTTTCTATGGTTTCCAAACCTTTGCATCTTCCATATCTTGCAAAATTTGGGTTTTCAATGCTTCGATACTTTCAAATTTTTTCTCGTCACGCAGTTTGTGCAGGAAGCGGACGAAGATGCGCTGGCCGTACAAATCGCCGTTGAAATCGAACAGGTGGACTTCCAACTTTTGCGAACGATTGTTGCTGACAGTGGGGTTAAAACCAAAGCTGGCCACGCCTCGGCGCGTACCGAATGCGCCGTCTGCTTCGACGACAAATACGCCGCTTAGCGCATAATGATACGGGGGAAGCTGGACGTTGGCGGTAGGCGCGTTGATGGTGCGGCCGAGCTTTTGCCCGTGCTTGACCTTGCCGCTTAACACGTAATCGTGCCCCAACAGTTTTTTGGCGTATTCCAACTTGCCGTCTGAAAGGGCTTGGCGGACGGCGGTACTGCTGGTGCGGATGTCTTCAACGATAACGGACGGTGTGCACTCGGTTTGCATATCGGGCTGTTGTGCCAAAAGTTCGAAACAGCCTTCCCGACCCGCACCGAAACGGAAATCATCGCCAATCAGCAGATAACGCGTATTGAGCGTTTTTCGCAAAAGCCGGTCGATAAACACTTGTGCGCTCATCTCGGAGAAAGTTTGGTTAAAGCGCAAAACCCAAACAGCATCCACGCAGCCGGTTTCACGCAAAAGGCGCAATTTGGTACGCAGCGGACTAATGCGGTAAGGCAGCTTTTTCCCGGCTTTACGCGCAAAAAACTCTTTGGGCTGAGGCTCAAAAATAACAACGACAACAGGCAGACCGCGCCGGTCTGCCTCTCGTTTGAGTTTTTGCAGGATATGTTTGTGCCCGAGGTGTACGCCGTCGAAGTTGCCGATGGTTACGGCGGCTCCTTGCGGAAATTGGGGCGGGTGTCGCTGTCCAAGCCAGATGTTCATGGGTGGTGGGTAGTGTGTTTGAATAGGCGGTTATTGTAAACGTTATTGCCGTTTCAATAAACCTTAGGCCGTCTGAAACCAATAAATATATGCTTTCAGACGGCCCTGAGGTTTGTTAATGCTTTACCACCACCAAGGATAACGGCCAAACGGATAACCCCAATCGTCGTAATAGCGATAGTAGCGGGCTTCGCGCAGCTGCTCTTGGGAAATATAGTTTTGCCATGCCATTTTGTAGCAGGCTTGGAACATCGGGTCGGAAACTTTGTCGATATATTTGAGGCGGAAGGCTTTTTGTTCCGCAGTTGCCACACCGGGTTTGCCTTCTTCGTCAAATTTGCGGCGGATCAGCGCGGCTATTTCCTGATCGCATTGTGCGGCAAGATTGACTTGAAGATCCTGCTCATAGCGTTTCTGCGCTTGGGCGCGTGCGGCTTTTTGCTCGGGCGTGGTGGCGCAGGCGGCCAGCAATGTAACGGCGCCAAACAATAAGGTCAGACGGATAGGATTCATCGGATGTTTCCTTATGTTTATATCTTTCTATTAATGTACGCCCTCATTGTGTAATGGGCAAGTGTGGCAACTTGGGAACACTTTAGATTATTTGTTCTTATCGGCAGACAGTTGCATATAAAATACACCCTGTATGAATGTTTAACTCCAAACCCACTCAATGAACGCTGACAAACCGCCCCACTCCTACAGATTGCGCCACCACAGGCAACACACGCCTCCGTTTTGGCAGGCGGACCGCCCGTATCTGCACGAACACAATATTTCCGATGCCCGTTTCAGACGGCTGGGCTACATCATGGCCTTTCTTGCCGGTGCGATTAATGCGGGGGGATTCTTTGCTTTTGCGCGCTATATTTCCCACGTAACCGGCTCCATGTCTCTTTTGGCTGATGTACTGTATCTCCAAGACTGGTGGTCTGCCGCAGTAACTTTCATCAGCGTGTTGTGTTTTGTTGCCGGTGCCGCGCATTCGGGTTGGGTGATTTTATGGACGCAACAGATGCGTTTCCGTGGCAGCTTTGGGTTTTCCATGTGGCTGGAAGCAGTTTATCTGTTGATATTCGGTTGGTTCGGTATTGCTGCGATGGAGTGGGATTTTGGCGGCTCTGATTTTATTATGCCGTCTTTAGCATTGTTTTTATTGTGTTTTATTATGGGCATGCACAATACGGTTATCACGCTTCTTTCCGGCGGCGCCATCCGTTCCACCCACATGACCGGCACGGCGACCGACTTGGGCATTGAAATCTCACGCGCGCTTTATTACTCCAAACAGCATCATCCGCGCCTGCCGCACGTCCGCGTCAACAAACCGAAAATGTGGCTTTTAAGCGGCTTGATGCTGTCGTTTTTGCTGGGCGGCGTGGTTGGCGCATGGGGTTATCATCTGGTCGGCCATCATTTCGCCCTGCCCGTTTCCGCCGTTTTGCTTATACTGGGTGCAGGTTCAGTGGGATATGATGTCAAGGTCAGATTGAAATGGGCATTCGTCAACTGGTATCGCCGCAAGCAGAAAAAACGGAAGAAACTGTAAAAAACTTTGCTTGTTATTTCGCGGCAAAACGGCCAAGCTACTAGAAAAATGCAGAAATGCTTCAGAATTATGTTAACTGGCAAATATTTTCGTAATATCGGGTTAAACCCATTCTTTTGCGTTTCGGATATTGGGTATCATAAATCCGTAATGACCCACGCGGTTTTTATTCATTTTTTTCAGACGGCCCGAGCCGTCATCTAAAAAGAGGATACGACATGAAATTCTTGAAACCCCTGACCGTTATTGCCACTGCAATTCCTTTGGCGCTCACCGGCTGTGTGACCGATCCTGTTACCGGCCAACAATCCGCCAGCAAAACCGCCATGTACGGCTTGGGCGGTGCGGCCGTTTGCGGCATCGTCGGTGCGCTGACCCACGGCGGCAAAGGCGCGCGTAACTCCGCATTGGCTTGTGGTGCAGTAGGTGCCGGTATCGGCGGTTACATGGACTACCAAGAGAAAAAACTGCGTCAAAGCCTGGCCAACACCAACATCGAAGTCGAACGCCAAGGCAACCAAATCAAGCTGGTTATGCCTGAAAACGTAACCTTCGCCACCGGCAGCGCGGCCCTGAGCGGCCAAGCTCAAAGCGCTTTGTCTGCCGCTGCACAAACTTTGGTTCAATATCCTGATACGACTTTGACCATCAACGGCCACACCGACAACACTGGTAACGACGCCATTAACGAGCCATTGTCTCGCAACCGCGCCGAATCTGTTGCCACCTTCCTGCAATCCCGCGGCGTAAGCAGCACCCGTTTGAGCACTTTCGGTTACGGTTCCCGTCAACCCATCGCTTCCAACGCCACTATTGAAGGCCGCGCACAAAACCGCCGCGTTGAAATCTTGATCAACCCTGACCAACGCGCCATCGATGCCGCTAAAAAACAAATGTAATCCGACCTCTATCTGATTCCCATACTTAAGGCCGTCTGAAATTTCAGACGGCCTTTTTCTTTGTAGATTTTGTTTGCAATTTCTCCTCCGCAATCCAATCCATCATAAAATTTATTCCTTTATTAACAAGACTTTTCAATTTTTTCTTTAAAAAAACTGTATTAATACTCTAATTTTTACATTAACTTAGAGTATAATTCCTAAAATTTTAAAAACATGCCTCATGCCGTCTGAAAAACGGCGGCTAAAACACACCGAATTTATACACACATCAGTCCGTTATCCCTTTCATTTCATAGGATTTCAGACGACACCACCCAGAATCTATGAAGGAGCATTCATGCAAAACAACTTTGACCCATTGATTATCCGTGACAAATCACTGATTCCCGTCGTACAGGGTGGCATGGGTGTAGGCGTTTCCGCATCAAAACTCTCCAGCGCGGTTGCACGCGAAAACGGCGTAGGTACCATCGCCAGCGTCGATTTGCGCCACTTGCATGAAGATTTGCTGGCCGAATCGAAAATCAATTCCAGCGAAGAAAAATACACCCGCCTCAACTGCATTGCGCTTGACCGCGAAATCAAAAAAGCCAAAGCCGATTCAGAAGGCAAAGGCATGATTGCCGTCAACGTCATGAAAGCGGTTAAAGACCATGCCGCCTATGTCCGCCAGGCCTGCGAATCCGGTGCGGACGCGATTGTAATGGGCGCAGGTTTGCCTTTGGACTTGCCGGAAATGGCCGAAGGCTACCACAAAGATGTCGCCCTTTTCCCTATCTTGTCCGAATCACGCGGTATCAATATCGTTTTGAAACGTTGGATGAAAAAAGGCGTTTTGCCCGATGCCATCGTTATCGAACACCCTGCCCACGCGGCCGGCCACTTGGGTGCGGCAACCGTTGACGGCGTGAACGATGCCAAATTCGAGTTCAAACGCGTCATTGAAGAGACATTTGAAGTATTCAAAAACTTAGGTTTGGAAAGCGAAAAAATCCCGTTGGTACTCGCCGGCGGTATGGCAAACTTTGAAAAAGTCAAAACAGCCTTGAAAAACTGGGGCGCATCCGCCGTCCAAATCGGTACCGCATTTGCCGTAACCGAGGAAGGCGATGCCCACATCAACTTCAAAAAAACCCTGGCTGGTGCGGAAACCGAAAAAGTGGTTGAATTCATGTCTGTCGCCGGTTTGCCTGCACGCGGCGTGCGCACCAAATTCCTCGACAGCTACATCAAACGCGAAGCCAAATTGCAAGCCAACGCCAAAAACGATCCGCGCCGTTGCACCCAAGGCCTGAACTGCCTGACCAGCTGCGGTTTGCGCGACGGTTTGGCCAAAGCCGGTCAATTCTGTATCGACATCCAACTTTCCGCCGCATTCCGTGGCGAAGTCGATAAAGGCCTGTTTTTCCGCGGTAAAGACCCGCTGCCTTTTGGCAACGCCATCCGTACGGTTCAAGAAACCATTCAATATCTCTTAAACGGTTCCTTGCCTGCCATCCCTGCCAAATAAACGTATCAACACTCAAAAGGCCGTCTGAAAAGCATTCAACCCTGTTTTCAGACGGCCTTTTTGTCCCAATCCATCTAAAAAATGCTAAGATTATTGCCTGAATTTATCGGCAGAAACATCATGAACCCATTATTGAACCATCTCAAACCCTATCCTTTCGCCCGCTTGCGTGAAGCCATGCAAGGCATTGACGCACCCGCAGGCGTAACGCCCATCCATCTGCAAATCGGCGAGCCGAAACACCCGACGCCCAAAGTCATCACCGACGCGCTGACCGCCTCCCTGCACGAACTGGAAAAATATCCGCTGACCGTAGGCCTGCCCGAACTGCGCCAAGCCTGCGCCGAATGGGTTGCCCGCCGTTATGATGGTTTGAGCCTCAATCCCGACAATGAAATCCTGCCCGTATTGGGCAGCCGGGAAGCATTGTTCTCTTTTATCCAAACCGTTTTAAATCCGGCTTCAGACGGCCCCAAACCGGTCGTTATCAGTCCCAATCCTTTCTATCAAATTTACGAAGGCGCGACTATTTTGGGCGGCGGCGAAATCCATTTTGCCAACTGTCCGGCACCCAGCTTCAACCCCGATTGGAGCAGCCTGTCTGAAGACGTATGGCAGCGCACCAAAGTCCTGATTGTCTGCTCGCCCAACAATCCGAGCGGCAGCGTCCTGCAATTAGAAGACTGGAAAGAAATTTTTGATTTGCAAGACAAATACGGCTTCGTTATTGCCTCTGACGAATGCTATTCCGAAATTTATTTTGACGACAACAAACCGATCGGCGGCTTACAGGCTGCGGCGCAATTAGGTCGCGGCACGCACAACATTATTATGTTCACCAGCCTGTCCAAACGCTCCAACGTCCCCGGTTTGCGTTCCGGCTTTGTCGCAGGCGATGCCGAGTTGCTCAAAAACTTCCTGCTCTACCGCACCTACCACGGCAGCGCAATGAGCATTCCGGTCCAACGCGCCAGCATTGCCGCCTGGAACGACGAAGAACACGTCATTGCCAACCGCCGCCTCTACCAAGAAAAATTCGACCGCGTCATTCCGATTTTGCAACAGGCATTCGATGTCAAACTGCCAGACGCATCGTTCTACATTTGGCTGAAAGTTCCCGACGGCGACGACTTGGCATTCACGCGCAACCTGTGGCAGAAAGCCGCCATCCAAGTGTTGCCCGGCCGCTTCCTCGCCCGCGATACCGAGCAAGGCAATCCGGGCGAAGGCTACGTCCGCATCGCTTTGGTTGCCGACGTGGAAAGCTGTGTCAAAGCGGCTGAAACCATTGTTTCGCTCTACCGCTGACGATTAAGCAAACAAAGGCCGTCTGAAACTTCAGACGGCCTTTTTATTAAATAATCGGATAATTTATATGGTGAAGTCCAGAAGGTAGAAATCTTCTTTACCTACGCCGCATTCAGGGCATTTCCAGTCGTCGGGGATGTCTTCGAACTTGGTACCTGCCGGCAGGCCGTGTTCGGGGTCGCCGACATCTTCATCGTAAATCCAGCCGCAAGGGCCGCACATATATTGAGCCATTTGGTGTTCCTTCCATTTTTAAAGGCCGTCTGAAACCGTATTTTCAGACGGCCTTTCGTGTGTCTTATTGTTGATATTTTGAATTTATTGCGCTGCTTCCAAAGCGGCGATTTCTTTGCGCAGGTGTTTGATGGCCGGTGTTACGATGGCGACAAACATGGCCTCGCGGACGCGGCGTTGCGCCGGACTGCGCATCAGATAACCTTTCGCGCCTGCATGCAATGCGGCAGATTGAGTGGCGTTCAGTGCCAATACGGCAGCCGCTTCACGCAGTTTCAAGGTTGCCAGCGTATCGGGTTTGTTGTTCCACGCTTCATCGGCAAGACGTTCGGTTTCCGCCCATGCGCCGTCCAAAGCGGCTTTCAATTCATCGTAACTGTGGTCGAGGTATGAGTTCACTTCTGCGTTCACCACATTGGCCATGCGGATAATGCCGAGTGCACCGTCAATCACACCGGCGCCAATACCCATTTGCAGCAGAATGAAACCGGCTTTAATGGTCGGGATATAAGACTGGAACTGCTCAGTCGTAGCAATCACATCTTCATCGGGAATAAACACGTCTTTAAAATTCAGGCTGTAAGTGCGCGTGCCTTCCAAACCGCAGAACTCAGGGCAGTTTTGCAGGGTAACGCCTTCCCATTGGCCGCCGGTGATAAACATCACATAGCTGTCGCCGATTTGGGCGGTATTTGCCCAAATATGGTCTTCGCCGATATTGGATACCCAAGGCAAAGCGCCGTTGATTTTGTAGCCGCCTTCGACACGTTCGGCTTGCAGGTTGTGTTTTTCGATACCGGCAAGGTGTTTGACGGTATTGGACATGCCCGTACCGGCCAAAACTTTGCCCTGCAGAATATCGGCCAAATATTTGTCTTTGACCGCTTGGTTAGGAGATTGGTGCAGATACCACGCGCAAGCCGCCTGACACCATGCGCTGAACGAAGTTGCGCCGCATTCTTTACCGATTTCGCGCAATACGGCGATTTGCGTTGCCAAACCCAAACCGTTGCCGCCTTCTTCAACCGTACCGGCCGCGGCAAAACCGCCGATTTTGCCCAATTCCAGCATAAATTCTTTTGGGTACAGTCCCTTGCGGTCGATGTCGTCCACTAATGGTTTTAATTTGCTTTTAACGAGTTCGGCAACATTGTTCAGTAAAGCTTCGCGTGTCATTTTTTTCCTCTGGATATTTTGGCGATATTGAGTTCTTTTAAGAAAGGCCGTCTGAATTTTCAGACGGCCTTTGATGAGATTAGGCAAATGCCTGCAATTCAGGGTTGATTTCAGTTTTGGCAAGGTTGTTGACGTAGTTGCACAAGGTTGCCAAAGCAACGCCCATGACGACTTCAACGGCTTGCTGTTGGTTGTAGCCTGCATCGAAGAAAGCTTTCAGCTCGTCGTCGGATACCGCGCCTTTTTTCGCCATAACGGCTTGGGTGAATGTCGCCAAAGCACCCAGTTTGGCATCGTCAAACTCGCCTGCAGCCAATGCGCGTGCGGCTTTGATGGATTGTTCGGACAGCAGTTTTTTCAGGGTAGCCAGTTTGGTGTGGCCGGCAACGCAGAAACCGCATTCATTAGTACGGGCGGCGATGATTTGGACAACTTCAACTTCGCCGTCAGTCAGGCTGTTGGCCGCATTCAGCTTGCCAACTTCTTGATAAAACGCCAAAGCTTCAGGCGCATTGGCCAAAACGCCGATCAGGTTAGGAATAAAGCCGTTGTTTTTCAATACGGCTTCAATGCGTGGTTTAGCAGCTTCAGGAGCGGTTTCAACTGTGTGTATGGTTAAACGTGACATCTTTATGACCTTTTTTGTAATAAAACGAAGTGGGCATGATAAGCCATCCGTCTCCATCAGAAAAAGACTTATTGGTTATTTACCGCGAACCAAAAGTTATAAGGCCGTCTGACGGATTCAGACGGCCTTATCAAATGATTCAACTCATTATTTCATAAAGTTTTTCAGCAGCATAGAAGCGATGTCGTCCAAGCCGAAGCCATCCGCATCTTGAGCCGTGCCGTTAGGCGTGGCTTTATCGACCAAGTCAGGCAATACTTTTGCCAACAAATCGCCTGCTTGAGCGGCATCTACGCCGAATTTTTGCGCGATTTGGTTTACTGTATCGCTGCCTAAAGCATTTTGCAGGTCGCTGCCGGACACTGGCAGGTTGCTGGATTGATTGGAAACCCAACTGCTCAGGGCATCGCCCAAACCGCCTTGTTGCAGTTGGTTGATCAGGTTGCCCACGCCGCCTTGTTGTTTCACCAAATCCATCGCCATATCGGTCAGAGAACCTTGTGCGCCGTTTCCGCTGTTGCCACCCAACATTTGAGTAGCCGCATTCAAAAGATTGTCCATGAGTGCCATGACTTTTTCCTTGTATTTGTGTCTAAAAAAGAGAACGGAGTGTAGCAAAATTTATGCCGAAAAAAATCAGGATTAACCAAACTAAACTTCTTTTATCCCAAAGCCGTAACAAAACAAAGGCCGTCTGAAACCAAGTTTCAGACGGCCTTTATAATGAATAATGCTATTCTTCGCGGCCATTGAAATACTCGGCCGCCCCACCTTCAAAAAATCCTTGCAAAATCGCCTGCGCCGCTACTTGGTCAAGTACGGATTTTTGTTTTCGGCCAAACACTTGGGCTTCTGCAAGCAGACTTTCAGCGTATAGGGAAGACATCCTTTCGTCCACCCAATAAACCGGCAAGTTAAAACGTCCGTGCAAACGGCGGCCAAACTTGCGGCTCAAACGGGTCAGCTCATGCTCCGTGCCGTCGGTATGCGTCGGCAGACCGACCACAAAATACTTGGGTTGCCATTCTTTGACCAGCTTGGCAATGGCTTCGAATTTTTCATCATTGCTGTTGCCGGTTATCGTCGCCAGTGGATGGGTCATACCCAACTCGGCATCGCCCTGCGCCACGCCAATACGCGCCTCGCCGAAGTCAAAGGCCAAAACCGTACCTTTTGGTGCATCAGGCATGGCCGACTCCTGAAACCAAGGCGTTCGGATTGATACCCAATTTTTCAAAAGCGGCGGCATAACGGAGTTCGTAAGGCACATCAAAAAGAATATGCTCGTCCGCAGGCACGGTCAGCCAAACATTTTCTGCCAGCTCGCGCTCCAACTGCCCTTTGCCCCATTTCGAATAACCAATACTGATCAAAGCCTTGTCCACCGCACCTTCTTTAGACAGGTTTTCAATCACATCGCGCGAAGAAGTTAGCGCGACGTTATCGGTTACCACCATGCTGTTTTGCCAGCGGCCGATCGGCGTATGCACGACATAGCCGCGCTCAATCTGAACCGGCCCGCCCATCATCACGTTTTCATGTTGCAGACGCAACGGGATATTGCGGTCGGCGGCGGCGAAAATCATGTCCATGGTAATCGGCGAAGGTTTGTTGATGATGATGCCCAGCGCACCTTCTTCATCGTGTTCGCACACATAAATGACCGTATCCGTAAAAAACGGATCATCCATATGAGGCATGGCAATCAGGAAATGGTTGGCTAAATTCATATTCTTTTAATCTATTAAGCTGATTTTATTATTTTTGTCCATCGGCAACCGGCGCGTCCACCACGCACGCACCGTAAACCGCGCCGCCTGCCGGTACCGGCGTATCGGTTTTCGCATGGGCAAAACACGATACCGCGCTCAAAGAGTTTTTCGGCGAGCCTTGAACGATTTTATCGCTGTACACCAAATAAGCGAAAGACTTACGTTTCGGGTCGTAGTAGCGGATAATCTGCTGGCTCTTAAATGCCATGCTGGCGCTGCGTTTGAACACTTGTCGCGGTTTCAAAACTTCAGACTCGTTATAACGGATGACTTCCGCACTTTGCACGCAGGAAACCGATGCATCGCTGGCATCTTCTTCCAGATTGACCGTTTCTTTCAAACCGCCTTTTTTCGCGTACGAAATATAGCAGGCAACCCCCTGCACATCAGGATCGTCAAAGCCTTCCACTTCAATACGGTCGTTTTTACCCAACATATGAAACACCGTACTGGCGCGTCCGATTTTATCGGTATCGTTACCGCAAGCCGCCAAAACCATGGCACCCAACACTACTAATAAATATTTTTTCATAATATCCTGTCAATGCAGACTGTCAGTTTCCAGACAGGCGGAATCATATCCGCCTACTCCATCATTACTATATAAGACCGTTCGTCCATATTGCAACCCAATATTATTTTCAGACGGCCTGACAGACAGTATAATCCGTCCTATTGTTCCTACTTTAATAGCAAGATCGAACCATGCGTTACAAACCCCTCATCCTCGCCCTGTTGCTCAGCTTCTCCCTGCCAACCTATGCTGCCAAAGACGCGCCGAAAGAAAAAGCGGCCGTCGTCAAAAAAGCTGCGCCCGTGAAAAAAGAGAAAGAAGCCGCCAAGGCGGATGTCAAAAAAGAAACCCCAAAAAAACAAGCAGTAAAAGAAAAAGAGGAAGACAAAAAAGCGGTTAAAGCCAAAGCCTCCAAAGAGAAGGAAACCGCCGACAAAAACGAACGCGCTTCAGCCAAAAACAAACCGGCTAAAGCCGCCGAAGCCGCTGCCGACAATAAAAAGGCCAACCGCAAAGCCGAAGAGCCTAAAGAAACAGCCAAAGACAAAAAAGCCGCAGCCGCAAAACCCGGCAAAGCCAAAGAACAAGACAAAAAACCTGTTGAAGATAAAAAAGACAGTAAAGCCAAAGAACCTGTAAAAAAAGCAGAATCTAAAGAAACCAAAACCAAAGAGCCTACTAAAAAAGCGGCTGAGGATAAAAAAGAGCGTCAATCCAAAGAACCAGTAAAAAAAGCAGCCGAAGACAAAAAGGCCGATACCAAAGAAACCAAAGCCAAAGAGCCTGCCAAAAAAGCTGTTGAAGATAAAAAAGACGCTAAAAAAGACATAAAAGCCAAAGAGCAAAACAAAAAAGATGAGCCTAAAGCTGAGCCTAAAGCCGTCTCTTCAGCCGACAACGATTTCAAAGCAGCCGTGACTGCCGCCGCCAACGAGATGGAAAGCAAGAAATCCTTTGCCAAACGCAACGAGGGTTTCATTATCCATGTCAATGCCACGCTCAAACAGCTGCAACAAACACGCAACAACCTCTCCGGCATCAACCGCAAACAACGCGACGCTTGGGAAAAATTCCAAAAACTCAATGCCGATGCCAACCAGTTGAAAGCCGAAGTGTCCAACACGCGCGCCCAAATTTCGCGCTTTGTGTCCGGCAACTATAAAAACAGCCAGCCCAACGCGGTCGCCCTCTTCCTGAAAAACGCCGATGCCGGTCAAAAAACCCGCTTCCTGCGTTACACGCGTTATATCAACAACGCCAACGACCAAGTCATGAGAGACTTGGAAAAACAACAAAAAGAGCTGGCAGCGCAAGAGCAAAAAATCAACAATGAATTGGCATACCTGAAAAAACTGCAAGCCAATATCCAAGCTTCATTGCGTCAACAAGGCGTAACTAATACCGCCGAACAAGCCGAAAGCCGCCGTCAAAACGCGCAGATGGCCAAAGAAGCGCAAAAGAAAATCAACCACAGAGAAAACGAGCAGCGCCTCAACAATCTCTTGAAAGATTTGGAAAAACGCAAAGCCGAGCAACGCAAAGCCGAAGCCGAAGCGCGTAAAAAAGCCGCCGAAGCCCGTTTGGCCGCCGCCGAAAAAGCCCGCAAAGAGCAGGCTGCCGCCCAACAAAAAGCCGAGGCCGAACGCGCCGCCATGTCCACGCTGACTGACGAAGACATGAAACTGCAAGCCCCAAATACCCAAGGCTTGACCGTCAGCAACGCCAACAGCTTCAGCCGTATGCAAGGCCGTCTGAAAAAACCGGTCAACGGCACATTGGCAGGCCTGTTCGGTCAAGACCGCGGCGATGGCGAAGTTTGGAAAGGCGTGTTCTACAATACCGTTCCGGCCCCGGTCAGCAGCATTGCCTCAGGCACAGTTACTTTTGCCGGCGAGCTTGAAGGCTACGGCAAAGTAGTCGTTCTCGACCACGGCGACGGCTATGTCAGCATTTACTCTGGTTTGAGTGAAATTGACATCGCCCAAAACTACGCCGTCAATGCCGGCAGCAAGATTGGCACCAGCGGCACTTTGCCGTCGGGCGAAACCGGCCTTTACCTTGAAGTCCGCTACAACGGACAAGTCATGAATCCGCTTTCATGGATTAACTGATGCTTCAGACGGCCTGAGTGAATTTTCCCTCCAGGCCGTCTGAATTTTCATCATAAACTACAATAAAACACGATTTTCACGCCTGTTTAGCACATTAAACAACAAACTTTTACCTTAAACTTATTGTTCCGAGCGTTTAAATCACATAAAGTCAACGGGTTCAGAGAAAACAAAAAACACTTTGCTTACCGTACACAAAAAGAAAGTCAAACGAATGTCAACAAAATCCACTTTGAAAAAAGTTGCAATCTACACTCTCGGCGCATTTAGCGGCATCGCCCTCAGTCTGAGTGTACAAAGTTTTGCCGCCGAAAAAGACAAAAAAGACAACGAGGCCCTGCCCGTGCAGACCATCCGCACCATGGCAGAAGTGTACGGCCAAATCAAAGCCAACTATTACCAAGACAAACCCGACGCCGAGCTTTTTGAAGGCGCAATGAAAGGCATGGTGTCCGATCTCGATCCGCATTCCGAGTACATGGACAAAAAAGGCTATGCCGAAATGAAAGAATCCACCAGCGGCGAATTCGGCGGCCTGGGCATGGAAATCGGACAAGAAGACGGCTTCGTCAAAGTCGTTGCCCCGATTGAAGACACGCCGGCAGAACGCGCCGGCGTGAAAAGCGGCGACTTCATCGTCAAAATCGACAATACCTCTACGCGCGGCCTGACCGTCAGCGAAGCCGTCAAAAAAATGCGTGGCAAACCGGGTACCAAAATTACCCTGACCCTTTCACGCAAAAATGCCGACAAACCCATCGTCGTCAACCTGACCCGCGCCATCATCAAAGTCAAAAGCGTGCGCCACCATCTGCTTGAAAAAGACTACGGCTACATCCGCGTCTCCCAATTCCAAGAGCGCACCGTTGCCGCGCTCAACGAAGCCGCACAAGCCCTTGTCAAAGAAAACAAAGGCCCGCTCAAAGGCATCATCCTCGACTTGCGCGACGACCCGGGCGGCCTGCTCAATGGCGCAGTCGGCGTATCCGCAGCCTTCCTGCAACCTGACGTAACCGTTGTCAGCACCAAAGGCCGCAACAAAAAAGAAGGCATGGTTCTCAAAGCAACTGCCGAAGACTACATCACCACCAGCAGCAAAGACCCGTTGGCCGGATTACCTGCCGAGCTGAAAACCATTCCTATGACCGTCCTGATTAACGCAGGCTCGGCCTCCGCTTCCGAAATCGTTGCCGGCGCATTGCAAGACCACAAACGCGCCGTCGTCGTCGGCACACAAAGTTTCGGCAAAGGCTCAGTTCAAACCCTGATTCCGCTTTCCGGCGGCAGCGCAGTCAAACTGACCACCGCGCTGTACTACACGCCGAACGACCGCTCGATTCAGGCGCAAGGCATTGTCCCCGACGTTGAAGTCAAAGACAAAGACCGCGCCTTTGAAAGCCGCGAAGCCGACTTGGTCGGCCATATCGGCAATCCGCTGGGCGGCCAAGACGTCAACAGCAGCAACGAAACGCCTGCCAACACAGAAACCAAAGCCGATAAAGACAAGTCCAAAAAAGACAAAGACGAAGACATCTCCAGCCGCCGCATTCCCAATCCGGCCAAAGACGATCAGCTCCGTAAAGCCTTGGACTTAGTGAAAAATCCAGCCGAATGGCAAAAATCTTTGGGTTTGGCAGCGAAAAAACCTGCACCGAAAAAAGATGCGGATAAAGACAGTAAGAAATAAACCTGCTATTTCTCAATAAAAAAGGTCGTCTGAAAACGATATGATTGTTTTCAGACGACCTTTTCTATGTTATTTCACTCCCCAATACACCAGTCCCTTATATGGCAACTTAATGTTAGGCAACCAAAAATCTTCTCCCTGCCAACCTTTGTCTTTATTTCCTACTACTTGATAAAGTGTAAGGAATAAATCATTGGGATATTTTTCTCCTAATTTACGGTCGTCTTCTGAAAGCATTGTGCCAGTTGCTCGAGAAAGTTTACGTCCTGTTTTGATCAAAACGTAAGTTTTAAAACTTGGACGTTGTGCCTTTAATGCTTCTACACCAGCAATAAATTTTTCCTTATTCCAGTCATCTGGGACATAATGACCCAATTTATCTAGAACCAAGAATAAATCTTCTATATCTATTTGATATAAATCAGATTGAATTTCATCTTTCAAAATAGAAGGCAAAATCTTGTTAATCTCCGACAAATTATCCTCGTTTGGGTGAAGTGGAAAATAATTCACACCACCCACAATTTGATTGATACTGTCGAATTTCAATACATTTTTTCGAGTCGGATTGATATTTTTCGGATAAATAACCTGAATATTGCCGTCTGAATTTTTTGCCTGCTCAATAATCAGATTATTTGCTTGATTGAGTTGTACAAAGAAGTAATAGACATCAAACGGAATATAAAGCCGTAATAATGATTTATCACGGTCATATCCAAAAATACGCGAATGTTGCCAGAAAGTATCTGCATTCGGTTTTTTAGCAGTGCGACTATAATAAACCGTTTGTAGTTTTGGAATAGTTAAGCCTCGTCCAATCACATTCCCACCAATAATAATGTTAAAGCCTCTTTCTAAATCAAAATCTGATTCTGTCTGCGAGTTAACGACGAGAGTATAAATTTGCTTATTTTCTAAAAGTTCTGTTAGTTTTTCATAAATTTCCTCAAAATGATGAATATCAGGCTTAGTCTTTTGTAAATCCAAATAGTCTTCTTTAAAGCTGTCTGCAAGATTCTCCCCGCTATTAATCGCTTGTACCAAATCATTCAAAAAGGCTTGGATTTTTTGAGAGAAGGCTTGATGGTCTTGGATTTTATAACTTGGATGTAAAGCAAAATTACAATTGGTTTTACCGCATAAAGCAAACTCTGCACAAGTAAGCAGAAAACTGTGCAATGCCTGTTTTACCCCTTCGGCAATTTCACCACTCGCATCTTTCATATCGTCCAATTCACCGTCAATGAAGCGAACGATATAGCTTGGAGGATCAGAGAAGACAAAGTTGCCACCGATGTATTTTTCACCGGCTTCAAAGAAATGGATAAATTCGGGTTGCCAATCAGATTCTTCATGTTGCAATAAAAGCGATTGAGGCGTGGCGGTCAACTGAATAAATAAGCTTTGACAACAGGAATTCTTAATGTCATTTAGCAGTTTATTGATAGTACTGACATCTTTATCCGGCTTATCAGCATTAGTATTTAGGCTGGCTGCATCGGCTTCATCGTCCACAATAACCAAAGGATAGCCTTTCAGGCTACTTTGACTGGCAAACAAATTACGCCAACGTTTCAATACACGGGCATTCTTTTTAATCACGACCAATATGGGATTATTTGCCTTCATTACCTGCATAAAACTTCGGTCATCATTTTCAGACAACACAATAAAATTTTTCAGATTAGCTTCGGCGCGCTTGACTGTTTGTTCCTGTAAATCTACGCTGTCAGTAGTAAGATACAAAAAAACTTTGTGGTCGCCATCATCAGCCAACGCACTTAATACACCCAAAACCTGTGCCGTTTTGCCACTTTGAACATTGCCCAGCAATAAAACATTTTGAGCAATTTTCGGTTCGGTTTGTGATAATTTCCCCATAAAACCATCAACGGTATTTTTAACAGAATCAGCTAATTTAGGTGGGGTCAATTGATTCAAGTAGGTTTGCAACATTTAGTTTTTCCCCTTAAATGAGAGCAGCCAAACATCAGGATTGTCGGTTGAACGGAACTCAAAATGATCGTTACCGTATTGGCGTAAGGTTTCATGCGTAATCTTCTCGTTATTTTGCAGACAACCACGATTTTCCAAACGACCTTTAATCCATTTGCCAAGTGTTTTCAAATCATTTTCTGAGCGGAAATTTTTGGAATAATCTCCCGATGTCTTACATTGAAATTGCCAACCATCATCAGTAATAACTGTAAAAGACTTCAGAATCGGATAACCTTCTTGTGAAGTGATGTCTTTGGATACAATCAACTCTACTTCATACCAGGGTCGTGGTTTGACAAACCCCCGTTTATCTCGTCGACCTTCTCCAAAAAATACATTCAAATTACTTTTTTCTTCGGTTTTAGCCGGAATTGAGAAATGATATTCTGACTTTTGGGCAAATAGTTGCCGAATCTTTTCTGGTACAATTTTTTGTACCCCCAAACAATTTTCTAAATGACTGTTATGTTCAATAAATGTACTCGGCCTCTCAACTTCTTGGATATTTTTGCCTAACTTATGAATGGTATTTTGAATATCTGCCTGCAACATCTGTGCAACCTTACCGTCCAAATGTAACATGGTTTCATAAGTACGTTCTGTACTATCCCAAAAACACGTTAAGTTAGCAGAACCAATTAACCCATTGATCTGTTGATAATTTTTAAAGGAATACATTTTTCCGTGAAATTTCACAAAAGGAGAAACATAGACAGCTCCTCTTTTCTCATGTTGCAAAAAATCATTTAGTTTACATAAGCTGTCATATTGCAAATGGCTAAAACCTTCCAAATAATGCATTCCAACCAATAAATCTATTTTTTGAATGTGATCGTTTAGCTCCAAAATTTTATGTAGCTCAACCACTGCGTCATTAGATACATAACCTGTTACCATCAAAACTTCATCCGCTGATTTAAATAAATCCATCCAAACTGCATTAAGCGATTTTTCAGTAATTTTGGCATTGGCGATATTGGAAAAAACTGTATTCATTGTTTTCCCCCTCGAATTTTGCTTAGTCGGTCATGAAATAAAACATCCTTCTCTGCTTTCAATTTCTTATGTAAATCTACTTTTTTATAGTTGCCTGAAAAAATTGGTAAGATAGCCTTTGCTAGCTCAACTACACCTTGAGGAGGAACAGCATTACCAATCTGGCGACGTACTTCAGTTGTTGATCCGACAAACTCAAAATCATCAGGAAAACTTTGAAGCCTTGCTCGTTCTCTATTAGTAAAAGCACGCGGTTCAGGGAAGTGATAGCCCCAAGTACCACCACCACCTGCTGCAATAATTGTTTTTGATGGCTCGTTCCGATGCATACGACGATAAACGTGGCTAATCATACCTTTCACATATAAAGGATGATCTTTAGGAATATCAGTAAAATTTCCACCTTCAGGAATTAATTCCAACATACGGCGTGTTTTATCACTAATTTTCAGCAATTCATTATTACTAACATTTTGTGGAATATTAGATATTGCTTGACCAGCAGTTACATATGGTTTTAAGCCATTTTCGCCAGTTTCATTGTGTGTCGGTTCCGGATGGCGAAAATCAAATCCTGTATCCAAACGTACTCCGACAATCAGCACACGTTCACGAAATTGAGGTACGCCAAATTCAGCAAAGTTATACAGCTTCGCCTGAACGTAATAACCGCAATTTTCAAAGTCGGTAATAATTTGCTGGATGGCTTTTTTCTTGTTGGCAGTCAACAAACCTTTCACATTCTCAGCAACAAAAACTTTCGGTTTTTTTGCATTTACAAAACGTAAAAAGCTTTTATAAAGATTGCCGCGTTCACCCTCTAAGCCCGGCTGTTTCCAAATCATGGAAAAATCTTGACAAGGGAACCCGCCTAAAATGATGTCGCAATCGGGAATAGTTGGATCATTCGGATCAATTTGTTCAATATCACCTTCTACGATGACATCTCCGATATTTTTACGGAAACTTTCGCAAGCCCAATGGGAAAAATCGTTCGCCCAAACAGTTTCATAACCAGCTTGGTGAAAACCCAAATCCAAACCTCCACATCCTGAAAATAGAGATAGAATTCTGGGTTTATTGTCAGATGGATTAAAATTTGCGATTTGTTTAGATGGCATAGGATTTCACTCCTATGCATAGATTTGATAAAAACCCTTGAAGGGATTTTAATAGAGAACTAGGCAAGGCAAGGCAAGGCAAGGCAAGGCAAGGCAAGGCAAGGCAAGGCAAGGCAAGGCAAGGCAAGGCAAGGCAAGGCAAGGCAAGGCAAGCTTACCATCGTTATTTTGAAATAAAATCATTTTTCTAAAACTTCCATGTAAATTTTTCCTATTATGCCGCAAAAAAACAGCAAATGCCGCTGCATTAAACAAGTGATGAATACTTGAAATTATAAATAAAGTATTCATAATCCCAAGGTCGTCTGAAAACGATATGATTGTTTTCAGACGACCTTTTCACACATCAAATATTCCACAGGGAAAACACCATGGCAAAAGCCCCCAAAACCATCTACCAATGTTCCGAATGCGGCGGTACTTCCCCGAAATGGCAGGGCAAATGCCCGCATTGCGGCGAGTGGAACACGCTTCAGGAAAGCCTGGCTTCGCCCGAACCGAAAAACGCCCGTTTCCAATCTTGGGCGGCGGACACTTCGACCGTCCAATCCCTCTCCGCCGTTACTGCCACCGAAGTGCCGCGCAATCCGACCGGCATGGGCGAGCTTGACCGCGTATTGGGCGGCGGTTTGGTCGATGGAGCGGTTATCCTGCTCGGTGGCGACCCCGGCATCGGCAAATCCACATTACTGTTGCAAACCATCGCCAAAATGGCGCAAAGCCGTAAAGTGCTGTACGTTTCCGGCGAAGAATCCGCCCAACAAGTCGCCCTGCGCGCACAACGTTTGGAACTGCCCACCGAAGGCGTGAACCTGCTTGCCGAAATCCGCATGGAAGCCATTCAGACGGCCTTAAAACAGCATCAGCCCGAAGTCGTCGTTATCGACTCCATCCAAACCATGTATTCCGACCAAATCACTTCCGCCCCCGGCTCCGTGTCGCAGGTGCGCGAATGCGCCGCCCAACTGACGCGCATGGCGAAACAAATGGGCATCGCCATGATACTGGTCGGACACGTTACCAAAGACGGCGCGATTGCCGGTCCGCGCGTGCTGGAACACATGGTCGATACCGTGCTGTATTTCGAGGGCGACCAACATTCCAACTACCGCATGATACGCGCCATCAAAAACCGCTTCGGCGCGGCAAACGAACTGGGCGTATTCGCCATGACCGAAAACGGTTTGAAAGGCGTGTCCAACCCGTCCGCCATCTTCCTTGCCAGCTACCGCGACGACACGCCCGGCTCGTGCGTTTTGGTCACGCAAGAAGGCAGCCGCCCGCTTCTGGTCGAAATTCAGGCATTGGTCGATGACGCGCACGGCTTCACCCCCAAACGCCTCACTGTCGGCCTCGAACAAAACCGCCTCGCCATGCTGCTCGCCGTCCTTAACCGCCACGGTGGCATCGCCTGCTTCGACCAAGACGTGTTCCTCAACGCCGTCGGCGGTGTCAAAATCGGCGAACCCGCCGCCGACCTCGCCGTCATCCTCGCCATGCTCTCCAGCTTCCGCAACCGCCCCATGCCCGAAAAAACCGTGGTTTTCGGCGAAATCGGCTTAAGCGGCGAAGTCCGCCCTGTCGCACGCGGACAAGAGCGGCTCAAAGAAGCGGAAAAACTCGGCTTCAAACGCGCCATCGTCCCCAAAGCCAATATGCCGCGCAATGCCAAAGAGTTTCCAAATCTAAAAATCTACGGCGTCAGCAGTTTGCAGGAAGCGATTGACGTTTGTCGTGACGGGGACTAAACCGTTTCTATAATCCGCCTAAAAAAACAATCATCTAAAAGGCCGTCTGAAAACTTTCAGACGGCCTCTCTTTAAATTTAAATAATTTTGTTATATTATAACGAACTACTTTATTCTATCTTTTCTACACATCGAAAATCGGAGAGAAATCTTGAAAAAAACTGCTTTGCTTATCGCATCCGCCTTCCTGTTCAGCACTACCGCACACGCCCACCGCGTTTGGGTTGAAACCGCCCACACACATGGCGGCGAATACCTTGAAGCTGAATTGGGCTATGGCGAATTCCCGGAGCTTGAACCGATCGCCAAAGACCGCCTGCACATTTTCAGCAAACCCATGCAACTGGTGACTGAAAAAGGCAAAGAAAACATGATTCAAAAAGGCACATACAATTACCAATACCGCAGCAAATTGCCGGTCAAAGACGGCAGCTACTTGGTAACCGCTGAATACCAACCGACTTTCTGGTCAAAAAACAGCGCTGGCTGGAAGCAGGCAAGCATCAAAGAAATGCCTGATGCAAGCTATTGCGAACAAACCCGTATGTTTGGTAAAAACATCGTCAATGTCGGCCATGAAAGCGCAGATACTGCCATCATCACCAAACAAGTCGGCCAACATTTGGAAATCGTTCCTTTAGACAACCCTGCCAACGTCCACGTCGGCGAACGCTTCAAAGTCCGCGTCCTCTTCAATGGCGAGCCGCTGCCGAACGCCACCGTTACCGCCACATTTGACGGCTTCGACACCAGCGACCGCAGCAAAACCCATAAAACCGAAGCCCAAGCCTTCTCCTACACCACCGATGACAAAGGCGAAGTCAGCATCATTCCATTGCGCCAAGGTTTCTGGAAAGCCAGCGTAGAACACAAAGCCGATTTCCCCGATCAAAGCGTGTGCCAAAAACAGGCGAACTACACTACTTTGACCTTCCAAATCGGTCATTCACATCATTGATTTTTCCATAACAAAAGGCCGTCTGAATAGTTCAGACGGCCTTTATTCATCCTATTTAAGGACGATGCGGCGCAAACTGCCATTGTCCCAATTCCAAATTCAAATCAAACAGATTCAGATGGCCTATTGCCACGCGAACCAAGCGTAAACACGGAAAGCCTGCTTTCGCCGTCATCCTTCGCACTTGGCGGTTTTTCCCTTCCGAAATTTTGATTTCCACCCAAAAATCAGGTACGGATTTGCGCATGCGAATTGGCGGCACGCGCGGCCATAAAACATCCGCTTCGCCCTCTTCCAATACCCTGACCTCGGCCGGACGGGTGACAAAATCGCCCAAATCTACGCCACGGCGCAACAAATCCAATTTGTCTTCATCAGGAGAACCCTCCACCTGCGCCCAATAAGTTTTGACCTGCTTGAATTTCGGGTCGGCAATCTGCGCCTGCAAACGGCCATTATTGGTCAGCAGCAGCAAACCCTCGCTGTCCGTATCCAATCGTCCGGCCGGATAGAATCCCGGTTTCTCGACAAAATCCTTAAGGCACGGATGTTTTTCATGTGCAGAAAACTGGCAAATCACGCCATAAGGCTTGTTTAGAATAATCAAATCGTTCATTTCACACTTTCAGACGGCCTTAGATTTCAAGCAATCCCGGATAATAAAAAAGACACCGTATAAACGGTGTCTTTCATATTTGGCGGAGTAAGAGGGATTCGAACCCTCGATGCAGGTTGACCCCACATGCTTCCTTAGCAGGGAAGTGCCTTCAGCCTCTCAGCCATTACTCCTAAGGAAGACCGCAATATACGCCCTCTGCCCTCCTCCGTCAAGCATTACCGCCCCAAACTTTCTTAACACCATGAAATCATTTAAATAAAAATATAATATTTTTTGCATCATCCTATTTTTATACGGCTTTCATATATGTTAAAATGATTTTGTTTTCTGTAAACCTTTTTTCACACCCCTTATTATAAAGGAGTCCGTATGTTACGTTTTTCTGCTTTGGTTGCCGTATCCGCCCTGATGCTTGCCGCCTGCTCTCAATCCGGCAATTCCCAACCATCTACCTCCTCCTCTCAAACTTCTACTCAAAAAACAACTGCCGCCGGTTCTGCCTGCCGCAGCATGGGTGAAGGCCATAAAGTCAATGGCAAAGGTCAAAACGATATTTATATGTGTAAAGTCGATGTCGCTTTGAACTCTGCCGAAGCCAAATCCGCTTTGGATCCTAGCATCCGCGTTCACTACGGCAGCACATCCGGCGCGACTTTGACTTCCCGTCAAATCTCCAACTCAGTCGGCAAAACCCCTGATGAAACCTGCCAACGCGCGTTCTTGAGCGCAGTTAAACGCTTCCAAAGCACTGCACATCGCAAAAAAGCCAAATCCGTTCATCTGGTTAGCTACTTTGACAAAGTAACCAAAGGCGGTAACGAGTACGAATGCCACATCGCTACATTCAACAGCCGTGTGGTCTTGAAAGGCAGCTTCCACTAAGCAATGTCAAAAATGCCGGACTTCAAGATGAAGTTTGGCATTTTTCTATTTTATGGATACAACACCCCTTCACTGCCTGCTGGCCGATCCGTCTTTTGCCGCCTGCTACGACCATGCCTCTCTAAACGCAGCCGATTGCCAACGTTTGGCTGCCACGCCGCAACTGGCGCAGCGTCAAGACTGGCAAGTCAGCCGCGCATTAAAACAGCAAACCGATTTACCGACTGTATCGCTGAGCCACAGCCAAGGCTTTGCCGCTTTATTGTGTGCGCCTCATCCCTTAACAGCCGGTGTCGATATCGAATTTATCCGCCCGCGCGATTTCAAAGCGCTGTCGGCTTTGGTCTGCACGCAGGAAGAACAAGACTTTTTGGAAACGGCAAACTGGCCGTCTGAAACGTTTTACCGATTGTGGTGTTTCAAAGAAGCCTTGATTAAAGCGGCAAATTTGGATTTCCCGTCAGATATGAAATCGGTCGGCTATATTTTCGATTTGGGACAACCCGTCGGTTTACGCGCTGGAAAGCAAACCGATTGGCACGGCACAAGCGCGATTTTGGCGGATACGATGGCACTTGCCTGCGTTTGGCAGGGAAAAGCCGTCGCCCTGCAATGGCAGTTTTTCGGTTCGCTCAAATCCAATGATTTAACCAACCGGCAAACCATCTAATAACTGACAAAATAATAATAATCTGATTTAATTTACTGTACTTTTACTGATTCCACACACCAACAGCAGCATTTGCAAAAGGCCGTCTGAACGATGAATCTTCGCCTCCTAAACCGCCTCTATACTGCCCTTATCCTGTTTCTTACCCTGTTTTTGGTTTATGCCTTTGCTTCACAAGCGCGCATTCAAACCGATTTGACCGCGTTATTGCCAAGCGAGCAGCAACCCGATGCCTTACTGACGGCTGCGAATAAAGCCGCAGAAGCGCAGCTCAATTCGCAAGTCATCCTGCTTGCCGGCAGTACCGATGCCGAAACTGCTTTTCAGACGGCCTCACAAATTGCCGACGCATGGCGCAAGAGCGGCGTATTTGAACAAGTCGACAGCAGCATGACGCCGAATTTGGACAAAGTGCGGGCGGATATGCAGAAACTGGGCTTGGCCGTTTTGCCGCAAGACGAAATCCGCCTGCTGTTTGAGCAGCCGAAAGCCTATTTTCAAGCGCGCGCAGAAGCCGCGGCCAATCCTTTTGCCGCCCCCTCCCCTTTGTCTTTAGAACAAGACTGGCTGGGCTTTGGACGCTTTGTTGCCGACAAAGCCAATCCGCAAAGCCGTTTGCAGTGGGACATGGACAACGGCATGCTGTTTGCCGAAGACCAAGGCAAAACTTGGGTATTTTTACGCGGACGGATCGCCGGCGGAGATCAATTTTCCAGCAACGATGCCCTCTTGCCGCTGATGGCGCAAAGCCGTCAAATCGCTTCGGAAAATGGCGCAGAAACCTTAAGCGCAGGTGGTGCATTGTTCGCCGCCGTATCCAAAGCAGCCGCAGAAAAAGAAAGCCGGCTGATGAGCATGGTCGGACTTGGGCTGACCTTTGCGCTGCTGTTGTGGGTCTTCCGCAGCGGCCGCGTATTTTTGCTGTCCTTGCCGTTGGCAGCCGGCATGTTGACCGGATTGGCAGTTGCATTATTAACCTTCGGCGAAGTGCATATCCTGACCATCGTCATCGGCACCAGCTTGGTGGGTATGTTGGTGGATTTCCCGTTGCACTGGCTTGCTCCTTCGGTATTCGGGCCGTCTGAAAAGACCGTTTGGCAGGCCGAATCGGCAATAAAACATGTCTTGCCGAGCTTTGCCGTCAGCCTGACGATTACCGTCTTGGGCTACGCGCTGCTGTGGTTTACCCCTTTGCCTGTACTGCGCCAAACCGCCGTATTTTCAGGCTTTGCCTTATTTGGCGCGTTTGGTGCCACCGTTTTATGGCTGCCGCCGCTGTTTCGCCGCTATCGTGCCAAAACCGTGCCTTTTGCCGCATTAACCGAAAAGCTCTATTCCTTGTCAGGCCGTCTGAAAAACCGCCTGCACAAACGCGGCTGGTTAATCGTAGGCGGAATTTTGCTGGCAGTCGGACTGTGGCGCAGCGACTGGCGTGACGACATCCGTCAATGGGTCAATATGCCGACCGCGATGTTGACCGAAGTACAACAAATCGGCCGGTTGAGCGGCACGGATTTTGGCGGCAAATATTTGGTGGCCGAAGCACAAAGCGAAGATGCCCTGTTGAAGAAAACCGCCGAACTCGGCCACGCCCTGCAGCCCTTAATCGCGCAAGGCAAACTTTCCGGCATCCAATCGCCCGACCAATTCATCCTGCCGACAACGGAACAGCAAAAACTGCAAAACCGCCTGCGCGAATTGACCAAGTTGCCTGATAGCTGGAAACCGCTCACAGAAATCGGTATTCCACGCAAAACCGTGCGCGATGCCCTGCTTCAAGCTGCCGATACGCAACCATTGTCGCTTTCGGACGGCCTGAATACCGATTTGGCAGAAGCTTGGCGTTCCTTGTATTTGGGCGAAGTGGAACCAGGCCGTTTTGCTGCCGTCGTGCGTTTGAACGGCATGACTGATGAAGCCGCCGTACGCGCCGCAGTGCAACACGTCTCCGGCGTACATTGGGCAGACAAACGCGCCCACTTAAACGAGCTTTTCCACCACACGCGCAATCAGGCCGCATGGTTGAAACTGGCTTCCTATGCGTTGGCATGGCTGCTTTTGTGGAAAATGTTCGGTTTCAAACGCGGCAGCAAAATCCTTGCCGTGCCGCTGGCCGCCGCCATCTGCACCGTTGCCGTACTCGGTTTGGCCGGCATTCCCGTCAGCCTGTTTGCCATGTTCGGCCTGCTTTTAGTATCCGCCATCGGCGTGGACTATGCCGTCTATGCCGCCACCGCACACCACAGCGCGCCGGCAAAATTAGGCGGTATGCTGCTTGCCGCCGCGACGACAGCCATTTCCTTTGCCCTGCTCGCCATCAGCAGCACGCCCGCCGTTGCCGCATTCGGCATGACGGTTACCATCGGCGTGGCATTCAATATTTGGCTGGCAGGCACATTGTTGAAAAATTAAACATAAGATGAAGACGATTAAATTAAGGCGATATTTTGTTTCAACTTCTATCATCACGTTGTAAGAGGCCGTCTGAAAAACTTCAGACACTGGTTTAAACATTATTTATCATTAAAATCAAAGGTATTTTCAAATGTCCGTAGAATTTGACGTTGCCGTTATCGGCGCAGGTCCTTCAGGTTCGGTTGCTTCTGCTTTGCTGAACAAACAAGGCTTTAAAGTTTGCGTATTGGAAAAACAACATTTCCCGCGCTTTGTCATCGGCGAAAGCCTGTTGCCGCATTGCATGGAAATGTTGGAAGAAGCCGGTTTTGCCGACGCAGTGCATGCCGAACCCAGCTTTCAATTTAAAGACGGCGCTGCGTTTTCATGGGGCAGCCGTTACACAGATTTCAACTTTACTGAAAAATTTTCAGACGGCCCCGGCACCATTTATCAAGTGCGCCGCGGCATCTTCGACAAAATCCTGATTGATGAAGCGGCAAAACAAGGCGTCGATGTCCGCTTCGGACACGGTGTAACCGCGTTTGACAACAGCGGCGATGTGGCACGCTTGAGCGTTGCGACCGATACAGGCGAAAACTATGAACTGACCGCCAAATTCGTTTTGGATGCCAGCGGTTACGGCCGCGTCCTGCCCCGCCTTTTGGACTTGGAAAGCCCGTCCGAGCTGCCTTCGCGCCAAGCCCACTTCACGCATATCGACGACAACATCACCAGCCCGAAATTCGACCGCAACAAAATCCTGATCAACACGCATCCGGAACATCGCGATGTCTGGATTTGGCTGATTCCTTTCGGCGACAACCGCTGCTCCATCGGCGTTGTCGGCACGCCCGACAAACTGGCCGGCGAATCAGAAGCCGTGTTGAAAAAATTTGTATACGAGTGCCCGATGCTGGCGGAAATTTTAGATAAAGCCGTTTGGGAAAACGATTTCCCGTTCCGCTCCATCCAAGGCTACTCTGCCAACGTGAAAACCTTGTACGGCAAACATTTTGCCCTTTTGGGCAACGCCGCCGAATTCCTCGACCCCGTCTTCTCCTCCGGCGTAACCATTGCCCTGCACTCTGCCAAACTGGCTGCCGACTTGTTGGGCAAACAGCTCAAAGGCAAAGCCGTCGATTGGCAAACCGAATTTGCCGACCAATTGATGATTGGTGTGAACGCATTCCGCACTTATGTAAACGGTTGGTACGATTTCCGCTTTCAAAATGCCATCTACGCGCCTAACCGCAGCCCTGAAATCAGCCGCATGATTTCGTCTATTTTGGCAGGCTACGCTTGGGACACGAACAATCCATTCGTGGAAAAATCCGAGCAACGCTTGTCCACGCTTGCCGCATTGGTGGGCGATTTGAAGGTAGAATAAGGACAAATGCCTTTCAGACGGCCTAGACTGAAAACGGAACAGGCCGTCTGAAAATCTACCCTCATCATTAAATATTTTGACCGATAGATAAAACTTTATGCGATTTATCCCTTTGCTTGCCGCACTACTGCTTTCCGCATGCGCAACTTCGCTCCCCCATCCGCAAACGCTGCCGCCGCTTTCCAAAGAAGGCCAATGGTTCAAACTCGAGCAGACCAATGCGGCGGGGCAAACCGTTCAAACCAATCTCTTGGCAGTCGAACCTCATTCAGACGGCATCCGCTTTGTCCAAACCGATGCACTGGGCGCGCCGGTATCACGTCAATCGGTCAGCACCAAAGGTTGGAAAAATGACGGCTTTGTGATGCCCAGTGCCACTTCGCGCCGACTGTTTGCCGCCCTGTTGCCGCTTTTGGCTGCTGAACACGCCGCCACGCTTTATCCTGAAGCCCGCCAACAAAACGCCACCCATCAAGGCTTCTGCCCTGACGGCAAAGGCGCGGTGTTCAGCTACCGCGAGCGTGATTTGTGGTGTGTCGCCCACCATTCCGAACAATTCCTCATCGGCTTCCCCGACCAAACTTTCTGGACGGTCAGCCCGATTGCAGAAGACTAATTCATGAATACTCCTGTTTATCTCAGCCGTCCGGCACTGACCAGCGCATTGGGCAGCGGCTTGCAAGTTCATGCCGAAGCCTTACTCACGCCGTCTGAAAACACGCCCCTGACTTTTTCAGACCAATGGGTAAAAGGCAAAACGCATGCTTTCGGTGCAGTCAAAGAAACCCTGATGCCCTTGCCCGACAGCATCCCCGAAGCACACCGCAGCCGCAACAACCAGCTTATCCTGCACGCGCTTTCGCAAATAGACGGACTGATTCAGACGGCCATTGCCCGTTACGGCAAAGAAAGGGTCGCTGTCGTTACCGGTACGTCCACCAGTGGCGCAGACGAAAATATCCCTTTGTTCCAACACGTTGTCCAAGGTGGTGCATGGACGGATGTTCCGTTCAAACAGCTGCAACACACCATGGCTTCGCCCTCCGAATTTATCGCCCAAGTTTACGGTTTGGACGGCTTGCGCTATACCGTTTCCACCGCCTGCACTTCCGGCGCACGCGCCCTCATCAGCGCAGCCCGATTGCTTCGTGCCGGATTGTGTGATGCCGTAATTTGCGGCGGCGCGGATACGCTTTCTCCGCTGACGATTAATGGTTTTGCCTCTTTGGAAGTGCTTTCAGACGGCATCGCCAAGCCTTTTTCTGCCAACCGCAACGGCATCAATATCGGCGAAGCAGCCGCATTTTTCGTGATGACGCGCGATGCCGATTTTGACGGCGAAATGCAGTTGCTGGGCTACGGCGCAAGCAGCGATGCCTACCATATGTCTTCGCCCCGCCCTGACGGTTTGGGTGCAGCCCAATCTTTTCAGGCCGCTTTGGATAAAGCCGGTTTGAAAGCGGAAGACATCGGCTGGATCAATCTGCACGGCACCGGCACGCAACACAACGACAGCATGGAAAGCCGAGCCGTTGCCGAAGTATTTGGTAGCCACACCCTTTGCACTTCAACCAAGCCATCCACCGGTCATACTTTGGGTGCAGCCGGTGCGATCGAAGCCGCGTTTGCCTGGTTGATGGCCAACCGCCAATACAATCCGGAAGGCAAACTGCCGCCCCAACAATGGGACAACGTACCCGATTCCGAGCTGCCCAACATCGCTTTGACCGACGAAAACAGCCGCTGGCCGTTTGAAAAATGCATTGCCGCCAGCTCATCATTTGCCTTCGGTGGCAGCAATGCTGTTTTGATTATCGGATAAGTCCTTATATTTAGGCCGTCTTTTCAGACGGCCTTTTTCTTTTCCGCAACTTAAAAAACAATAACATCAAAACAACAACCAAATCCGCCGAAATATGCCATAATAGGCTTAGCACGTTTCTTCTCGCGATGTGCCCGAAAAGAAAAACTTAACCTACATAGAGAATAATCCCATGACTAAATCCACCATTATCTATACCTACACCGACGAAGCTCCTGCATTGGCCACTCAATCCCTGTTGCCAATCGTGCAGGCGTTTACCCGCCATGCCGATATTGATGTCAAAACCAGCGACATCTCTCTCTCCGGCCGTATTTTGGCGGCGTTTCCAGAATACCTGACCGAAGCGCAACGCGTACCTGATGCGCTTGCCGAATTGGGCGAACTGGTGAAACAACCCGATGCAAACGTGATCAAACTGCCGAACATCAGCGCGTCCGTACCGCAACTGACTGCCGCGATTAAAGAATTGCAGTCTAAAGGCTTTGCCGTTCCCGACTATCCTGCCGACCCTCAAACCGATGAAGAAAAAGCCGTACGCGAACGCTACGACCGCATCAAAGGCAGCGCGGTAAACCCTGTCCTGCGTGAAGGCAACTCCGACCGTCGCGCGCCTAAAGCAGTGAAAAACTTTGCCAAAAAACATCCGCACAGCATGGGCGCGTGGACAAAAGACTCCAAAACCCACGTTGCCACCATGCAAAGCGGCGACTTTTTCCATAACGAACAATCCGTTACCGTACCTGAAGCGACTTCCGTATCCGTCGTGTTCACCGACAAACAAGGCAACAAAAAAGAGCTGCGCGAGCCTGTTGCCCTGAAAGCCGGCGAAATCATCGACGCAACCGTAATGAGCAAAAAAGCCCTGCTCGCCTTCCTTGCCGAGCAAGTAAAAGACGCAAAAGCAAAAGGCGTATTGTTCTCGCTGCACATGAAAGCCACCATGATGAAAGTGTCCGACCCGATTATCTTCGGACACGCCGTCAAAGTATTCTTCGCGCCTGTTTTTGAAAAATTCGGCGACAAACTGGCTGCCGTCGGCGTCAACGTCAACAACGGCTTCGGCAACCTGCTGGCCAATCTGGACAAACTGGATGCGGACACCCGCGCCGCCGTTGAAGCTGAAATCGCTGCCGTTTACGCTGCCAACCCTGATTTGGCCATGGTTGATTCCGACAAAGGCATTACCAACCTGCACGTTCCTAGCGATGTCATCGTCGATGCTTCTATGCCTGCGATGATTCGCAACTCCGGCCGTATGTGGGATAAAGACGGCAAAGCGCAAGACACCAAAGCCGTCATTCCCGACAGCAGCTACGCCGGCGTTTATCAAGCAACCATCGACTTCTGCCGCGAACACGGCGCGTTTGACCCGACAACCATGGGTACCGTTCCTAACGTCGGCCTGATGGCGCAAGCAGCCGAAGAATACGGTTCGCACAACAAAACTTTTGAAATCGAAGCTGACGGCCAAGTTCAAGTCATTGATGCAGCAGGTAATGTCCTGATGCAACACGACGTTGAAGCCGGCGACATCTGGCGTATGTGCCAAACCAAAGACGCTCCGGTTAAAGACTGGGTACAACTCGCCGTCAACCGCGCCCGTCTGAGCAACACGCCAGCCGTGTTCTGGCTCGACGAAAACCGTCCGCACGACAAGAGCCTGCTCGCCAAGGTTAAAGCCTACCTTGCCGAACTGGATACCGACGGCCTCGACATCCGCGTCCTCGCTCCTGAAGAAGCCGCTAAATTCAGCTTGGGTCGTCTGAAAAACGGCGAAGACACCATCTCCGTAACCGGTAACGTCCTGCGCGACTACCTGACCGACTTGTTCCCAATTTTGGAACTGGGTACCAGCGCGAAAATGCTGTCCATCGTTCCATTGATGAACGGCGGCGGTATGTTTGAGACCGGCGCGGGCGGCTCCGCACCGAAACATGTTCAACAATTCCTCGAAGAAAACCACTTGCGCTGGGACTCTTTGGGCGAATTCCTCGCGCTCGCCGTATCGTTTGAACATCTGGCGCAAAAAACCGGCAATACCAAAGCCCAAGTCCTCGCCGACACTTTGGATGCAGCCACCGAAAAACTGCTGTTGAACGACAAATCGCCTAAACGCAAAGCAGGCGAACTCGACAACCGCGGCAGCCATTTCTACCTCACCCTCTACTGGGCGCAAGAATTGGCAGCGCAAGACAAAGATGCCGAACTGAAAGCCGCATTTGCTCCATTGGCAGCCGCTTTGACTGCCGACGAAGCCAAAATCGTTGAAGAACTCTCTGCCGTACAAGGCAAAGCGGTCGACATCGGCGGCTACTACGCAGCCAATCCTGAAAAAGCCGCGCAAGCGATGCGTCCGAGCGCAACCTTTAATCAGGCATTGTCAGCCTTATAATTAAAGCAATAAAAGGCCGTCTGAACTTTCAGACGGCCTCAGACCTTATGGAAACACAATGAAAAAAACCTTTCTTTCTCTTACTCTCCTCATCAGCGCTCCGGCTTTGTGGGCATTTTCCCCTGCCGAATTGGCACAAACCCTGCAAAAGCCGCAAAACGTGCAAGGCAATTTTGTCCAACAACGCCAGCTCAAATCCCTTAGCAAACCCATGACCACCAGCGGCAGCTTTACCCTTGTCCCACAAAAAGGCCTGCTCTGGAAAATGCAAAAACCATTTGAAACCACCCTGCGCGTGCGTTCGGACGGCATCATGCAATGGAACGGCAACCAATGGGTCAACCCAAATGCCAGCAAGCTCAACGGCCAAAGCCGCCAAATCAAACTTTTCCTCGACCTTTTGGGCGGCAATACCCAAGGTTTGGAAAAACAATTTGATTTGAAATTAAACGGCAACGAAAAAAAATGGACGTTGACCCTGACTCCGAAAACCGCCATTACCCGCCAAATCTTCAACCGTATCGAAATCAACGGCGATACGCTGGTGCGTAAAATCGAATTGGACGAAAAGCAAGGCGACAAAACCACCATGCAGTTCAACCAAATCCAAACCGATAAAGCTCTGGACAGCTTCAGCCGTACCGCCCTCTAATCGCCATCCCAACAAAAGGCCGTCTGAAAATAGATTTCAGACGGCCTTTTGTATTAATCGGCGGAAGGCTGCTGCCCTTTTCGTTCCGCCTTTCTGGCTTCGCGTATGGCCTTAAGTTCAGCCTCTTTCTGTCTGGCTTTTTTCAGCCAAGCTTCCCATTGGCTTGGCGTTTCCAGCGTGATTCTGCCGATTTTGCCTTCGCGGAAATCGGTCAGGATATTTTCAGCAGCCTTTTGATAGTTGATCCGTCCGCCGCTCAAAACCGCACCGCGTTTTTTGGCAATCCACTCCAACCAAGAAGTATCGTCCCAATGGCTGCTTGGATCTTTGTCGGCTTGATAGCGCTCTTGCAACAGGGCCAGATAATGGCGGCGGAGGTAATCCAAAAGCTCAAGCGCCACTTCTTCTTCGTCCAGCGCGTTGCGTCCGACTGCACCGCCAGCTGCAAGGTTGTAGCCGCCTTCTTCAACGATAATTTTTGGCCACAACATCCCTGGTGTATCGTAAAGCCAGAAATCGTCTGCAAGAAAAAGGCGCTGTTCGGCTTTGGTAATACCGGGTTCGTTACCGGTTTTGGCAGATTTTTTGCCGATCATGCCGTTAATCAAGGTGGATTTGCCGACGTTAGGAATACCGCAAATCAGGACACGCAACGGCTTCTCGATACCTTGGCGATGCGGAATCATAGAGCGGCAGGCTTGGGTGATTTTGCCATGCGCGCCGGTTTCGGAAGAATCCAGCGCAATGGCGCGGGTATCTTGGCGGCTGTTGTAGTGTTCGAGCCAAACTTTGGTGCGCTCGGGATCGGCAAGGTCTTGCTTGTTTAAGATTTTCAGTTTGGGCTTGCCTTTGGACAACTGGGCAAGCAAAGGGTTTTCGCTGGAAGCAGGCATACGCGCGTCCAGCATCTCAATCACCATATCAACGCTTTTAATGCGTTCGGCAATGGCTTTTTTTGCCTTGTTCATGTGGCCGGGAAACCATTGGATAGCCATGTCTTTTTATTCTTTCTATTCGTATCTGAGGCCGTCTGAACAATCATTTTTTTCAGACGGCCTCGGTATTGGGATAATCGGTCAATCAGGATTTAGAGATTGCCATGCTCGTAGCTGTAATAGCCTGCTTCATCCATACATTGCTCAAACGTTTTGGATGTATTTCCATTTTGGACTTGCGATTTGCAGGTATTGATTTGGCGGGAAACTTCAGCTTCGCTCGCGCCGGTACGGTGCCAACGGTAAGCAGTAACAGGCTCTGTCGCGCAGGCGGTCAAGATAAGCAGGGATAATGCAGTCAGACTGATTTTTTTCATGGTTTCTTCCTTTGAGGCCGTCTGAAACGGCAAATTAGCGTCCTGCCAAGCTTTGTGCCTGACGGTGGCGGACAAGGAGTTCATAACGGCCTTTGAGGCGTTCGGCCAGTTTTTCTACAACATAAACGGAGCGGTGCTGACCGCCGGTACAACCGATGGCGATTGTGACATAACTGCGGCTCTCTTGCTGCAGGCGCGGCAGCCAGCGGTTTAAGAAATGCTCAATATCATCAACCATTTCTTGAACCAAAGGCTGCTGGTCCAAATAATCTTGAATGGGTTTGTCCATGCCGGTAAAGGGGCGCAACTCGGGATCGTAATACGGATTGGGCAGGCTGCGCATGTCAAACATAAAGTCGGCATTATTGGGAACGCCGTATTTGAAACCAAAGGACTCAAGAATAACCAGCAAACCGACACGTTCAATATTGAGCCATTGTTGAACGGCATAACGCAGCTGCTGCGCGTTCATTTTGGACGTATCGATGCAATATGCAATGTCTTTCAGCGGAAAGAGCCATTCGCGTTCTTTTTGCAGGCTTTCCAACAAGGTCAAATTATGGCCTGACAAAGGATGGCAGCGACGGGTTTCCGAGAAGCGACGTACCAACACGCCTTCTTCCGCTTCAATGAAGAGGACTTCGACTTGATGCCCTTCTTGACGCAAATATTGGATTTGCTCTTGCGCTTCCTGAATATTGATACCGGAACGGATGTCAACGCTGACACCGAGTTTGGTTTCATCGGCACGTTCGATGTGGAGCGAAACCAACGACGGAAGCATTTCCAAAGGAAGGTTATCGACACAGTAATAGCCCAAATCTTCGAGCTGCTTGAGGGCTACGGATTTTCCTGAGCCGGATAAGCCGCTAATCAGGACGATTTTCATGGTTTTGTTCGTTTTCTTTGAGTTGTGTTTGATGGCGTTCGAGGAATTCTTTGGTGCTGTCTTTGCCGCGCAATTGAAGGATGTAATTGCGCACCGCAGCTTCAACCAATACTGCTAAGTTTCGACCGATTGCAACAGGCAGGGTAACGGAACGGACGCTGACGTTGAGGATAGATTCTGTTTCGGTACGGATGCTCAATCGATCGAGTTGTTTCATGTATCCGTCGTCGGCAGGAACCAAATTGATAATCAGCTGGAGGATTTTTTTCGGACGGATGGAGGTTTCGCCAAAAATATGGCGGATATTGAGTATGCCCAAACCGCGTACTTCGAGGAAATCACGCAGCATAGGCGGACAACGGCCTTCCAGCATTTCCGGGCCGGTACGGAAGAGTTCGACCGCATCATCGGCAATCAGGCTGTGGCCACGCGAAATCAGCTCCAATGCCAATTCGCTCTTACCCAAGCCGGACTGCCCGGTAATGAGTACGCCCACTTCAAATACATCCAAAAATACGCCGTGCTTGATGATGGAAGTCGCCAATGTGCGTTGCAGATAAATCCGCAAAACGTCCATCAAGTGCGGGCTTTCCTGTTTGGATGTCAGCAGGGGGATACTGTTGGTATGGCAATAATCGCGCAATTTGGGCGAAACCGGCAAACCGTTGGCGACAATGACCAAAGACATGGGAATGTCGAAAAGCTCGCCGAAATCATAGTTGAGTTCGCCCGATTCCAGACGGCGTAAATATTCGGCTTCGGCTACGCCGACAACTTGAATTTGGTTTGGATGGATAAAGTTTAAGTGGCCGACCAAGGCCAAGACGGGTTTATCGGCTTCGACACCGATACGGTTGTCCGCGCCGGAATTGCCGGCAGCCCAAGCAAGTTCGAGTTTGTGCTGATTGTCGGAAAACAGGCGGCGGACGGATATGCTGGGCATGAATTACTCTTCAGTCAGGAGTGTACGCACTTCTTCGGCAGAAGTCGCGGCCATCAATGCTTCACGGACGGCTTTTTGAGAGAATCTGCCGGCCAGTTTGGACAAGACTTCCAAATGTTCACCGGTAGCGTTTTCAGGCACAAGCAGGATAAAAATCAGGGAAACGGGTTTGCCGTCGGGCGCATCAAAGGCGACCGGTTCTTTGGTGCGGATAAACGCACCGGTGGCTTTTTTCACGCATGCGTGACGGCCGTGGGGAATCGCCACCCCCTGCCCCAAACCGGTCGAACCGAGTTTTTCACGGGCAAACAGGCAGTCGAACACGTTGGCATTCGGTAATTCTGCTTCATTCTCCAGCAGCTGTGCGGCCTCTTCAAACAGACGCTTTTTGCTGCTGACTTCCAAATCCAAAACGATATGGGACAAAGGTAAAATTTCGCCGATCAGGCTCATATGTATCTCTTTTAAATGTCGCAAAACAATGGGATTGTACCGATTGTCGGTGCAAATCTCAATCCTGAAGGCGTAATTTACACTCGTCCCGCTAACATTTTCCATGTTGTTTTTGATATTTTTTAACGAGCTAAAAATAATCCAACCATTTGATTATGATTGATTTAAAGTAAAAATTCTATCATTGGCTAAATCGCGGTTTAAATAAAAAGGAGTATGTCCGGCATACTCCTTTTCCCTTTCTTTTCAGACGGCCCAACCTCGTTTTTTAAAACAGTTTGGAAACCAAAAACAACCAAAAATAATGGCAGACCAATCCGCAAAACCACGCCAAGCCGATGCGGTTGTTTGCCAAAAATGTTTGGAAGCACAACTGACGGTCGCGTGTACGGATGGCGGCATATTGCTGGCACTGCCAATACGCGGTTATCGGCAATACCAGCCAATATGGCCAAGTTGCGCCGATTTTGATACCCAACACCACCATCAATACCGTAAACCAAAAATGGCAAAGCATGGTTGCGCTAATGTCGTGATGGCCAAATGTGATTGCCGAAGTTTTAATGCCGATTTTCAAATCGTCTTCTTTGTCCGCCATGGCATAAATCGTGTCGTAAGCCAGCGTCCATAAGGCATTGGCGGTAAACATCAGCCACGCTTCGGGAGGCACTCGGCCTTGCACGGCGGCAAAGGCCATGGGGATGCCGAACGAAAATGCCAGTCCCAAATAAAACTGCGGCAACGGGAAAAAGCGTTTGGTAAAGGGATATGTGACGGCCAGAAACAAGGCCGGAAGGCTCATCAGCCAGGTAAAGCGGTTGAGCGGCACCAGACACAAGGCCGCCATCAGACACAGCATGACGGTCAAAAGCAGCGCTTCGGTTTTGGAAACCAAACCTTTGGCAAACGGGCGGTTTTTGGTGCGCTCTACTGCGCCGTCAAAATTGCGGTCGGCAAAGTCGTTCACGACGCAACCTGCGCTGCGCATTAAAAACGTGCCTGCAGTAAAGGCAATAAAAATATCCGCGTCGGGAACGCCTTTAGACGCAATCCACAATGCCCAATAAGTCGGCCACAGCAAAAGCAGGGTGCCGATGGGTTTGTCGATGCGCATCAGTTTGGCGTATATCACCATCCGTCCGACAGCGTAACGCGGTAAAAATTGTAGGAAAAAGCGCCGTATGTTCATTGGTGTAATGTGTCGTTGTATATGTATTGATGCTGAAGGAAAGGCATTTTAGAGCCCTAACTCTTATTATAATTTATTGCCGTCTGAAATCAAACGAATCTTAACGATTTAATTTGTTGTATTATAACAGAATTATGACAAATATCGGCAATCGGTTTTCTTTTCAGACGGCCTTATCGGTATAAATCCATTAATTTCAATAAGAAATATTCTGTTAATTCCAATATTTCGCCGTTCCAATCGAAATACGAACGGCGCGCGGTAACAGGCCGTCTGAAAGACGGATGATCGGCATCTTCAAAACGAAGAAACTCAAAATCCGAACGTTTCAATGGTAATGTACCGTCAAACAGACGCTCGCCCAAAGGCTGCGTTCCGCAATCCAATAATTCAGTCCATAGACGGCTATCCGGCCGGCACGCGCTTCTGGCTTGTATCACTGTTTCGCCGTCCAGTTTGAGCAAAACATCGCGCACAAAGATTTCTTCTCCGTTTTCCTCTCCCTCCGTCAAACCCAAATACACCGGCTCGACTGAAAAATCCTTACCGGAAGCGCGCAACGCAGCGGTTAGCGAAGAAACGGTCAGCAAATGTTCGGCTTTAGACGGCAGAAGACTTGAAGCTTCGGCATGTGAACAAAGCGTGCTACGCGGTATATCAAACGCCATTGAACACCTCTGCTTTAGCCAACTCCTGCCATTGGGCTTCAGGAAATTCATCTTTCAGATGGCCTTTAAGATATTCCAAGGTGTCGCCGGCAACGATTTTATCTTTGTTGTCATGGATATGGTTGAAAATCAGGCTGTGTAACCGGATGCCGTATTGTTTGAGCGCGGAGAAGCTGAGCAGGGTATGGTTGATGCTGCCGAGCCGCCCGCTGGTAACGAGAATGACGGGATAAGCCTGTTGCTGAATATAATCAATGGTTAACAGGTTTTCCGTCAGAGGAACCATCAATCCGCCCGCGCCTTCGACCAATACGATTTCGTATTGTGCCGCCAGTTGCTGCGTGGCAGTGCGGATTTTGTCTAAGTCCAAAGCCCTGCCGTCCAGACGGGCGGCGAAGTGGGGCGAGGCGGGATAGCTGAAGATTTCGGGCATGGTCAGCCGCTGTTTGTCGGCTTCCTGCAAGGATATGCCCATGATGTTGCGGTGGACGGCGATGTCGTCGGCGATGTTTTGGCAACCGGTTTGCACGGGCTTTTGCGTGATCACGCTTTTGCCCTGCTGCAACAATTGTTTTGCCAACACGCCGGTGGCGACGGTTTTGCCGATGTCCGTGTCTATGCCGCTGACGAAGTAAACGCCTTTCATTTGCTGTGTTCCTTCAAGATTTGTACGGTTTTGTCGGCGAGTTCGGTCAAGAGGCCGTCTGAAATGATGTAAGGCGGCATAAGGTACACCAGCCTGCCGAATGGGCGCACCCAAATGCCCTGCGCCACGCAGTCCGCTTGAAAACGCGCCATATCCACGCCTTTTTCCAGCTCGATCACGCCGATGGCACCCAAAACGCGTACGTCTTTCACGCCACGAATGCCCCATGCAGCTTTCAGACGACCTTTCAGGATGCTTTCGATGCGGCGGATATTTGCCTGCCAATCTTGGGACAAAAGCAGCCTGACCGAAGCGCAGGCAACGGCACACGCCAGCGGATTTGCCATAAACGTCGGTCCGTGCATAAACACACCCGCTTCGCCGCGCGAAATCGTTTCGGTGACTTTTTGCGAAGTGATTGCCGCCGCCAGCGTCATATAGCCGCCGCTCAAGCCCTTGCCGATACACATAATATCCGGCACGACCTCCGCGTGTTCGCAGGCAAACATCTTGCCCGTGCGCCCGAATCCGGTGGCGATTTCGTCAAAAATCAACACGATATCAAATTCGTCGCACAAATCGCGCAAACCGCGAAGATACTGCGGATGATAAAAATACATGCCGCCCGCGCCCTGCACGACCGGTTCCAAAATAAAGGCGGCAATATCCGCATGATGCGCTTCAAACAAGGCGCGGACAGGCTGCAAATCCGCCTCGTCCCACTCATCGTTAAAACGGCTTTTCGGATTATCGACAAAATAACGCTGCGGCAGAGCGCTGCCGAAAATATGGTGCATCCCCGTTTCCGGATCGCAGACGGACATCGCGTTCCAAGTATCGCCGTGATACCCACGCCGCACCGTCGCAATATTCTGCTTCGCCGTTAAACCCCGTGCCTGCTGGTATTGCACTGCCATCTTCAGCGCAACTTCTACCGAAACCGAACCCGAATCCGCATAAAAAATACGGTCCAAACCCTGCGGCAAAATCCCGACCAATAATTTGCCTAATTCCACCGCCGGCCCGTGCGTCAAACCGCCGAACATCACATGCGACATTTGCTTAATCTGCGCCTCAACCGCCTGATTCAAAACGGGATGATTGTAGCCATGTATCGCACACCACCAAGACGACATCCCGTCAATCAGCCGCGTGCCGTCCGCCAATTCAATATGCACGCCCTCCGCACGGCGCACCGGATAAACAGGCAACGGGTCGGTCATGGACGTATAGGGATGGAGCAGATGGGTGCGGTCGAAATCGAGCAGGGAGGACGGTTCGGACATATTCTTTTTAAAGACAGATTGACAATTTTCGTTATTATATAACATCTTTACCTTTTCAGACGGCGCGTCTTCCATATTGCATCAGCGCCAATCCGATTACGGCCGCCAAACAGCCGGCAACCAAGGAAACATGCAATGCCTCACCCAAAAACCAAGCGGAACACAAAATGCCGAATACCGGCACCAAAGTGATGTACGCCGCCGCGCTGCCTGCGCCCAAAGTCTTTACGCCCTCGAAATACCACGCATAGCTCAAGACCGTTGCACCGACAGACAAGCCAATCAAAGCAAACCAGCCCCTGCCGTCCATTTCGGCAAGCATACCAAACGGCAGGCCGTCTGAAATCAGCGCAGGCGGCAGCAACATCATTGCACCCAGCCAAGCGGTGGCCACGGTGACCGTCAGCGCGTCAATCCCCTGCAACACCGCCCGGCCTATCATCGTATAAGTGACCAAGCAGCAAAGGCTGAAAAATACCAGCACTTCGCCCCACCCTACGCCGCCGCCCGACAAAAATGCCGCAATCTCGCCATGCGTAACCGCCCATATCGAGCCTGCCACTGCCAACAGCATACCCGACACAATCTTGCCGTTGAGTTTTTCGCCAAACAGCAAAGCCGCAAAAAACATCGTCAGCACAGGATTAAACGTGACCAATACCGTTGCCCTCGAAGCAGGAATCCGCTGCAAACCCAGCATAGACAATACGGTAAAACCAAATACGCCGAATGCCGCCGCCAGCGCCAATCCAAGCCATTGCTTACGCGACAAAACCGCCAAAGTACGCAACCGATACCGTGCAAACAGCCAGCCCAAAAGCAAGATTGCCGCCGTCAAAAAGCGCAGCATACCGCCCGTTAAAGGCGGCAGCGCCTGTCCCAACATCCGCCCCATCGGCCAAGATGCGCCCCAAAACGCCGCCATGCCCAATAGTTTTAGATGGATTGCCAAATGTTTCATAATCACAATAAATGGATAACTTGGATAATCGGTTTTAAGCTTGCGCCAACCATCACGGAAACAAAGGCCGTCTGAAAGACTGAAATCCAGCTTTTTCAGACGGCCTTTACTGCTCAATCAATAAGGCTTACAACTCAATGCCTTTGAGTTTCGCCACAGTATTAATGTCTTTGTCGCCGCGACCGGAGAGGTTGACCAAAATCACTTGGTCTTTGCTCATTTTCGGTGCGTTTTTTACCGCCCAAGCAACGGCATGGCTGGACTCCAGCGCAGGAATAATGCCCTCAAAACGGCAGAGCAAATCAAAGGCTTCGAGTGCTTCGTCATCTTTAGCAACGGTATATTCCACGCGGTTGATGTCATTCAAATGGCTGTGTTCCGGGCCGATGCCTGGGTAGTCCAAGCCTGCGGAAACGGAGTGCGTACCCAAGACTTGACCGTTTTCGTCCTGCATCAAATAGCTGCGGAAACCATGCAATACGCCGATAGGGGCTTTGCTGGTAATCGGTGCAGCGTGGTCAGGCGTATCCACGCCCAAACCGCCGGCTTCTACGCCGACCAAACGCACGTTTTCTTCTTCGATATAAGGGTAGAACAAACCGATGGCGTTGGAGCCGCCTCCCACGCAGGCAACGGCAACATCAGGTTGGCGGCCGATGACTTCCAGCATTTGTTCTTTGGCTTCATTACCGATCACGCATTGGAAATCGCGTACCATTTCCGGATACGGCGCAGGGCCTGCGGCAGTGCCGATGATGTAGAACGTATCGTCCACACGAGCCACCCATTCGCGCATGGCTTCGTTCATCGCGTCTTTCAGCGTGCGGCTACCGCCGTCAACACTGACCACGTTCGCACCCAACAATTTCATGCGGAACACGTTGGGCATTTGACGTTGGATATCGTCCGCACCCATGTACACATCGCAAGTCATGCCGAAGCGTGCGGCAACAGTGGCAGAAGCCACGCCGTGCTGGCCCGCACCGGTCTCGGCAATCACGCGTTTTTTGCCCATACGGCGGGCGAGCAATGCCTGACCGATGGTGTTGTTGACTTTGTGCGCGCCGGTATGGTTCAAATCTTCACGCTTCAGCCAGATTTGTGCGCCGCCCAAATGCTCGGACAATCGCGCGGCATGGTAAACAGGGCTGGGACGGCCGACATAGTGTTTCAAATCATGGCGGAACTCTTCCCAAAATGAAGGATCTTCTTTCGCTACTTTATAGGCTTCTGCCAATTCTTGCAAAGCAGGAATCAGGGTTTCGGAAACGTACAGGCCGCCGTGTTCGCCGAAAAAGCCGTTCTCGTCGGGAGCGTAATAATTTTTCATGGGATTTTTCCTTGTTCGTTTTATGGTTTCAGACGACCTGATTCAGTAAAAGGCCGTCTGAAAGTAAAAATTGTCAGCAATTATAGCCGTTTTCCATTCATCTTGTCGGCAACTAATTGAATAATAATTTCAGCAGCCAAAATAGGAACAACAGCGTACTGCTCGATGTTGCAATCAATGCCGTACCCAACGGTGGCGCGATATATTTTTCTTCGTTTTTGTTTCTCAGACATAGTTTCAATGCCAACATCCCCAGCCACAGTGCCAGCAACCAACAACCCAAAAAGTTAAGCACAAGCAAAGCAATAATCAACTCATTGGTATTTATAGTGCTTACGTTCAAAAATATCCAATTAAGGCCGTTAACAGACATAATGACTGCAGATATTTGTATTACATACAAAAGCGTTCCACCCAACAATACCTTGATATGCCATTGTTTGGCCTTCAGCCACACTGAGACGACATTAAAAAGCCACCACAAAGCCATAAACGTCATTAAAGAGATTTCATAACGGTCCATCACCCTACTCCTGAAAAACAGTCAATCCAGCCATTTCAAAAAAAGCCCGATACGCCGCCGCTTTTTTCGCCAAACTCAAAGGATAGGCACGCGAAGTCGAAGGCAGACGTGTCAGGGTCAACTCACGTCCAGCATAGGGGAACGGTACTGTTTCGCCGGTCTTCGGCATCTTCATGCCGCTGCCTTGAATCTCCAACAAAACTTCGGTTGCCTTACCGCCGGTGGTGCAAAGATGGCGGCACTCGGGCATTTGTGCCAATACTGCTGCCAAATCGACGGTTTCTATCACTTTTAAAAACTTATCCGAAGCATTGCCATGTTCGCGTATGGCCTTCAACACGGTCGGACAGGATGCAATCCCCTTCTCACTTAAAAACGCTTTGATTTTATCGGCATCAAACGCCTTTTCGCCCTGCCTTTGAAAATGCGCCGCATCGCCGAAAAACACCAGCCCGTACACGCGCCACATATCGTTTTGAAAATTCGGATAATGAAACTGCATCGCGTGTTTTTCTTCTTTAGGCGGAAACGTCCCCATCATCATGACCGTTGCCTGCGGCGGCAACAAGGCTGCGAAGGGGTGGGATTCAACGATTGGCTCTTGCATATATGTATTCCGGTTGCTTTGAATTCAAACAAAATTTCAGACGGCCTTTACTGCCTGAATAAACGCCGCCATTTTCTCCCTGCTCTTAATTCCGCCGGAGATTTCCACGCCACCGGACACATCCACCGCCGCAGCGCCACTGATTTTTACCGCTTCGGCAACGTTTTCCGCAGTCAATCCGCCGGCAAGTATCCACGGTTTGCCGATATTGCCGTGCAACATGGTCCAGTCGAAACTTTGTCCCGTACCGCCGTATTCGATCGGATGATAGGCATCAAACAACAAGGCGCGGGCATTCGGAAATTTGGCACAGGCCGTCTGAATATCGGCAACAGACTGTACACGTACGGCCTTCAAATACGGGCGGTCAAACCGACGGCAAAAATCATCGTCTTCATCGCCGTGAAACTGAATCATATCTATCGGCACCTGACGAAAAATCTCGCGGATGGTTTGCTCGTTTTCATTCACAAACAAGGCCACCACCGATACAAACGGCGGCAGGTTTTTCACAACCGCCTGCGCCTGCTCAATACTCACTGCCCGTTTACTCTTGACGTAAAACACCAGCCCGATGGCATCCGCGCCCAATTCGGCCGCGGCCAGCGCGTCTTCAGGTCGGGTAATGCCACAAATTTTGGTGCGTATGGTATTCATGGGAATTGCCTTTTTAAACAGATGGGTCGGATATTATATAAGTTTAAGGCCGTCTGAACATGAAATATCAGGTTCAAACGGCCTTAAACTTTAAAACAACCATCAGCCGATAATTACTAATAACTTTGTAATTATTACCCTATCTTAAAACTGCCTATTTTTTCATCACGATTAATTTATTCTTTATTATCAAATATCAAACCAAACTATCCACAATTGGATTCACACAAAATTTGGATAATGCCCGTCAATAAAAAATATTAAGGCCGTCTGAAAAAGTCTTTCAGACGGCCTTTTAGCCTTTTTACTCAAACGGTTTCTTCTGCCAATAAAACTTATCCTTTTTCAGACGGCCTTGAAATATATCGCCCTGTCCCAAAGCAAACACCAACGCGCCTGACAAATCCGTTCTCAACAGAGTAATGCCGTGCGCGCGGACACGATTTTGTACGGCAACGGTCGGATGTTTGTAGGCATTGGCATAGCCGCTGGATGCCACGGCATATTGTGGTGAAACCGTATGCAGAAAGCTGCCCGACGAAGCCGTGCTGCTGCCGTGATGTCCCAATACCAACACTTGGCTATACAGCGCATTGCCGTATTTCTCAATTAAACCGGCCTCGCCCTTCACGCCCAAATCGCCGGTTATCAACAAGGCTTTGCCGTTTGCCACGACACGCAATACGCAGCTTTGGTCGTTATCTTCCTTGCCCGTATTTTCAGACGGCCGGAGCAACTCGAAATCTACGCCGTCCCATTGCCATTTGTCTTCTTGGCAAAACTCTGCATTCGGATAAAACTCAGGTTGTCCGGCAAGCAATTTATCGGTACCGACAGCCGCCACACTGTGAAAACCGCCGTCATGGTCAATATCATGGTGCGACAAAATCAGGCTGTCCAAACGGCGCACACCCATCGCGTTCAAACTCGGCACAATACCTGTTTGCGCCACTTGCTCCGTTCCCGTATCAAACAAAAGATTGCGGTTGCGCGTTTGTATCAACACCGACAAACCTTGTCCTGCATCCATCACCGTAACTCTTGCCACCCCCTCCTCCAACTTGGCAGGACGGTAAAACACAAAGCCCAATAAAACCAAACATGCCCAAGGTTTCAAGCCCATTCCTTTAGGCAGCAATAACAGCAAAGCCGCCATCATCGCCAACACCAGCAAAGGCACAGGCGCCGCTGCGACGGCAAATTCAGGCGATACCGTAGCCAGCCATACCAAACCGCGTAAAGTATATTCCGCCAAAAATGCCGCTACCAACTGGACAAGTTCAAACGGGAAAACCGAACCCAGCAAAGCCAACGGCGTCAACACCCAAGAAAACCAAGGAATAGCCAGCGTATTGACCAACGGACTGAGCAAAGGTAACGAAGCAAACAAATAGCCCAACAATACCACCGACAATACCGTTGCCGCCCATTGCCCCCGTACAGCCAAACGCCAGCCCGACTCTTTCAGACGGCCTGATGACGCCCAAATCAAAGCAGCAACCAAGCCGAAAGATAACCACGTTCCCACGCCCAATACGGCCAACGGGTCCAACAACAAAACAACGGCCAAAGCCTGCCACCATGCCGTCCAACCCGAGCCGCCACTGCCGCGCCACCATGCCCACGCAAACGCAGCCAACATCAACACACTGCGTTGCGTCGGTACGGAAAAACCGGCCAAAAGCGCATAAAACAAAGCCCCCGCAACACCACCGGCCAATATCCACACACGCGGTTGCGCCGGAATCCACGGCGAATAACGAAAAATTCGCTTAATCAGCCAGGCAAACAATACCGCCACCATCGTCACATGCAAGCCCGAAATACTGACCAAGTGTGTCAGCCCCAAAGGCCGGAATGCCTGCCACAAAGGCGGCCGCAACGCCGATTGCTCACCAATACTCAAAGCACGCATCAGCCCTATGCCGTCTGAAAACTCAGGATATTTGTCCGCCGTTCCCTGCCAACTTCGGCTTACCGCATCACGCATATTAGCCAAACCGAAACCGCCGCCTTGACGCACGAGTTTCCTGTCGCGCCCCAAAGTACCCATACCATCGATACCATTGGCCAAAGCCCATGTTTCACGGTTCAAACCGCGCACATTCACTTCACCGATCACCGGCCTTACCCGCGCCGATACAGACCACCGACTGCCCACCGTCCAATCGCGCCGCTGATAATCCGACAACATCAAATCAAAAGTCTGCCCACGCTCATCCCAAGCCCTTGCCGCAAACTGCACGCGCCGACCATCATCACGCGGCATATCCGCCACTTCAACCGTCAAAACTTTAGCCGCCACCTCCCCTACAGGCCATTGACTGGCCAACACCAACCCGGTCCGCCACACACCAAACGCCATGCCCACGCAAACAGCCAGCACCAACCAAGCCACAGCAAATCTTCGACACAACGCAAGCGCGCCAATGATTACAGACAACCAAACCCACCATGGCGGCACAAACGGCAACGCAAACGAAAGCACTACCCCAACCACCCAAGCAGGCAATACAAACCGCCACGCCATGAACGTTTCCCTTAAATTATGATTATTAGATATGTAATAATAAATGCTTTTAGTAGATTATGACAAATGTCGATTAACCGTTATCAGATAAAAGATATGCTTAAATTATTTCAAAGCCGATAGACGCAAAAAAGCGCAACCTGAAACAGATTGCGCTTTTTTATAAACTGGCACGCCCACGGGGAATCGAACCCCGGTTACCGCCGTGAAAGGGCGATGTCCTAACCGCTAGACGATGGGCGCGGAGATTTTCTGTGGCGCACCCGGAGCGATTCGAACGCCCGACCCTCTGGTTCGTAGCCAGATACTCTATCCAACTGAGCTACGGGTGCATCAAGAAAGATTCGAATTATAGAGAGTATGCTGTTTCCTGTCAAGCGTTTTATTTGGAAAACTTGCAGACAGCGTGTAAAATGCGCATTTGCTATTGAATTTACAGAGAATAAAATGTCAGATTTCGCACGCTGGCCGCTCTTATCCGAAGCATTTTCCCGTTTGGGACGGCCTGTGGTCGTGGTGGATTTGGAGACGACCGGTGGAAATTTCTATCAAGACAGGATAACGGAAGTCGCCCTTGTTCGTTTTGAGCAAGGACGCGCCACACATTACGAGCAATTGGTTAATCCTTGCCGCAGCATTCCCGAATTTGTTGCCAGGCTGACCGGAATTCATGATGAAACGGTGAAAAACGCGCCTGTCTTTGCCGATATTGCGGCCGATTTATTGCCGCTGTTGCAAGGTGCTGTGGTTGTTGCCCACAACAGCCGCTTTGACTACACCTTCCTGCGCCACGAATTTGCCCGTATCCATACTGACTTTGCCGCACCCTCGCTCTGTACGGTTCAACTGTCGCGCCGCCTCTATCCTGAGTTTTACAAACACAGCCTCGACAGCATTATCGAACGCACCGGCATTCAGACGGCCAACCGCCACCGCGCCATGACTGATGTTGCCGCATTGTGTGATTATCTCGAATTAAGTCTGGCAGAAAAAAATCACCAACAATGGGACGAACACGTCCGTGTGTTGATGAATCCGAAAATGTTGCCCACTTGGCTGCCTGATTCGCTTACCCAACAGCTCTATGCCCTGCCCGACAGTTACGGCGTATTGGTTTGGTTTGACCATTTCGGCAAAGCCCAAGCCATTGAAGCACACGAACGCGCATACAGTGAAACCGCCACCCTGCTGCACAGCAAAAAACTGCCGCCGCACATCAAAGCCGCGGCCTCCATCCGTTTTATTCCGGCAGTCGGGCAGCTCCATACATTATGGCTCAAAGCCCAGACCATGCAGGAATACCAACTGATGCCGTCTGAAAAGTCCACATCGTTTTCTACCGTCCGCTTTATCGCTGACGAACACGGCAGCCTTCAAGCACGCATTGTCTTGTTAAACAGCGGTACAAGAAACTGGCGTCCTTACGGTTTGTTTGCCCACAAAAAAGCAGCCAAACGCGCTTTGGCGCAATGGTCGCAAGAACACAGGCTCTGCCCGGATTCGCTCAATATTTTGCCGACCGGTTACGCAAAGGGCGAACCCTGCCCTGTTGAGGCCGTCGGAAAATGCAACGGCGACTGCCGCCAACCCGACGGCATCAAACATCAAAACCAACGCATTACCGAGCTTGCCCATCTACTCCCCGTAACCGATTGGGGCAAAGCGCATGAAATTGAAATTACCGAAACCGATCCCCTGACCGGAAACAGCATTACCCTGCTCTGCGCCGGCGGCGCGTTGGCATTGCCTGACGGCAGCTGGTATTTCGACAGCAGCCTGCCTCTCGTGATCAAAAACAAATTCAGGCAAGACAAAGAAAATATCCGTCTGATTGCTTAAAACAAGGCCGTCTGAAAACCAAATTTTCAGACGGCCTGATGTGGATAACTTTCCGCTTTATTCTCAACACAAAAACTGCCTAAATTTTAATCAGAACTTATTTTTGTAATAGCAATCAAATACTAAACCAATTTATACACAAGCTGTTCACACAATTTTCAATGAAAGCTGTGTATACCCGGCCCGACGAGTGAACCATGAACAATCCTGCAATCATCTTCTTTGACATCGACGACACCCTCTACCGCAAATACACGGATACCTTACGCCCTTCGGTTGCCCAAGCCATGCGCGCATTGAAAGCCAAAGGCATTTTGACTGCCATTGCCACCGGCCGTCCGGAAGCCGCCATTCCCGCCAAAGTCAAAGCCTTGATTCAAGAATGCGGCATCGACATGCTCGTTACCATCAACGGCCAATATATTTCCTTTCGCGGCGAACCCCTGCAAAGCTATCCCTTGGATATTGCCGACATCGAAACCGCCATCAACCTGCTTGAGCAACACAAAATAGACTACGCATTCGTCAACAACCGAGAAATTGCCGTTTCCTCCAGCTCTCCGCGCGTTGTCGAAGGTTTATCGCATATCCTGCCCAACTTTTTAACCGACAAAGAATATTTCCGCAAACGACCCGTCTATCAAATGTTGGTCTTTGTGGATGAAGAAGAAGAAAAAATCCTGCAACCGCTAACCCAGCAACACGGCTTCAAATCCGTCCGCTGGCACAAACATGCCATGGACCTCCTCAAACAGGAAGGTTCAAAAGCACGCGGCATCGCCCACGCAGTGGAAAAACTGGGGATTGATATGAGCAAAGTGATGGCATTCGGCGACAGCTTCAACGACTTGGAAATGCTGTCAACCGTCGGCTTCGGCGTTGCCATGGGCAATGGCGAAGAAGCTGCCAAAGCCGCTGCACAATTCGTCTGCCCAAGCGTCGATGAAGACGGCGTATTGCGCGGCTTGCAAGACTTGGGCGTAATTTAATTATCAAATCAAAAGGCCGTCTGAAAAAATGTTCAGACGGCCTTGTTCTATCTATAAACTACCTGCTTATTTCGGCAATACCAAAAAGCTAATCAGCAATTCTTTGAATACAAATCCAAACACGCCCAAGCCCAAAACCAAGAAGAGCATGGCAATGCCGAATTTGCCGGCCTTGGATTCTTTACCCAAGTTCCAAACGATAAAGCCCAAAAAGATAATCAGGCCGGTGAGGAGGATTTTCATTGCCCACGAGGCGAATTCTGCTTCAGACATTATTTTTTCCTTTTATTCTTAAGATGTGTGTTTGATTGCTTTCAGACGGCCTATTAAATTTTAAGGCCGTCTGAAATTTGTTTTTAGATTATTTGTTCAATGCTTGTTGCAAATCATCAATCAAATCGTCGATGTGTTCCAAACCGACAGAGAGGCGGATCAAGCCCGGGCGGATATTGGCGGCGAGTTTTTCTTCAGGCTGCATCCGGCCGTGCGTGGTTGTCCACGGATGGGTGATGGTCGAGCGCACGTCGCCGAGGTTGGCAGTACGGGAGAAAAGCGCCACACCGTCCACGACCTTCCATGCGGCTTCTTGGTCGGCGACTTCAAAGCCGATGACGATGCCGCCGCCGTTTTGTTGCTTGCGGATAAGCTCTGCCTGCGGATGGTCGGGCAAACCGGTGTAGTACACGGTTTGGACTTGCGGCTGTTGTTGCAGCCATTGGGCGATTTTCAGGGCGTTGTCGAATTGTTTTTCCATACGCAGCGACAGGGTTTCCACGCCGCTCAACAACTGCCATGCGTTAAACGGCGACATCGCCAGCCCGCAAGAATTGCAATATATGGCAACTTGCGTCATCAGCTCTTCCGAACCGGCCAATACGCCGCCCATCACGCGGCCGTGGCCGTCGATGGCTTTGGTTGCGGAAGAAACGGAAATATCCGCACCGTGTTTCAAAGGCTGCGAACCGACGGGCGACAAGAGGCTGTTGTCCACCACCAAAAGCGCGCCGATGCTGTGCGCCAGTTCGGCCAGCGCTTCCAAATCGGCAACTTCGCCCAATGGGTTGGACGGAGTTTCCAAGAAAAACAGTTTGGTATTGGGCTTGATGGCCGCTTTCCATTCATCTACATCAACCGGCGATACATGGCTGACTTCGATGCCGAACTTGGTAACGATGTTGTTGATGAAACCGACGGTCGTGCCGAACAGGCTGCGGCTGGAAACAACGTGGTCACCTGCTTGCAAGAAGGTAAAAAACGCCGCCTGAATTGCGGACATACCGGTCGAAGTGGCTACCGCGCGCTCTGCGCCTTCCAATGCGGCAATGCGTTTTTCAAAAGCGGCAGTAGTCGGATTGGCTGTACGGGTATAGGTAAAGCCTTTAATTTTTTTGGAAAACAAATCTGCCGCATGTTGCGCGCTTTCCCACATGAAGCTGCTGGTCAAAAACAGCGCCTGATTGTGTTCGCGATATTCGGTCTGCTCTTTGCCGCCCCGGATGGCCAGCGTTTGCGGATGAAGTTTTTTGTTCATTTATTCTCCAATCTACTGTGTATTCCAATGGACGGAACAATATTTTTCCGTCTGTTTAACTTGTTAACATTTTGCGCCGATTTCTACCATCTTTCAAGCCGAAGGCCGTGTTTCAGGCCGTCTGAAAAAACAGAAAAACCGTTTTTACTGATAAAGGCGGCCGTCGTGTTTCAACCAGCCGTCAGTATGCCGGCCTGACGGGTCATGGTGCGTCCAATGGATAACGCCGCCCTGCTCCGACCATTCATATTCACCGTAAAACGCTACTTTATCGCCTTTTTTCAAGCCTTTAATCTTATCGGCAAGGTCGATATTGTGGGCCACCAAAAGCGTCTGGCCGCTGGAGAGCTTCAAGATAAAGCGTTGGTGGCGCGTGCCTTTGTTGTCATCCGGCAGGGTTTTCCATACCGTGCCCTCGCCCTCAACCTGAATATCGCTTTGTTCGTTTTCAAACGCCTGTTTCAAAACCGCTTCTGCCGATTGTTTGCCCGAATCGGTTTGCTGTTGAGCCGTATCGGCATTTTCTCCGCCCGCATTGTTTTGTTTTTGAACGGCTTCTATTTTCTGCTGATGCTGCGATTGTAGCGGCTGCTTGTTTTGCATTTTTTGATAGGCAAATACGGCAACCAGAGCAATCAGCAATACAATGATTTTGTTTTTATTCATAACAATCTCAAAAAAAATGCCCGATTCTGCATCGGGCATATCAACTATTTAGAAAGGATATTTATCACGAAAACGTGAGCCGCCATTATACACGCTTCGCAAAATTTTAAGGGAAATTTATGCCAAAGGCCGTCTGAAACTTTTCAGACAGCCCGGATGCTCAGCGGCGGTATTTCATTTCAACCTTCATATCGTCCAGAATACGTTTGACATTGTGTTCCAATACATCTTCCACCAAACCCGGCGCCTGCTCGTTGAGCATTTGCTGCAACTGGTAAGTGAACACGGCCATTTGTTTTTGCACGGCAATCCGAATCATGCCGTTGACCGCATCGGCCACATGGGGGCGCAAACGTTTAATCAGACGCTCGGTCAAATCTTTTTCAGAAACGCAGAACACTTCCCGACGGCCAATCGCCTGCGGGTTCAAAACATTGATATGGACATTGACGGCCGGTTCTTTTTCAGGTTCAAGGCCGTCTAAAACCGCTCCTTCAGCCGCTTCCCCATTATCATTTTCCGATTTTTCAGTTTCTTCCACTTCAGGCACATCAAAATCTACGGCACCTGATTTCGGATTTAGTCTGACGGTGCGCGTCGATTCGATATGACGGTCTGAAGCCGCAGCCTGCAACGCCGATTGCGCGCTCAACCAGTTGTCCTGCAAAACCACCATCGCATCAGTTTCCACTGCCTCGCCCTCGTCGGCAAGGGCAGTATTGTGTTCCAACTGCCAGCGGTACAAATATTCTTCCAATACTTTTTCACGATTGTCCGCATCTAATTTATATTCTTTTTTAGGCGCGGTTTTGGGCGCAACATCGACAGCGTCGTCCGATTTTTTGACCAATGGCGCATGAGTCGGCGCAGTATTGAATTGTCGTGCCTGACGCAATCTTTCCAAGCGTTTTTCCCAATTCAGATCTTCTTCCTCAAGGGCTGTGGGGTCAAGACGGTTGTTTTCCATAATAATCTCGTTTTTTCATTTTTATTGTGAACCGCATTCAAACAAAAAACGCTTGAACTGCGGCCGATGGTTGGACATATCCGGCAAGCCGGCGCAAGCGTCACATTTTAATATTAATTCACTATATAATCACTATTTTATTTAATAAACCCTCAAGGATACATCATGAGCAGCATCGAACAACGCCTCGAATACTTGGAAGAAGCCAACGACGTTTTGCGTATGCAAAACCACGTCCTCGCCACCGCCCTCAAAGGCCTTATCCGTTCTCTGCCCTCCGACATGGCCAACGATGCCGTAGAATCCATCCAGCTTGCCTTTGAAGACGCATTGGCGGAATTGAGCTACGAAGACAGCCCGCACACCGACCTCTTCCATGACGTAACCTACGCATTTTTCCGAGAAAAAGACCACTGATTTCGGCTAGTTTGTTCACAAAATTATGCTAAACTAAGATTTTATCCGTTAACATTTTATTAAGAAAGCACATCCCATGAACATGAAAAAATGGCTGGCCACCGCCCTCGCTTGTTCCGCCCTTGCCCTGACTGCCTGCGGCGGTCAAAGCAACAATGCCTCAGCCCCTGCCGATAAAGTGTACCGCGTCGGCTCCAATGCCGAGTTTGCCCCATTTGAATCTTTGGATTCTGCCGGCAAAGTGGAAGGTTTTGACGTTGACTTGATGAATGCCATGGCCAAAGCCGGCAACTTCAAAGTCGAATTCAAACACCAGCCATGGGAAAGCCTCTTCCCATCCCTGAACAACGGCGATGTGGACATCGTTATGTCCGGCGTAACCATCACTGACGACCGCAAACAAAGCATGCTCTTCAGCGACCCATACTTTGAAATTACCCAAGTCGTCCTCGTTCCGAAAGGCAAAAAAGTAACTTCTTCCGAAGACCTGAAAAACATGGCCAAAGTCGGCGTGGTAACCGGCTACACCGGCGACTTCTCCGTTTCCAAACTCTTGGGCAACGACAATCCGAAAATCGCCCGCTTTGAAAGCGTTCCCCTGATTATCAAAGAATTGGAAAACGGCGGTTTGGATTCCGTCGTCAGCGACAGCGCGGTTATTGCCAACTATGTGAAAAACAACCCGACCAAAGGCCTGGATTTCATCTCCCTGCCTGACTTTACCATCGAAAACTACGGCATCGCTGCACGCAAAGGCGACGAAGCCACCATCAAAATGTTGAACGATGCGCTGAAAAAAGTACGCGAAAGTGGCGAATACGACAAAATTTACGCCAAATACTTTGCTAAAGAAGGCGAAAAAACCGAAGCAGCCAAATAATCCGGTTTGACTTCTTAAACTCAAGGCCGTCTGAAAACTTTTCAGACGGCCTTTAATCTGGTTAACGCCATTAAACGCAAGCCTCCCCTATAATCCGCTTGTTTTTATCCTTCAAATGAAAGACACGCCATGATCAAACCCCTTATCCTCAGCCTCGCTGCCGCCACTGCTTTGGCCGCCTGCTCCGCTTCTGAAAAACAAGAACCCTCCAACGTCAACGTAGCCAATCCGGCTTCCGAGTTCTGCGTCAAACAAGGCGGCAAATCCGAAATCAAAAAAGACAAAGACGGCAACGAATACGGCGTGTGCCACTTGCCTGACGGTAAAGTCGTTGAAGAATGGGAATATTTCCGTCAACACAACAAATAATTGCCCAATCATATAAAAAAAGGCCGTCTGAACCCAAGTTTCAGACGGCCTTTTCATTTAAACAGCGATTATTTTACTTCCAGTTTGGTCACGCCGCCCATATACGGTTGCAACGCGGCAGGAACATTAATGCTGCCGTCGGCATTTTGATGGTTTTCCAAAACCGCCACCAAAGTACGGCCGACTGCCAAGCCTGAGCCGTTCAAAGTATGTACCAAACGGTTTTTACCGTTTTCATCTTTGAAACGCGCTTTCATGCGGCGAGCTTGGAAATCTTCGCAGTTGGAGCAGCTGGAAATTTCGCGGTAGGTATTTTGCGCGGGAACCCAGACTTCCAAGTCGTAGGTTTTGGTTGCACCGAAACCCATGTCACCGGTACACAAAGTAATCACGCGGTAGGGCAGTTCTAAGGCCTTCAGGATGTTTTCGGCATGGCCGACCATTTCTTCCAGCGCTTCGTATGATTTTTCCGGATGAACGATTTGCACCATTTCCACTTTGTCGAATTGGTGTTGGCGAATCAAACCGCGCACGTCTTTGCCGTATGCGCCCGCTTCGGAACGGAAACATGGAGAATGCGCGGTCAATTTCAACGGCAAATCGCTGCCTGCCACGATGCTGTCAGCAACGGTATTGGTCAGCGTTACTTCGGCAGTCGGAATCAGATATTGCGTTTTCTTGCTCTCGTCGCCGCCGCGGGTAACGTGGAACAAATCTTCTGCAAATTTAGGCAGTTGGCCTGTGCCTTGCAGGGTAGTGTCATCCACGATGTAAGGCGTGTAATGCTCGGTATAGCCGTGTTTCAGCGTGTGCGTATCGAGCATGAATTGCGCCAGTGCACGGTGCAGGCGGGCGATTTGACCTTTCATCACGGTAAAGCGTGCGCCGGACAGTTTCGCACCGCCTTCAAAATCCAAACCCAAAGGCTCGCCCAAATCAACATGGTCTTTGATTTCAAAGTCAAATTCGCGCGGCGTGCCGACTTTGCGGACTTCAACGTTTTCAGTTTCGTCTTTACCGACAGGTACGCTTTCGTGCGGCAGGTTCGGAATGCTCAGCAACCAAGCATCCAATTCCTTCTGAACGGCATCCAAATCAGCGGCAGCCTGCTCCAAATCCGCCTTGATTTGGGCAACCTGATCCATCGCAGCTTGAGCCTCTTCATGTTTGCCTTGGCCTTTCAACGCACCGATCTGCTTGGAAATACTGTTGCGCGAAGCCTGCAACTCTTCTGTTTTCACTTGAACGGCTTTGCGTTGCTCTTCCAAAGCGTTGAAACGCGCGGTATCAAACTCGTAACCGCGGGCGGCCAAACGTTCGGCAACTGCGGCGGTATTGCTGCGGAGCAATTGGATGTCTAACATTGTTTTCTCTCGTTAAGATTCAGAATGGCATTATTGTAAACCAATTTAAAGATATTTTCACAGCAACAGGCCGTCTGAAAACAAAAAACGCCCCTGCGAAAAGCAGGAGCGTTTTTTAAGAATTCTGGCACGCCCACAAGTATAACTATCGGCACACAAAATACTTACTGGTAGTTCAAATGTTGCTTCAATTGAGCTTCCTCAAGCCATCGTAAAGCATGATGACGGTCCAGTTCTTCTCGCTCCACATTGCTATCACTACCCGCCAGGCAATGCTGACAAACGCTACCACAATCAGCTGGACAATTCAAACGGTCTAAAGCGCGACTTATGATACCGTTGATGTCATCTACAGCAGATAAAACGAAACCTGCGCCCCCTTCGGCTTTGTCGTAAATCTGAATCAAACAGCGAACGGCACTTGTTTCCAAATCTCTATCTGCTCGCACGGCATAGCCCATTTCAGTAGTTTCTATCCCCAAAAAAGCAGCAATTTCATCGCGTACAGCAACGGCAATCGTGCGGGCGGTAGTTTTATCTCCACTGCCTAGCCATGCCTTGGTTTGTGGATTTTTCAGAGCAATTTCCAATACATCGGTTGAGATATGATGGCCCAGATGGATATTGATCTGAACATTACTATTAGGACAATCTTTACTATTACTGCTAAGATCCAAACCACCACCCAAGGTTTTATGATACTCACCCAAAAATACATTAGGCAGTTCACCTGCGTCAGTCATGGAATCAGCCCTACCACATCTCATGCAAACCGCAAAACCTTTTTCATGCTTGCCACTAGAGCGAAACAGTACTCTACCGTCACTACCATATCTAATTTCACCACACTCATGTTTTAGAAAGGCTACAGTTTCATCATCCAATTGTACTCTAGGAGGCTGGATAGGAACGAATGTTTGGAAGGAAACATCGTTGCTACTTTTTTCAAAAAAGTCAGTCAAAAAACCTGTTGGGGTTAGTACCGTACATTGTTCATCAAAAGGAATATTTTCACCGCAGTGAGAACATTGGATATCATTACAGCTATATTTGTAACGCGTCACGCCAGATGTACCGCAGTTTTTACAGCGCCACGCAGTATCGAAGCGTTGGTCTTCGTTTTTACCTCGTTCATCCGATTTTACCCGTAGATTGATGCCAGCAGAACGGTATACGCGCCCATCTAATACAACATCCGAACCAGGTGCGTATTCACGCAGTGCAATATCCAAACTACGACTTGGGTTTTCTTTGCGGATGAACAGATTATCTTCTCGCTCCTCTCGTTCACGGCGTAAGTCTTCCATTTTACGGATTTTCATTTCTACTATGCCAGTAGGGAAACCATAACCAGGTAGAAATGCGTTTACCGCCAGATAGCCAAGCAGGTTCTCATCTTCATGTAGTTGTTTCTCGCGATTTAAGGCTTTCTTGTATGAATCGTTGTTAGTTTGCTTAATTTTATGGTTGATATTGTGAAAATCAGCCTGCCAATTCTCTGCCAATTCCAGCAGCCGCTGTTTAGCACTTGCTTTGATACGTGTCAATGGTACTCCTTCCAAAGCAGTACCTGCCGCCAGTTTACCCAAAGCTTGGTCAATAGCAGAGCATTCTGGTGAGTTCATCCAGTCGCAAAACTGCTGCCAAACAGATTGGGTTGGATTGAAAAACCAAGCAGTATTCAGCTTAGTACGGTCTTTGCCTGTATCGCTGCGCTTGGCAAGAAATGCTGCCAATAAGAGCGAATGCATATGGCGGCTGACGATTTTTTCAGAGCTTAACGATACTTTCGGAGCAGCAATAGCAGTAGTGAACGCCCATTTTGGATTGGTAAATACACGGCGATTATGAGGATCATTTTTGCATAGTGTATAAGCTATTGCAGCTGCTTCGCTACGACGGCCTGCACGACCGGCACGTTGCAGGTAATTAGCAGGGTGTGGTGGTACATTATTCATTACCACTGCTGCCATACCGCCGATATCCACACCCATTTCCATTGTAGTAGAGCAGCTCAATACATTAATTTTCCCTTCTTTGAACATCTGTTCGTATCTGTTTAATTGTGTAGATGCAATTTGTGCTGAATGTTCCGCCGCACGATAGTAGAAACCTCCTTCTACGATTTTATCGTTCAAATTGCTCCACAAACCTTCTTGGCGCAAGTGGCCTACATCTTTATCTTGCTTCAGCAAACGACGCATTTGGCTACGACGAGGTTCAGCAGTGGCATCCTGTTTAAAACGATAATAATCTGGAATCTCAATTTTGCTGCAAAACAGTTTTTCAGACGGTATTTCCTGCCAGTTACCAGGCAAATAAGGAGACACACCGCGCAAAGTAGTGTCAATCAGGCGGTGACTTTGCGGACACAACCACATTTCTTTTTCAGGTAACTTAAACGCTATTGCTGAAAGCGGCATTTTCCAAGCATCATTATCGGGATGCAGGATATTGCTATCAGTAGTCAATTGTTTCCACGCAGTTTGCAGCCACGAATTAATTTTGTGTTTAGCCAAAGGGTTTTGAATATCAAGACCTGTAACCGCCTGCAAAATTTTGACTGCTCGAGGCTGTTGGCCTTTATCTCGAACTTGCGGCCAAGCTCGTTTGCGCAAAGTTTGCTTTTCTCTGGTATCGGGCGGCAGCAGGGATTTTCCCGAAAAGCGTTTGCCTAACCATCGTTTTTTCTGCTCATCTAAATTGGTAAAGGAATTTTCACGGATATGAAAATCCAAAATCATTTTTAAAAATGCTTTCCAATCATCCAAATCCAGCAGCTTGTTTGGATTGTCTGCCTGATTTAAAACACGTGTCTCTACCCAACCATCAGGCACTGTGCTGATTTTATCCAGACCAGGATAACAAATCATTGTCAAACCTAAAGTTTCCAAACTATTGGCATTTCTTGGGCGTCTGATAAATTCGCGTGCCAGTAGTAACTCTGCCAGCTTTTCTGCTCCGTTGCCACTAGGATCATTAAACATACTGGGATTAGTTTCTCGATTGTAAGGCAGTAAATCTTGCGTCATTTCAGCTTTGTCGCGCAGTGTACGGTACATATCATCCCAAGTGAGGTAGGCTTTTTTGTCACTTTTTTGTGCTTTACTTTTTGCTACTTCCAACAACATTTCCGCCAAAGTGGGATCGGTTTGTTTCAATTGTTCGATTTTTGCTGCCATTTCAGGCATTAGGACGTTATTAACAGGTTTTTCAGTTTCCTGCACCAATACATCAAACACCATACCACGCAGTTTGGAATACTCTGCTTCCTGCTGCATTTTTACCGCCATTCTCGCTGTGCCTTGACGGCTGTCAGTAAAAGTAATCAAGCGCCGTCCACGAGCGGGTAACGATTGCGGATCATTTTCAGCATCACTACAAAATTCCAATACGGTCGGAACAGCGTGGGTTACATAAAACGGTGCACCCAAATATTGTCCACGATAAAACGGCATTCTTCGGTTTTCTTTGCCACAGGCGGAACAGCAGGCATGCTGGGAGTAATCCAAAGCCAACTCAAAAGTTTTACCTTGCTGTACGCCGATTTGCGCAGTTTCTTTATCGATTTTTTGTACCGTATAGTTTTCAGACTGCATATCGACTGGGGCTGCAAGCACTTTATTGCGGGATATGAATTGTAGACCATCTGAAATTGGGTTTGCGTCGTCACCACTGTCTTCTTCGTCATTAGCTGCAGGCTCAGGATTGAGTGCAAACTCATCGGTGATGTAGGTATCGCACTGCTGCAAAATACCGTCATGCTCCTGCGCCATCAAGTGCGGTGTACCGCAATCTTGGCACAACACTAATTCGTACACAGGAGCACCACAATCACATTTAGTTCTGCGGTTAAGATAAACCTGTCCAAATAGCCAGTCTTTAAGGTAACCTTCTTTTTTGCTGCAATGACGGTCAGCACACGCCCATAACCCGTGCAGCATTGATTGAAATAAATGCAAACGCAGTTTTAAAAATGGTTCAGCATTTTCAGACGGCTTTGTCTGAGTCATAACATCCAGCCAGTCTAAAACTTCACGCTGCTGTTCATAAAGGCTATCAGAAAGCAAATATGCTTGCGTTGCCTGTATCAATTGGTTCAGCGTGTAAGGTTGGGTATTGGCTGTCAGACAATTACGCAGGGTTGTGGCTATTACACTTTGACAAAGGGCTGCAAAGCGTTCGGTTTCGTCCTTAATAGATGTGATATCTGCGAGGCTCTGTCTACCATCGGCAACACTAATCGGCAAAAAGTCGCGGCTTCCAGAAACTACTAGGACCTGTTCCTTTGGTACCCCAGCCAAATCAGCAAGATAGCAGCGAAGTTCCTCTGCTGCTTTGTCGGAAGCAATGGTGGCAGATGTAGCAACAAAGCGTATGTCCTCGGGCTTTTTGCCGAAAGCGTGTACTACACGGCGTAATAACAGTGCAATTTCTGCCGCCTGCGATCCGATATAACTATGTGCCTCGTCTAATACTATCCAGCGCAATGAACCTGTTTGGCGAGATTTTTCCAAAATAGGGGCATCTACTTGGCGCACCAGCATATATTCCAACATAGTGGCATTAGTAAGTAGGATAGGCGGAGGTTCTTTACGTAGCAATTCCCGCGACAAGATTTGGTTGGGCCGGTCTTTGTCACGTGGTTCAGCACTTTCTTTTGTGTTACCGTTGTAAAGACAAAAGCGGATTTTGTTACCAAAAGGTTTCGTCCATGCATCCAAACGTTCCTTTTGAGAATTGATTAAAGCATTAAGTGGGTAGAGAAACAGAGCCTGAACACCGATAAGCGCTGTTTTTTCTAACGTTTGGCGACGTATCAGATCTTCCAATATCGGAATCATAAAACATTCAGTTTTACCTGATCCTGTACCACTGGTAATGATGGCAGATTTTGGATCATCCTCCAGAAGGTGCTTCCATACCTGCAACTGATGGGTATAGGGGCGGGCAGTTTTGGGAAAACCATATCTGTCTGCATCTGCCAACACATCTGTAAGTTTTGTAGAAAACAGGTTTTGTCTTACCAAATCTGCAAAGGTGCAGTCCGCACTTTTCCAACCAAAGGTATGTTCAACGACAGGGGCAGCGAGGAAACAGTTTTCATTACCCAATTCATTGCTAATCAATTGTCGCAGGTGACTACGCAATTTATTATCTGTAATATCCAATACGCCAATAGTAGCTTCCTTGATACGGTTCAGACTTTGCTCTATCAATCCGGAAAGAGTTTGCGTGGTATCGGTATTCATTATGGTTCACTCACTAGGTAGCAGCTCAAGGAAGCGCAGACGTAATCAAACCATTCTGCATCCAAAGCGTAAATACGATAAAAAGCATCAGCAAACTGTGCAGCAGTCATTTCTAATGGCATGATATCTGAAGGCTGCGCATTGCCGGCTTTAACACAGGCAGTAAATACTGGTAGCCAGACAACTGCACGGTCAAAAGGAACTTTGGACAGACAGCGTACTTTATTGAAAAATACATCCTGTTGTTTTTCCAACCATTTTTGCAGACCATCTGAAAGCGTTTCAGGAATGCGTTGGTTGTTATTCTGACGCAATGCATTGTAATGGCGGTTATAACGTGAATCGTGCTTCTTGTCGAAAATTTCCCCAAGCGTTTTTTCCACCACTATCATTTCTATTTCTGAAAGAAATCCTTTAAATACATGATTGCGTAAAATCTCGTCATGGCACAACACGCTTGTAGGAATACAGTTTTCAGGCAGGGGGAAATCATCAGGATTCAAGCCTTGAGCTACAATTTTGGTACGAATGTATGGTTTGTACGCACTTATGGCAGTAAACCAATCTTGTAGAGCCAACCACTCCCATACCACAGCCAATTCGTTACGCATCCGCTCGCAAAATACACCATCCAACCTTAAGCGTAATACCGCCAAAGCCAAGGCTTTGGGCTGTTGTACCAAGGCTTTCCATGTTTCAAATACTGACAATGGCAGATGAGAAAAATGCTGCTTCAGGCTCTCAAAATACAGCCAACCAGAATGCTCAGGATTACCCACCATTTCCGTAATGATACGGCTAATAGCTTCGGGATTGTGGTTTGGATGGAAAGCGCGTGCAGCAATATGCAGGGAATGATGTTGAAATGGTTCGATAAATTTTTCACTGCTGTTGTCAAATATAGCAGGACGGAATTGAACTGGTGATTCAGGCGCAGGGTAAATCAACCACAATCCTTCATCATATTGTTCGGACGACAGTTGATAATGCCCATTTATCCTCATTGCGCTTTCAGGCAGCCTTTGTGCACCTTTTTCAGGTGCATCCAAGCGCATGATGTTTACTACCGCTTCTCGGCAAGTCAATTCGTCTTCTGCCTGCCGTTTGATGACGAAGCTTTTTCGTAATGCATCTGTCACTGCCAGAATACCGAAACGGTAAAACTGATTATTCCACATAACTAGACCATTATAACGAGACAAGATAAGCCGTATCAAAGGGTTCTCTGAACCCATATGGCACACTGTAATTTCTACCTGGGCATCTTGACTACTGCTGCACGATAAAAGCTGCAAAAGTTGCGGTTTCCATTGATCTAAGAAAAACTGCTGCACCGAACCATCTGCTGACAAACGTTCGCTGATAGAAATGGGGCGACCATGCACATTATCCGATAATTTAAATACCAGCCTCATATCGGTCGATGCGGAGGAATATACCATTATCCACTTGCCTAGCAACTGATTGATATTCAGACGGCAATCATCAATTCTACCTTTTTCATCATATAGATACGCACCATTAAACGGTAGAGGTAGTCTTAATCGTGCAGCTTGAACAGGGTTACTTCCAACTGCAAGAATAATATGAGATGGATAATTACTATCCTCAGTTTGGCAGATAAATCTAAATCGGGAATGGATTTGTGTGATATCTAGATGCTTGGCAAAGACATCTATGAAAACCTTTTCGGAAGTATTAACATTTAAAATGGCGGGATCTTTGTTGCTTGCTGCTTGCCAAGTATAGGAAAAATCTTCAGGCAGGACAGTAATTTTACGCCGCAACAAACAAATTGCACCCTTATAGAAAGCCACCTGAAATGTACCATAATAGCTCGGGCAGATATTTGATTGGACCTCGCCGTTGATTTTGATGTGCGTCGGAGATAAGTCAGGGGGCGTTAGCAGAGTAGGAAAACCACGATACACAGGTAAACCATCAGTATTTTGGCAGTGATAAAACAGTCTCCCATGCAAAATACTCTGTTCTGTCTGATTAGCTTGCACAACAACTATTTCTCGCCCATCCGCATGACGAGCAGTCAGTCCGTCCGAACACTTAAACCACTGCCCGCCCAAATAGGAGACATTTTCATTTTCAGACAACCTAAAACCGTCTGGTAGATGAATCAAAATATCCCTATCTTTACTGCGCGTGTATTCATTAGTAGAGAACAGTTGCCAACGTTGATCTTGAGCAGAGTGAAACACCAGCGGTGCATCTTCATCAAATCCAGTATCTCCAAACAACTTGGTATAGAGCAGTCGCCCGCCAGCAAACACTCGCACAGACAAAGGTAGACTAGGTTTCTCTCGGACAAAATCAAGCTGTTTCCCAAAAGGAAGTTTGAATGTTAGCTCTCCGCCTGTATCACTAAGAGAAGCAAATACTGTTGCTCCCATTTGGGCAACTGGCTCTTCTCCTTCAAAAATTTGCCATTGTAAAACCGTTTTACCCTGATAATTCTGAATAGGGAAACTAAATTTTTCAGGTAACCCGATTTTAGCATGCAAGCACCAACCTCCCTCCTTTACATAATGCCGACAGGAGAACTCTTGCTTTTCCAATTTTTGACGTTCGTCTGCTGCATTACCCAACCAGCGGTTGATAACTGCATCCACCTGTTTACCATCCAAAGCAAAAGGAAACTCACTGCGCCAACCACTATCTGCCTGATCTAGGTATTCGACCAAATTACGTTTATTCTTCAAGTCAAACCGCTCAGCGAGCTTGACTAGCGCTCTGACTGTATCGGCAAATAGAATAACAGCCGCAGTATCACGAAATACTTGTGCCAGTCTATACACTCTTTCAGCAATATATTCTTCTAAAGGGCGGAAAGTTTCCATACTCTCCTGATATTTTTTCAAGCCATAATCAATAATATTGCGAATAGCATTATCATCAGCTGCAAGCATTTTCAGTGGTAATCCACCTTCAGCAACTAATGTACCAAGATAACGCGTATTTTTAGCAGCGTCATATTTCCATTCTCGCCGCCAATATGCCAACCCTTTTTTCAAATATTTGTAACGTTGCTGTTCATTATCAAATTGCGTACCTATTACATTATCGAAAAATGCCCAACTCCATTCACCACCCGAATACTCACGCCGATAAGTTTCACTAACTGCCAGACAGTAACAGGCACACCATTCCTCCTGACAAACAGAACCCGATATCAAAAAAGGCTTACGATAAAACAGCGCACACAGTTCACGGTATTCATTTTCATTAACTGCATAAGTATACAGTGGCCCACCATTCGGAATAGGATTAAGTGGATCACGATTAAAAAAGAAATGTGATAACCAACTCTTAAACGGGTTTGTAAGATTTTTCATAATAAAAATTGGCAGTTGACTTAGATCGAAATTATATCAGCATATAAAAAACATTTGGATTTTAAGTGCAGCACCTAGACCAATCTTACAAACCTAATATAAAAAATAGCATATCAGACGCCTACAACCCAAAAACTTACAGATAGGCTTATTAAATATACACCTCCTCAATGGATTTCATAGAAGGGAAATTAATCTATTCTTTTTTCAGTACTTTCAACATGATTTTCGTTTTCACAATTTCTTCCCCTATTTATCTTCTAAGTTTAATGACCATCAATTACATCAATGAGACACTCTTTTGCCTTTTCTGAATGATGGTACCCATCCACCAGTCATCGATACATTATTTTTAGTTAATGTAGAACACCCAGAATTGTCGAATAGGCCGAGTATTTTGCTCCTAGCCCACGTTTACAGTAGAGTTTAAAGATGTACAAGCAGTACCATAGTGACAAAAAATAAACCCTTACTATTTTTTAGTAAGGGTTTATTCAAAATATGGCACGCCCACGGGGATTCGAACCCCGGTTGCCGCCGTGAAAGGGCAGTGTCCTAGGCCTCTAGACGATGGGCGCGTAACCGAAGCGCGAACTATACAGAAAGCCTTTTCTTCTGTCAACGCCTTTACTGCATTTTTAAAGATGCTGCCGATTTCCGTATGTTATTTTCCCTGTATAATGCCGGTTTTAATAAAAAGGAAAACTCGCCATGTGGTTTAAGCAAATCAGTTTTTATCCGCTCAACAAAGACAAATTGCCCGAATTGGAAGTCCTTGTCGACAAATTGGCGCAATCCGAATTTGCCCATTGTCAGGGTTTGGACTGGTTTAGCGAAGGCTTTGCCACACCGGTTTCCTTTTCGCCCGAGCTGGTTTTCCCTGCCGATTACACTTGGCGCGTTGCCCTGAAAAAAGAAGAAAAAGTCCTGCCCGCCGGCGTAATCCGCGATATTTTGGATGAAAAGGTTTTGGAAATCCAAAACAATGAAGCACGCAATGTCGGCCGCAAGGAAAAACAAGAGCTGAAAGAACAGATTACTGACGACCTGTTGCCTCGTGCCTTTACGCGCAGCAGCCGCACACAGGCGATTTTCGACACGCGCCACGGGTATCTTTTGGTCAACAATGCCACATCTGCCAAAGCGGAAAACATCTTGACCAAACTGCGCGAAGCCTTGGGCTGTTTGGAAGCCTCGCTGCCCAACACCAAACAATCGCCCTCTTCCCTGATGACTAGCTGGCTGCTGCAAGGCCACTGCGAGGGCGGTTTTGAATTGGACAGCGATTGCGAACTCAAAGGCGTAGGCGATGTTGTTCCGGTCGTCAAAGTTTCCAAACAAGACCTGACCGCCGACGAAGTGGTACAACACGTCAAAAACGGCAAAACCGTTACCCAACTGGGCTTGGTATGGCGCGAACAAATCGCATTTATCCTCACCCAAGACTTTACGCTCAAACGCATCCAGTATCTGGACGTTTTGCAAGAAGAAGCGGAAAGCAACGGCGACGATGCCGCCAGCCTCGCCTTTGCCTCGCAAATCCTGATGACCGAAGCTATCAGCACCATGTTGGAAGAACTGGTTTCTTATTTGGGTGGTTGGCAAGAGTAATTTTTCAGACGGCCTTTCGATTGGGAATATCAAAGGCCGTCTGAAATATAAATAGAAGTATCAGAAAGGATGTCATGATGTTGGGCGCAGTCATCGGCGATATTGCCGGATCACGATTTGAGTTTGACAACTACCATCATACCGATTTCGATATTTTCAGCCCCGACAGCGACTTTACCGATGACACGATTTGCACTGTTGCCATTGCCGATTGGGTTTTACAAGGCTGCAACAATAATTTGGCCTCTATTTTACAAGGCTGGTGTAGGGCATATCCCTGCCCCAAAGGCGCATATGGCGGCCGCTTCTCACAATGGATAGAATGGAAAGATCCTGCACCTTATAATAGCTGGGGCAACGGCTCTGCCATGCGTGTTTCTGCCGTTGGTTGGGCATTTGCCACATTGGAAGAAACCCTGCATTTTGCCGAACAATCCGCCGCCGTAACGCACAACCACCCGGAAGGCATTAAAGGCGCGCAAGCCGTAGCCGCCGCCGTCTTTTGGGCGCGTACCGGTATGGGCAAAGCGCAAATCAAAGAAAACATTACACGACAATTCGGCTACGACTTGAGCCAAAGTTGCGACCAAATCCGCCCGCATTATCATTTCAACGAAAGCTGTCAGGACACCGTGCCTCAAGCAGTTACCGCCTTTCTTGAAAGCGATGATTTTGAACACGCCATCCGACTGGCGGTTTCCCTGGGCGGAGACAGCGATACCTTGGCGGCCATTACCGGCAGTATTGCCGAAGCCTACTACGGTATCCCTGCATCCATGCGCGAACACGCTTTAGCCATATTGCCACGCCGCATTGCTGAAACCCTGCTGACTTTTGAATCCCAATATCAGGCCGTCTGAAACCGCCTGCAAAAAGGAATGAATGATGAAATACCTCGCCCTACTTCCCGTCGCCTTCATGCTGGGTACGCCTGCCATTGCCGAAACCATCAATCCTTATCAGGAAAAAGGTTGCATTTACGATGGCGATGTCGGCAAAGATGGTAAACCATCCGGCAAAGGCACATGGAAATGCCAAGACGGCCGCAGCTACGTCGGCGCCTTTAAAAACGGCAAATTTGACGGCAAAGGCGTATATACCGTTTCCGGCAACAGCGAAACCTTTATCGAACCTTTCTCCTCCAACAGCGCCAAATTACGCAATATGACGCTGGAGGGCGTGTTTAAAAAAGGCAGGGCGCACGGAAACTTTACCGCCTCCCAAAACGGTACACCCGTCTTCATCATGAAATGCGAAGACGGTATGATTAAAGAAGTCAAACTGGCTAAGAAATCTGCTTCCAAAACCAAATAAACAGCCTTTCAGACGGCCTTACCCGGCTTTTAGGCCGTCTGAAACATCAATTGACAAGCCTGTCTAAAGGCTGTTGTGTTGATTTCAAAGAATTTCCAAACAACCCTTACCCCAGGACAACCACCATGAGCATTAAATCCGACAAATGGATACGCCGCATGGCCGAAGAACACGGCATGATTGAGCCGTTCGAGCCCAACCAAATCAAAGAGGCCAACGGCCAGCGCATCATTTCCTACGGCACATCCAGCTACGGCTACGACATCCGTTGTGCCAATGAATTCAAAATCTTCACCAATATCAACAGCACCATCGTCGACCCGAAAAATTTCGACCCGAAAAACTTCGTAACCGTCGAAGACGACTGCTGCATCATTCCACCCAACTCCTTTGCCCTGGCGCGCACAGTCGAATATTTCCGCATCCCGCGCAACGTCCTGACCGTCTGCTTGGGCAAATCCACCTACGCACGCTGCGGCATCATCGTTAACGTTACCCCGTTCGAGCCGGAGTGGGAAGGCTACGTTACGCTTGAGTTTTCCAACACCACCCCCCTGCCTGCCAAAATCTATGCAGGCGAAGGCGTGGCCCAAGTCTTGTTCTTTGAAAGCGATGAAGTCTGCGAAACTTCATACAAAGACCGCAACGGCAAATACATGGGGCAAACCGGTGTTACCCTGCCCAAAACCTAATATCAAAGACCAAACAAAAGGCCGTCTGAAACTTTCAGACGGCCTTTTGTCATTTCAGTTAAAAACGGCGTTTCAGCTTGCAAGCCTGCAAGATATGGACGGCAAGTTCTTCCACAGATTTGTCCGTAGTATTGGTAAACGGAATACCGTGGCGTTTAAACATATTTTGCGCATCGGCAATCTCGCTGCGGCAAGTATCGATTTTGGCATAAGTCGAATTAGGGCGACGTTCCTGACGGATTGCCTGCAAGCGTTCAGGCTGAATGGTCAAACCGAACAGCTTGTCTTTATAAGGCTTGACCATACGCGGCAAATCGGTCGATTCCAAATCATCGGGAATCAGCGGATAGTTGGCGGCACGGATACCGTATTGTAAGGCCAGATAGAGACAGGTCGGCGTTTTGCCGGAACGAGAAACCCCCATCAAAATCACATCGGCTTCTTTCAAATTCTTATCACTGACACCGTCATCATGATTCAGTGAGAAATTGACCGCCTCCATACGCGCATCATAGCGTTGGGTATTGCCGATACTGTGGTGCCCCTGCTGGGCGGCAACCGCCTCCGTATTGAGTTCCTTTTCCAAAAGACCGAGAAAAGTTTCAAAGAAATTAATATGGAACGCATTGGCTTTCTTGATGATTTCACGGATTTCGTCATTGACCACACTGACAAAAGCAATCGGGCGCACGCCGAATTTTTCGGCGGACTGGTTGACTTTATCTACAACAGCACGCGCTTTTTCAGGCGTATCGATAAACGGATAGGTATGGCGTTTGAACTCAACATTGCCAAATTGGTTCAGCAAGGCTTCACCGATATTTTCGGCGGTCAGGCCGGTTCGGTCGGAAATATAGAAGACTTGGCGTGGATCAGTCATAATGAATCCTCTTGAGGGTAACGTTTCAGACGGCAATCATAGCAGTTACAGCCTTTGCAATAAAGCGCCTCCCGACAGATTACACAGGATTACAACAAATTTGAACAATTTTTAAATTAGCATAATATTTTATTTTTCAATTTTTTGTAGAATTTTATTCTAAAATTGCAAAATAAATCTTATTTATCAAATTTATTAACTTATTTTGTTTTCCATATTTAACAATAGGATAACTCACAAAAACATGAATCTGATATTCACATTTCAGAAGACTACACGCTTGAAAAGCACAGTATCACAAACGAATTTGTGATTTTAAAAAAGATAAAACACATGACAGCCATCAAACGAATGGCTACAATAAGCAGGCGGATTTGTTTCTTTTTTAACATTTTTGGATTGGATTGGACACACAAATGGCCGAAAACTACGTTATTTGGTTTGAAAACCTGCGTATGACTGACGTTGAGCGAGTGGGCGGTAAAAATGCCTCTTTGGGCGAAATGATCAGCCAACTGACTGAAAAAGGCGTACGCGTTCCCGGTGGTTTTGCGACCACTGCCGAAGCCTATCGCGCTTTCCTGGCTCACAATGGTCTGAGCGAGCGTATTTCCGAAGCCCTGAAACAACTGGATGTTGAAGACGTTGCCGAGTTGGCGCGCGTGGGTAAAGAAATCCGTCAATGGATTTTGGATACTCCGTTCCCTGAGCAGCTGGATGCTGAAATCGAAACAGCCTGGAACAAAATGGTTGCCGATGCCGGCGGTGCGGACATTTCCGTTGCCGTACGTTCTTCCGCAACAGCAGAAGACCTGCCGGACGCTTCTTTTGCCGGTCAACAAGAAACCTTCTTGAACATCAACGGCTTGGAAAACGTTAAAGAAGCCATGCGCCATGTATTCGCTTCCCTGTACAACGACCGTGCCATTTCTTACCGTGTCCACAAAGGCTTCGAACACGACATCGTTGCCCTTTCCGCAGGCGTACAACGCATGGTGCGCTCCGACAGCGGCGCGTCCGGTGTGATGTTCACCATCGATACCGAGTCCGGTTACGACCAAGTCGTTTTCGTTACCTCTTCTTACGGCCTGGGCGAAAACGTCGTACAAGGCGCGGTCAACCCTGACGAATTCTATGTATTCAAACCTACTTTGAAAGCAGGCAAACCGGCTATCCTGCGTAAAACCATGGGTTCGAAACAAATCAAAATGATCTTTACCGACAAAGCCGAAGCCGGTAAATCTGTCACCAACGTCGATGTACCTGAAGAAGACCGTCAACGCTTCTCCATTACCGACGCCGAAGTTACCGAGTTGGCCCATTACGCGCTGACCATCGAAAAACACTACGGTCGCCCAATGGACATCGAATGGGGCCGCGACGGTTTGGACGGCAAACTCTACATCCTGCAAGCCCGTCCTGAGACTGTAAAATCCCAAGAAGACAGCAGCCGCAATCTGCGCCGCTTCTCCATCAACGGCGAAAAAGTTGTCTTGTGCGAAGGCCGTGCCATCGGTCAAAAAGTCGGCCAAGGCAAAGTACGCCTGGTGAAAGACGCTTCCGAGATGGATTCCGTTGAAGCAGGCGATGTACTCGTTACCGACATGACCGACCCGGATTGGGAACCGGTGATGAAACGTGCTTCCGCCATCGTGACCAACCGCGGCGGCCGTACCTGCCACGCAGCGATTATCGCGCGTGAATTGGGTATTCCGGCCGTGGTCGGCTGCGGCGACGCAACCGATCTGCTTTCAGACGGCCAAGAAGTTACCGTATCTTGTGCCGAAGGCGATACCGGCTTCATCTATTCCGGCCTGTTGGACGTACAAATTACCGATGTTGCTTTGGACAACATGCCTAAAGCCCCTGTCAAAGTGATGATGAACGTTGGTAACCCTGAATTGGCATTCAGCTTCGCCAACCTGCCTAGCGAAGGCATCGGCTTGGCACGCATGGAATTCATCATCAACCGCCAAATCGGTATCCACCCGAAAGCCTTGTTGGAATTTGACAAACAAGACGATGAATTGAAAGCGGAAATTACCCGCCGCATCGCCGGCTACGCTTCTCCTGTTGACTTCTATGTCGATAAAATCGCAGAAGGCGTAGCAACTTTGGCTGCTTCGGTTTACCCACGCAAAACCATCGTCCGCATGTCTGACTTCAAATCCAACGAGTACGCCAACTTGGTGGGCGGCAGCATCTACGAACCGCACGAAGAAAACCCAATGTTGGGCTTCCGCGGTGCAGCGCGTTATGTCGCTGACAGCTTCAAAGACTGCTTCGCACTCGAGTGCAAAGCCTTGAAACGTGTCCGTGACGAAATGGGTTTGACCAACGTCGAAATCATGATTCCATTCGTCCGCACTTTGGGTGAAGCCGAAGCTGTTGTCAAAGCCCTGAAAGAAAACGGTTTGGAACGCGGCAAAAACGGCCTGCGCCTGATCATGATGTGCGAGTTGCCAAGCAACGCTGTATTGGCAGAACAATTCCTGCAATACTTCGACGGCTTCTCCATCGGCTCTAACGACATGACCCAGCTGACCCTCGGCCTCGACCGTGACAGTGGCTTGGTATCCGACTCCTTTGACGAACGTAATCCTGCCGTTAAAGTGATGTTGCACTTGGCAATCTCTGCCTGCCGCAAACAAAACAAATACGTCGGTATTTGCGGTCAAGGCCCGTCAGACCATCCGGACTTTGCCAAATGGCTGGTTCAAGAAGGTATCGAAAGCGTATCGCTCAACCCTGATACCGTGATTGAAACTTGGCTGTATCTGGCTAACGAATTGAACAAATAAGTTCGATAATACAAAAATCCCCTGCCCGTTTATCTCGGCAGGGGATTTTTATTGCCTTATTCAATGCCGTCTGAAAGAACTTTCACGTTCTTTTACCTTTTCAAAAAAGTCCCCTTGCATCAAAAAGATATAGAAATATTCAGCCATATCTACAAATTCTCAATGGTACTATATTGCCTTTCCGCATTTTATCCCATGCCTTTTGAGTGAACCTTTTTTCACTCTTCCTATCTATCATACACAGCATAACGATACCTTTAGAAACAACTCATGAATACAAATTTTATTTCCACCTTTCAGACGACCTTAAAACGTCTGGCATTCATCAGCACCATTGCCGTCTTAGCAGCCTGCGCCGGCAACAACACTTCTTCCAACCGCGCCGTACCCGACGGCTACTACAAAGTCCGTCCCGGCGATACTCTGACCCAAATCGCCAAACGCTACGGACAAAACGTCAATACACTGGTTGCATGGAACAACCTTCCCAACGCCTCACAAATCGAAGTTGGCCAAGTATTGCGCGTCCGCCGTCATGTTGCCTCCCGCAATACTGCTACGCAGCAACGCCAAGCAACCGCCGTTACCCCAATCAACCGGTTAAGCTTGCAATGGCCGACCGATAACGCCTCATCCTCCATTATCCAAAGCTACAACGGCACAACCAGCAAAGGCATAGATATTGCAGGCACACAAGGCCAACAAATCCGTTCTGCCGCAGCCGGTACCGTCATCTACGTTGGCGAAGAAGTCCGCGGCTACGGCAAGCTGATTTTGATCAGCCACAACGACTACACCATTACCGCCTACGCCCACAACGACACGCTTTTAGTACAAAAAGATCAAAAAGTCCAAGCCGGCCAAGTTATCGCCACCATGGGCAGCAGCGATACAGACAGCGTCAAGCTGCATTTTGAAGTTCGTCTAAACGGCAAAGCAGTCGATCCCCTGCCTTATTTGACCAGAACAAATTAATGTCCCAATCAAAAGGCCGTCTGAAATAACAGTATTTCAGACGGCCTTTTGATTATCTTGCTATAACAGCTATTTCAACAAAATCTTTTCCTATTTAACTTATGTTGATTGAGTGTAAACGCCGTTATACAATAACAACTCTTTTTAACATTCCATTTCAGGTGTCCTACTATGTCTCCTAACCGTATCCTTGCAACCGCATTCTTGTTTGCATCTGCATTTGCCAGCGCGGATGTCCATATTGATGAAAGCATTCCTTACCGCGATAAAGAAGAAATCGATACCCGTATTGTTTCCGAGTGTTTAGAAGTGGGCAGCATCATGTCCAAATCTTTGCAAGAAACTGCAGCCAAAAGCGATGTAACGGTTGTCCGTGACGGTAAAAAACAAGGTACATACGCAGATATCGCCATTACTTCCGCCATGAGTGCAGGCAATGCCTTTATCGGCCACGCCAAAGGGATGGCTGTTTCTGCCACTTTGTATGTTGACGGTAAACAAGTCGGCAAAAAAACCTTTACCCGCAACTCTTCCGGCGGCATGTTTGGCGCTTATAAAAGCTCTTGCGCCGTCTTGAACCGCACTTCTAAAGTATTGGGTTCAGATATTGCCCAATGGGTGGTCCGCGAACAAAAAAATGCTCAAGACAAATAAAACCCCAATTTGATAAAGGCCGTCTGAAATAGCAGTATTTCAGACGGCCTTTATATTTTCTATTTCTCTAGAAACAAAGAAATAAATTATCCATTAATCATTGTCAGAAATAGAGAATTTTATTTCCAAAGCCCTTGATTTTAGAATATCTACCCTCAATTATTAAAACTATAAGAATTTTGTATATGAGCAGTCAAAGGAATAACATGGCAGAAAAAAACTATTATGAAATACTGGGCGTTGCCAAAGATGCGGATGAGGCCGAAATCAAAAAAGCCTACCGAAAACTGGTGCGCAAATACCACCCCGATGTCAGCAAAGAACCTGACGCAGCCGAACGTACGGTAGAAATCAACCGTGCCTACGAAACGCTTTCCGACAAAGAAAAGCGGGCCGAATACGATGAAATGTTGGCTAATCCTTACGGACGCAGCGCCGGAGGCAATCCGTTCGGTCAAGGCGGCAATCCGTTTGGCAATGGATTTAACGGCGGCGGCTTCCGCTATGAACGTCATGAAGGTGAACCGTTCGGAGCGGGAGACTTCAATTTTGAAGATCTGTTTTCATCATTCCGCCAATCCCACACTCGTTCCGAGCAACCCCGCGGCCCAATAAAAGGCGAGGATCAACATGCTGAATTGAGTATTGATATTTACGCAGCGTATGTTGGCGCAGAACGTAGCATGACTTTGAATGTGCCGACTCTAGACGAATACGGACGTGCGGTTTATCAAAATAAAACCCTCAACGTCAAAATCCCCAAAGGCATTGCAGAAGGCCAACAAATCCGTTTGGCCGGTCAAGGTTTGCCGGGATATAACGGCGGTGAAAACGGTGACTTGTACTTAAAAATCAAGTTCCACGACCAACCTGATTTATACGTCAAAAACAGGAAAGACGTATATCAAACAATAGATGTCAAACCTTGGGAAGCCGTATTGGGCGGCAAAATCATCGTCCCTACCGCTTCAGGCCGCTTACAGGTCAATCTGCCTGCCAACAGCCAAAGCGGTAAAAGCATCCGCCTCAAAGGCAAAGGTATTCCTGCAAAAGAAGCCGGAGACCTTTATCTCAATATCCGCATTAATGTTCCGCCAGTAGAGAGCGAAGCCGACCGTGCCGCATGGGAAAAATTGGCCGAACACTTTGCCGCGAAACAAGCATAAGAGAAAGGATAAATTATGATTCAGTCCTCCGATGTTACCCTTACTTTTGAAGAAATCGTTGCAGCCAGCCGCTGCCGTCGCGATTGGCTGTTGGAACTTATAGCAGAAGACATCATCAGCATCGATGGTGCACCCGAAAAAAGCACCTTCAGTGGTTTTCATCTTGCCCGCATCCGTCGCGCACAACGCTTAAGCCGTGATTTTGAAGCCGGTATTCCCGCATTGGGGTTGATTATGCGGCTGTTGGACGAGGTGGAAGAACTCAGAAAAATACAGCGTCCGCTGGTACTGCTCGAAGAAGAGTAAATATTGGCAAGTTGTTTGCTTAAATATTGATGGCAAGACAAAATCTTTGATGTTTATTGATATTCCATAATAAAAGGCCGTCTGAAAGTATTTTCAGACGGCCTTTTTATGCCTTCATTAACAACAGCGTCCGCCGTTGCCGCCGCAACGGCGTTTGCGGCAGTAGTCTTGGAATTGCAGCTCGGTCATGACCGGCGCATTGGGATTATGTTTGCGCTGGCGGGCAACGTAGTTTTCATAATCCGGGACACCGGCCATCAAGTTTGCTGTCAACTTGATGGTTTTCCACCAAGATGCGAGCTTATGCTTCATGCTGAGCCTCCGGCTGTTTACCGTCGCGATACACTGCCGGAATTTCTTTAGCAGTTGGCCAGCCGACTTTGCGGGCTTTCATGGCGGTACGCAAACCGTACACGGCGACAATCACGACAACTGCCAGGAACAAAGCGGTCAGGCCGGCATTGATTTGGTCGTTGAAGATGATTTGTGACATTTCGCCGATGTCTTTAGCCGGGGCAAGGACTTCGCCTGAAGCCAAGGCATCGCGGTATTTGCCTGCGTGCGCCAAGAAGCTGACGCGCGGGTCGCTGTGGAACAGTTTTTGCAAACCGGCATAGCAGGTTACAAACAATACGCCGACAGCAGGAACCAAGGTTACCCAAACATAGCGGTCGCGTTTCATTTTCACCAAGACAACGGTACACATAATCAACGCTACGCCTGCCAGCATTTGGTTGGCGATACCGAACAGAGGCCAGAGCGAGTTAATGCCGCCCAGAGGGTCGGTTACGCCGGTATAGAGGAAGTAACCCCACAATGCCACAGCAAAGAATGTTGCAACCAGGTTGGCAGGGATAGAGTCGGTGTTACCGAATGGTTTGTAGAAGATACTGCCCAAGTCTTGAATCATGAAACGGGCAACGCGTGTACCGGCGTCAACCGCGGTCAGGATGAACAAGGCTTCAAACAGCAGGGCAAAGTGATACCAGAACGCCATCATAGCTTCGCCCGGAATCAGACGGCTCATGATGTGCGCCATACCGACTGCGAGGGTTGGCGCGCCGCCTGCGCGGGACAGAATGGTGTTTTCGCCCACTTCTTTAGCAGTGTGCAACAAGGTTGCGGCATCAACAGGGAAGTTCAGTTTAGTGGTGATGACTTCAGCAGCAGTGTTGGCATCTGTACCAATCAGCGCAGCCGGGCTGTTCATCGCGAAGTACACGCCTGGCTCAAGCGAAGCGGCGGCAGCCAGCGCCATAATGGCCACAAAGCTTTCCATAATCATGCCGCCGTAACCGATCATGCGGACGTGGGTTTCGTTTTCCACCATTTTTGGCGTAGTACCGGAAGAAATCAGCGCATGGAAGCCTGAAACCGCACCACAAGCAATGGTAATGAACAAGAACGGGAACAATGCACCGGAGAATACCGGGCCTGAACCATCGATAAAGTGGGTAACCGCAGGCATTTGCAGGGTTGGGTTAACAATAACGATACCCAAAGCCAAAGCTGCAATCGTACCGATTTTCAGGAAGGTGGACAGATAGTCGCGCGGGGTCAGCAAGAGCCAAACCGGCAGTACGGAAGCCACGAAACCGTAAATCATAATCGCCCAAGTCAGCTGAATGCCGTCAAGGTCGAACCAGTGACCAAAGGAACTGCGGGCAACATCTTCACCGTAAATCACGGCCAACATCAGCAAAATAAAGCCGACGATGGAAATCTCACCAATTTTGCCCGGACGGATATAACGGGTGTAAAGACCCATAAACAGAGCGATCGGCATAGTTGCTGCGATGGTGAACGTACCCCAAGGGCTGTGAACCAATGCTTTCACAACGATCAGCGCCAACACCGCCATGATGATGACCATAATCATCAAAATACCGATGGATGCAATCACGCCGGGAACGGTACCGAGTTCTTGTTTCACGATATCACCCAAAGACTTACCGTCACGGCGCATAGAAACAAACAGTACCATCATATCCTGTACGGCACCGGCAAATACCACGCCGAAGATAATCCACAAAGTACCGGGCAGATAACCCATTTGTGCTGCCAATACAGGACCAACCAGAGGGCCTGCGCCGGCAATAGCGGCAAAGTGGTGGCCGAACAGTACGCCTTTATGTGTGGGAACATAGTCCAAGCCGTCATTGTGGCGTTCTGCCGGAGTCAGACGGTTAGGATCAAGCTGCATCACACGGTTGGCAATGTAAAGACTGTAGAAACGGTAGGCAATGCAGTATACCGAAATGGCGGCCGTAACCATCCAAATCGCACTGACTTGCTCGCCACGGCTGAGAGCTAAAGTAGTAAAGGAGGCCAAGCCTACCAAAACCACAATGCCCCAGATCAAAAATGATTTGAGCGATTTCATTGATTTATCCTTAAAACGTGATGCACCAAGGCTTGCTTTAGCGACAAACTGCCTTAATGCGCTTCAGAAAGACCAGTCATTATAGTCTTCATGATTTCATGAGTGAAATGTCATTTCAACCCAAATTCGACTGAAAACAAAATGATTAGTTCGTCCGTAAGGTTAACACAAACAGACAATATACCCTTCATTTTTTACTTCAAAACTAAATATTCCTTAACATATAACAAACGAAAGGCCGTCTGAAAACCCAAAAATTCAGTTTTCAGACGGCCTGACAAACAGTCAATGCTATAATCCGACATTCCCATTTCTCTATATTGCCATACCATGCAAAACAACGATTCCGAAACCATGCGCCTCTCCAAACGCATGGCGCAATTGGGCTTATGCTCGCGCCGCGAGGCAGACAGTTACATCGAGCAAGGCTGGGTCAAAGTCAACGGTCAAACCGCCGTACTCGGTCAAAAAGTCACCGAGCGCGACCGCATCGACCTCAACAAACAAGCCCATGAAAAACAAGCAGCGCGCGTAACCATCCTTCTGAATAAACCCGTCGGCTACGTCAGCGCGCAGGCAGAAAAAGGCTATAAATCCGCCGCAGAACTCATTACCGCCGAAAACCATTGGGAAGGCGATGACAGCCGTATCCCTTTCAGCGAAAAACACAAATTCGGCTTAGCCCCTGCCGGCCGCTTAGATATCGACTCCGTCGGATTGTTAGTACTCACTCAGGACGGCCGCATTGCCAAACAACTGATTGGTGAAAACAGCAGCAGCGAAAAAGAATACCTTGTCCGCGTCCGTGGCAAACTGGACGATAAAGGCCTCGCCCTACTCAACCACGGCTTGAGTTTGGACGGAGAAAAATTGCGCCCCGCCAAAGTCGAATGGCAAAACGAAGACCAGTTGCGCTTTATTTTGCGACAAGGCAAAAAACGCCAAATCCGCCGCATGTGCGAACTGGTCGGCCTGCGTGTCGTCGGTTTGAAACGCATCCGCATGGGTAAAGTCAAACTCGGCAGACTGCCGCCGGGCAAATGGCGTTATCTACGCGCTGACGAATCGTTTTAATTGCAGCTAATAAAAAGGCCGTCTGAAAACACATTTCAGACGGCCTCATCTTTTACTGCTTACTCGATATAAGTAAACTTCGCACGTTTGATATTGCAGAGAATTTCGTACGGAATCATACCGGCAACTTCGGCAACTTCATTAATATTAATCACATCGCCCCAAAGCTCGACTTCCGCACTCAAGCCCTCTTTCGAAGCTTCCAGTTCAACCGTAATCATATCCATAGACACCCTGCCAATAATACGGCTGCGTTTGCCATCGATGGCAACCGGAGAATTAGTGGAAGCGCGACGCGGATAGCCGTCTGCATAACCGCAGGCAATCAAACCGACACGGGTGGATTTGCTGGTGTAGAACGTTGCGCCGTAACCAATCGGAGAATGCGGCTGCAACACGCGCTCGCCGAAAACACGGGAAGTCAGGCGCATAACAGGTTTCAAACGCTCATCCACGCCGCCGAAAGGCGAAATACCATACAAGGCCAGACCGGCACGTCCCCAATCGCGCCGCGCTTCAGGCACGTTCAAAATCGCGGCGGAATTCGCCAAGCTCTCTTCGCCTTCCAAACCCTCACACGCCAAATCAAACGCTTCAAGCTGCATTTCGGTCATGCCGTTTTCCGGTTCGTCCGCGCAGGCAAAATGGCTGAATTTCACAATGTTTTCAACCGATTCGGATTGTTTCAATGCAGTATAGGCGGCGGCATAGTTATGCGGAAAGAAACCGGCACGGTGCATACCCGAGTCCATTTTCAGCCATACGGTCGTCGGACGTTGCCACTCATGATGCACAAACGCCTCCAACTGCCATTGGCTACCGATTGCCGGCCACAAATCATAACGGTCAACATCCGCATATTCCGCAGCCTCAAACACGCCTTCCAACAAAACAATCGGATTTTTAATGCCGTTTTGACGCAATTCCACGCCTTCATCTACCGTTGCCACCGCAAAGCCGTCGGCAATATCCGCCAACGCGTGTGCACATCTGACCGCACCATGCCCGTAAGCATCGGCCTTAATCACGGCCAACAATTTATTGCCATGCAACTCTTTGAGAAAACGATAATTTTGACGTAAATTATCCAAACGGATTTGCGCATTGAGCGGACGCATAATGTATTCCTCTTATCGGCATTCCGTTTCAGACGGCCTGCCCTATTACTTTGAAGTAAATATTATAGGTCAAAAACTACACAGGATTCCATGAAATACACAAGAATAATCTATTCATATTTTAGAACTCATGCGCACCTTTAGGCATTTATGCTTCTTCTCAGCCTGTTTTAAGGTTATGATTCAATCCAAATGAAAACGACAGACATCAAGGCCATGAAAGAACTCGACAAAACCGACTTAAAAATCCTCAAGCTCCTACAACAAAATGCACGTATCCCCATGACTGAATTGGCTGAAAAAGTCGGCCTCTCCACTACGCCAGTAACCGAACGCGTCCGTCGCTTGGAACGCGACAACCTCATTACCGGCTATCACGCCCATCTGAATCCTCATGCTTTAGGCCAAAGCCTCTTGGTCTTTGTCGAGCTAAAACTGCGCTCCAAATCCGGCAATATTTTTGAAGACTTCAAACGCGAAGTGCTGAAGATTCCGCAAATTCTAGAATGCCACTTGGTCTCTGGCGAATACGACTACCTTATCAAAGTCCGCCTGCCCAATATGTCCGCCTATCGCGATATGCTCGGCAATATCCTGCTGCAACTGCCGGCTGCAGCCGAAAGCCGCAGCTATGTTGTCATGGAAGAAGTCAAAGAAGAAGTAGTATTAGACATCTAATTCTATTCGATAAACAAAGGCCGTCTGAAAGATTACAACATTCAAACGGCCTTTATTTTAAATAGGCAAAAAAAATGCACACATCCGACAGAATGTGTGCCAAGTCTACAAAGGAGAAATAGAGGAGAAACTATTAACTGACTACTCGAACCAGCTAACGAAACGAATTATGCAACAAGAGCTTCAACCGCGCAAGTATTTTTCTTGTAAAGTTTCTTAATTATTCGATTTACAGATCTTAAATGTAATCATGTTTCAATGCAGATAAAAAAATGCGCATACCGTTTTGATATGCGCCAAGTCTACAAAGGAGAAATAGAGGAGAAAAATCAAGCTGCATCAAGCAACTCAACGGCGCGAATTATCCTATCCTTCTACCCTCCTGTCAACTGTTTTCCTATCTATTTTCAAGTATTTTGCTAAAAAACAACAAAGTCGCTATTCCCCTCTTTTTCTTGCTATTTTCGCCCATATATAAAAAATTTAGGGCCGTCTGAAACATATATTGCCACTAAAGATAAACGGCTCCATACTCACACATTCATAGTCCATATCAACCCGACCCAAAGACCATGACCACCCCACTTTCCCTTGCCGTCGTCGGCCATACCAACACAGGCAAAACCTCGCTCTTACGTACGCTTTTGCGCGACAGCACCTTCGGTGAAGTGAAAAACGCGCCCTCTACCACGCGCCATGTCGAAGAAGCCCTTATCAACGACGGCGACGACAGCTTGGTTTACCTCTACGATACACCCGGCCTTGAAGATGCCGGCGGCGTGTTGGATTGGCTGGAAACCCACACATCTGCACGCGATGACGGTATTGAGCGCATTCAGCAATTCCTCAGCAATCATGAAGCGCATCACGAATTCAACCAAGAGGCCAAAGTGCTGCGCCAAGTCATGCAAAGCGATATGGCCATGTACGTCATCGATGCGCGGGAACCCGTCCTCGACAAATACAAAGACGAGCTGACCATTTTGTCTTGGTGCGCCAAGCCCATCATGCCCGTGTTCAACTTCACCCAAAATCAAGACCTGAGCGCTTGGACCAATATGCTCGCCCGCAGAAACCTGCATGTTTACGCCGGTTTCGATACCGTTGCCTTCGACTTTGAAGGCGAAATCCGATTGTGGGACAACCTTGCCACCATGTTACCTAAGCGCGACATCCTCGACCGCCTCATCAATATGCGCCGGCGCGAGTGGCAACGGCTGGATACGGAAGCGCGTCGTGAAATTGCCGATTTTCTGCTGGATGCCGCCGCATTTACCCAAGAAATTGCCGAAAACGACGACCCTGCCCCGACTTTGGAAGTCATGCAATCGGAAATCCGCCAACTTGAGCGGCAAATGCAACAACGCCTGTTCACACTTTACCGCTTCTATCACGACGAAGTCGGCAGTGACAGCACATGGATGCCCAAAGCCTTCAAACAAGATCCGTTTGACAGCGAATTGCTCAAACATTACGGCATCCGTACCGGTACCGGCGCAACCGCAGGTGCACTCATCGGCTTAGGCTTGGATATTGCCACGCTTGGCGGCTCACTTGGTTTGGGTACGGCCATCGGCGGCCTGTTGGGCGGCATTTTGCCCAATGCCCAAGACATCACCGACAAAATCAACGGCCGACAAACCCTGCATACTGATCCGGAAACCCTTACCCTGCTCGCCGCACGCGCACTGGATTTATTGCACGTCTTGCAAACGCGCGGCCACGCGGCTCAATCACATATCGAGCTAAAAGAACGCAAAGCGCCATGGAATACGGCCAAATTGCCAAGCGAACTCAACAAAGCGCGTAGCAACCGCAAATGGTCTTCGCTCAACACACACCAGCCCGAAGCCAGCCGTAACGAACGCGCAGCCTATGTCGGTTCTTTAAGTGAGAAATTAAAAGCTTAGAATTGCTGCATAACAAAAAGGCCGTCTGAAACCTAAATGTTTCAGACGGCCTTTTAATCTTAGCAAATACTTATTCAGCAGCTTTGGTTTCGCGTTTCAAACCGCCGCCAAGTGCTTTATACAAATCGGCAAGGTTTTCCAAACGGGTCAGCTGATTAGCCAAAAGAGCAGTTTCTGCGCCGTAACTGCTGCGCTCGGCATCCAGCAAATCCAATGCACTGGATACGCCATGTTTGTAGCGCAGGCTGATGAGGCGCAGGCTGTCGTTGTAGGCACGGCTTTGTTTGCTCAAAGCGGCATAGCTTTTATCCAGCTGTTCGCGTGCAACCAACGCATTGGAAACGTCTTTGAATGCGGATTGAACAGCGGCTTCATAAGCAACGATTTGTGCCTGTTGGCGCAGTTTGGCTACGTCAAGATTGGCTTTGTTTGTGCCCCAATCAAAGATAGGCAGAGTGATGGATGGTGCAAAAGCCCAAATACCCGTGCCGCTCTTAAACAGGCCGCTCAACTCGCCGGAAGCGGTACCGACAGAACCGGTCAGGCTGATGCGCGGGAAAAACGCCGCACGTGCCGCACCGATATTGGCATTGGCTTGTTTGAGCGCGTGTTCGGCCGCACGGATATCCGGACGGTTGAGCAACAGGTCCGAACTCAAACCGGCAGGCAGTTTGGTCATTTTGAACTGTTTGTTCAAAGGCAAACCGGCAGGCAAGTCTTCAGGCAAAGGTTGATTAATCAACATAGCCAAGGAATTTCGCGCTTGCTCGCGGTTTTTTACCGCAGATGCGTAATCGGCTTTGGCCGATTCAATCAGCGCTTCCTGTTGGTGCAAATCAACGGCGGAAATCACGCCGGCCTTATGGCGTAATTGTGAAAGCTTGTAAGTCGCTTCACGGGTTTGCAATACGCGTTGTGCCAATGCCATGGTTTCTTCAGCGTAGCGTTCATTAAAGTAGGCTTTGGCAACGGTAGAAATCAGGGTCAGATGCGCGGCATCGCGGTTGGCGGCCACATTGAAATAACCTTGCAACGCGGCTTCGCTGGTGCTGCGGACACGGCCGAAAAGGTCAAGTTCATAAGAGGCTGCGCCCAAACCCACGCTGTATTGGCTGCTGACGCTGCCGCCGCTCAAGCTGCCTTGACGCGAACCTGTACCGCTGGCATTGACGGTTGGCAACAAATTATTACGCGCAATCATATATTGCTTGCGATAGATTTCCGCATTCAGCGCGGCTGTACGCAAATCGGTATTGCGTTCCAATGCGATGTCGATCAGGCGGTGAAGGCGCGGATCGGCAAAGTAATCTTGCCAACCCAATTCAGCGGCACGGATACCGTCGTCAACAGTGTCGTATTTAAACGTATCGGCCACGGCAACTTGAGGCTGCTCATATTTCGGCATCATGGTACAGGCCGACAAAGCCACGGCAGCGGCAACAGCGGTCAGTACAGGTTTGAATGTAATCTTCTTCATTTTAGAATCCTTTAGCATTTTGAGGCCGTCTGAAAATTTTTCAGACGGCCTTTGCTTTAGTGCTTGTCTGAATCGTGTTTACCGTCTTCAATCATGCCGGCTTCAGCGGCGTGTTTGGCGGCCATCTCATGCTCGTGTGCAGTTTCTTTAAAGAATTTGCGCACAACCACATAGAACAAAGGCACAAGGAACACAGACAGAATCGTACCGATCAACATCCCCCAGAACACGGTCGTACCAATCGCACGTTGGCTGGCGGAGCTGGCACCGCTGGCAACATAGAGCGGTACCACACCCAAGATGAAGGCGAACGAAGTCATGATAATCGGACGGAAACGCAGGTGTGCGGCGGCAAGCGCAGCTTCAAGCGCGCTCTTGCCTTGCGCTTGCAGGTCTTTGGCAAACTCGATAATCAAAATCGCGTTTTTCGCACTCAAACCCATCACCGTAACGAAACCGACTTGGAAGTAGATATCGTTGGCGTATGCCGGAATGCTGCCCAGCAGTGCTTCAAACATGTTACGTCCGGTTACGCCCAATGCCGCGCCAATCAAGCCCAACGGAATCACAAGGATAACCGCCAACGGGATAGACCAGCTTTCATACAAAGCAGCCAATACCAAGAATACAGCGGCAGCGGCCAATGCGTACAACACGACAGTTTGCGAGCCGCCTTTAGCCTCTTCACGAGACTGACCGCCCCACTCCAGACTGTAACCGCCGCCCATTTCATCAACCATTTGCTGTACCGCAGCCATGGCTTGACCGGAAGATACGCCATTAACAGGCGAGCCGGAAAGCTCCATTGCCGGATAACCATTGAAGCGGACGCTTTGTTCCATACCGTTTTCCCAAGAAACAGTAGCAATGGTAGAAAGCGGTACGGCCACGCCGGATTTGTTCGGTACAGTCAGGTTCAGAATATCGGCAGGCTGCATACGGGCACTCGCATCAGCTTGTACCATCACGCGTTGCAGACGGCCTTGATTCGGGAAGTCGTTTACATAAGAGGAACCCAAAGAAGAAGCCAAAGCAGTACGGATATCAGAGAACGAAATACCTTGTGCGGCTGCTGCAGAGCGGTTGATGTCGATTTTCAACTGCGGCGCATCTTCCAAACCACTCGCACGAACGGTACTTGGGTTAAACAAACCGCTTTTACGCATTTTGTCAATCAACTCATTGCGTTTGGCCAATAATGCGGCATGGCCGCTGTTGTTACGGTCTTGCAGGTAAATCGTCAAGCCGGAGCCTGTACCCAATTCCATAATGGCAGGAGGCACAATCGCCAAACCGAAACCGTCTTTCAGCGTACTCATCATCATGCCGGTCAACTTACCGGAAATAGAAGTCGCATCGCTGCCCGGAGCAGTACGTTCGCTCCAGTCTTTCAGAATGACAAAGCCCAAAGCCATGTTTTGGCCGGAACCGCTAAAACTAAAGCCGGAAACGGTAATAATGTTCTCGATCTCAGGTACAGATTTCGCCAGTTGAGTGATTTGAGCCAAAGTTGCATCGGTACGCTCTTTGGTTGCGCCGGCAGGCAGCTGCACGCTCAACATCAAGTTACCTTGGTCTTCAGTCGGCAAGAAGGAAGTCGGCAGACGCATAAACAGGAATACGCCCACAACAGTCAAACCAATATAGACAACCATCATGCGCAAAGTCTTACGCAAGACTTTGGCAACCCAGCCTTCGTAGCCGTGTGTCCAGCTGTCGAATTTTTTGTTAAACCAACCGAAGAAACCTTTTTTCTCTTCGTGATGACCCTTCTGAATCGGTTTGAGCATAGTGGCACACAATGCCGGAGTCAGCGTCAAGGCAAGGAATGCGGAGAAGCCGATCGATGCCGCCATGGTCAAGGCAAACTGTTTGTAAATGTTACCGGTTGCACCGCTAAACATTGCCAGCGGCACAAATACGGACATCAAAACGGCAGTGATACCGATAACCGCGCCGGAAATCTGACCCATCGCTTTTTTGGTTGCAGCCTTAGGCGACAGACCTTCGCTCGCCATAATACGCTCAACGTTTTCAACGACCACAATCGCGTCATCGACCACAATACCGATTACTAATACCATCGCAAACATGGTCAATACGTTAATCGACATACCCATGTATGAGATAAAGGCAAAACCGCCCAACAGGGAAATCGGCACAACAATAGTCGGAATCAGCGTATAGCGGATGTTTTGCAGGAAGAGATACATCACCAAGAATACCAATACGATGGCTTCCAAAAGTGTATGGATTACTTTCTCAATCGAAATTTCCACAAATTTGGAAGTATCGTAGGGAACTTTCCAGCTCATGCCGTCTGGAAAATACTTCTGCAAAACCGCCATTTTTTCTTTCACGGCAGTCGCCGTTGCCAAAGCGTTACCGCTGTTAGACAGCATCACTGCCATACCGGTAGTGTTGACGCCGTTCAAACGGGTGGAAGAAGAATAATCCTGCATACCCAAGCTGACTTTGGCAACGTCTTTCAGATAGACATTAGAACCATCGATATTGGATACCAAAATGATGTTGCCAAACTCTTCAGCAGTGCTCAGCTGACCTTGCGCCGTCACAGTTGCTGAAATAGTCTGACCTGCAGCCGCCGGCAAAGAACCGATAGAGCCCGCTGAAATTTGAATATTTTGTGTCGCAAGCGCATTGGTTACCGTTGCAAAAGACAGGTTGTAGTTTTGCAGTTTTTTCGGGTCAACCCAAATACGCATGGCGCGTTGCGCACCAAACAATTGTACCTGCCCTACCCCGTCGATACGCTGCAGTTCAGGAATGATATTGCGCTGGGCGTAATCGTTCATTTCCTCAATGGATTGCTTTTCAGAAGAAAGCATGACCACTTGCAAGAAGTTGGAACGCGCTTTAGATACGGTTACACCATATTGCTGTACGGTAGAGGGCAATGTGGACAACACTTCCGACAATTTGTTCTGCACGTCTACCTGCGCCAAATCTTCATTGGTTTCCGGTGTAAACGTCAGACTGACGCTGCCGCTGCCGCTGGAATTGGCAGAAGTCGTCATATAGTCCAAACCTTCCACACCGTACATATTACGTTCGATAACGGCCAGTACGCTGTCTTCCATTACCTGAGCAGAAGCGCCCGGATAAGTAGCGCGCAAAGTAATGGTCGGTGCAGCAACGGACGGATATTGGGAAATCGGCAGTTTTTGAATGCCGAAAATACCCGCTGCGATGATAAAAATCGCAATAACCCATGCAAAAATGGGGCGGTCAATAAAAAACTTAGACATTCACGCGTTCCTTATTTAGCTTCAGATGCAGCTTTAGCTTCAGGCTTGGCCTCGGATGCAGCCTGGCCATCTGAAACTGCCGGTGCTGCTGCCGCAGCACTTGCAGGCGGCGTCCATTCTTTCGGCGTTACCTGTTTAGCACCCGACATAGCGGCAATGCTGATGCCTTCAACAATCACTTTGTCGCCGTCTTTCAGGCCGTCTGTAATCACCCAATTGCTACCTTGCTGTTGGGCAATGGTCACGACACGCGCTTCCATTTCGCTCTTGTCATTCACCACCATCACCGTATCTTGCGAACCGCGGGTAACTGCTTGTTGCGGCACTACAAATGCATTATCCACTGCAACTTGTTCCATCAACACGCGCACATACAAGCCCGGCATCAAGATATTTCTGTCATTAGGAATGGCGGCGCGCAAGGTAATTTGACCGGTCGTTTCGTTAACAGTCGGATCTGCAAACAGCAGACGGCCTTTTTCAGGGTAAACCGTACCGTCGTCAAATTTGATATCCACTGCAATCGCGCCGTTTGCCGCCAACAATTTGCCTTCGGCAACCTGTTGACGCAGTTTCATGACCTCACTCGCAGATTGGGTAACGTTGACATACATCGGATTGGTTTGTTGGATGGTGGCTAAAACGGTGGTATCGCCGGCATTCAACAGCGTACCTTCAGAAACTTTAGATTGACCGATAAAGCCGGAAATCGGCGCAGTAATGCGGGAACGGTTCAGACTGATACCGGCAGATTTGATGGCTGCTTGAGCGGATTTGACGCCTGCCTCTGCTGAACGCTTGGCCGTTACGGCCGCATCATATTCCTGTTGGCTGATGGCATCGGCAGCAACCAGCGGTTTGTAGCGGGCCAGGTCGGCATTCGCTTTGGCCAAAGTAGCTTGCGCACTCGCCAACTGGGCGTGTGCGCTTTCTAAGTTTGCTTCATAAGTCGAGCTGTCGATTTGGTACAAAGGCTGACCGGCTTTAACATAGCTGCCCTCTTGAAACAGACGTTTTTGCAGAATACCGCCGACTTGGGCGCGAACTTCGGCAGTACGCAATGATTCCAGACGGCCTGGCAACTCGGTTGTTAATGCAACGGTTTCCGGATGCACAGTGACCACGCGGACTTCAGGCGCAGGTTGTTTTTGCTGTTGCTGACTGCCTTGCGCCTGTTGACCGGCTGCTTTTTCATCGCCTTTGCCACAAGCGGAAAGCGCCAACGCAGTAGCTGCTGCAATTGCCGCGACACGCATCATTTTAGAAGCATAAAGAGCCATAATTTTCCTATCTCTATGATAAATAAGGGTTTGACTAATTAAAAATTGATTACTTTAATCTCATATTTCGCAAACAGAAATTGCCTGCTTTTATGAAAAACAGGCTGATTATATAGTGTTGAGAAACACTATCAAGTATTGAATTGAATTATACATACATTCTTGCATGTTCAGAAGTAATTTTTTATAATCCGAACCATAAATTTACATTTCCTACAAAACAACTATGAGAAGAACCAAAACCGAAGCCTTAAAAACCAAAGAATATCTCATGCTTGCCGCATTGGATACGTTTTATCAGAAAGGCATTGCCCGCACCTCGCTCAACGAAATCGCCCAAGCCGCAGGCGTAACGCGCGGCGCGCTGTATTGGCATTTCAAAAACAAAGAAGATTTGTTTGACGCCTTGTTCCAACGGATTTGCGACGACATCGAAAGCTGCATGAAAGAAGACTCGAACAACAATAACGAACAGGCCTGGCCAAGCTTCCGACTGACCCTGACCCGTTTTTTCGAGCGACTGCAACACAACGAGCTTCACTATAAATTCCACAGCATTTTGTTTTTAAAATACGAACACACCGATCAAAACGAAGCAGTCATTGCCATCGCTAAAAAACACCAATCCTTATGGCGTGAAAAAATCGTTGCGGTACTGACCGATGCGGTACAACAAAAAGCCCTGGCGGATAACTTAGACATCGACATGGCGGTCATCTTCATTAAGTCTTCATTAGACGGCTTGATTTGGCGTTGGCTCTCTTCCGGGCAAGGATTCGATTTGGCGCAAACCGCCCCCCGCATGATTGAAATCATCATTGATACATTGGAAAACCATCCGCAATTAAGAAAACAATCCTAAACATTAAAACTAAAGGCCGTCTGAAACTTTGAAGTTTCAGACGGCCTTTTCATTCAAACCTGCTTAACGTGTTACCGGTTTATAACGGATACGTTTCGGTTTCGCACCCTCTTCACCCAAACGGCGTTTCTTATCGGCTTCGTATTCCTGATAGTTGCCGTCGAAGAACACCCATTTTGAATCGCCTTCACAAGCCAAGATATGCGTAGCGATGCGGTCGAGGAACCAGCGGTCGTGCGAAATCACCATTACGCTGCCGGCAAATTCCAGCAATGCGTCTTCCAGCGCGCGCAAGGTCTCCACGTCAAGGTCGTTGGACGGTTCGTCCAACAGCAACACATTGCCGCCGCTCAACAAGGTTTTTGCCAAGTGCAAACGTCCGCGTTCGCCGCCTGACAATTGACCTGCGATTTTGCTTTGGTCGCTGCCTTTGAAATTGAAACGTCCCAAATATTGGCGGGCAGGAATTTCAAACTGTCCGACCTGCAAAATGTCGCGGCCTTCGGCGATGTTGTCGAACACGGTTTTGTCGTTTTGCAAACCTTCGCGGCTTTGGTCAATCAGGCTCATTTTCACGGTTTGGCCGATTTTCACTTCACCCGAATCGGGCTGCTCTTTGCCCGCAATCATTTTGAACAGCGTCGATTTACCCGCGCCGTTCGGGCCGATGATGCCGACAATCGCGCCAGCAGGCACTTTGAAGCTCAAATCGTCAATCAGCACTTTATCGCCAAACGATTTGGAAACATTCACAAATTCAATTACTTCATTACCCAAACGCTCGGCAACAGGGATAAAGATTTCCTGAGTTTCGTTGCGTTTTTGGTATTCATAGTTGCTCATTTCTTCAAAACGAGCCAAACGCGCTTTAGACTTGGCTTGGCGACCTTTGGCATTTTGGCGCACCCATTCCAATTCCTGCTTCATCGCTTTCACACGCGCAGCTTCGGATTTCGCCTCGTTTTCCAAGCGTTTTTCTTTCTGCTCCAGCCAAGACGAGTAATTGCCTTTCCACGGGATACCGTGGCCGCGGTCAAGTTCCAAAATCCATTCGGCGGCATTGTCGAGGAAATAGCGGTCATGCGTTACCGCGACCACTGTGCCGGGGAAGCGCACGAGGAATTGCTCCAGCCATTCGACCGATTCCGCATCCAAGTGGTTGGTCGGCTCGTCCAGCAGCAGCATGTCGGGCTTGCTCAACAGGAGTTTGCACAAAGCGACGCGGCGTTTTTCACCGCCGGACAGATTGCCGATTTTGGCATCCCATTCCGGCAGGCGCAGCGCATCGGCAGCAATTTCCAATTCGTGCTCTGCACCGCCGCCGGTAGATGAACCAGCCGCAATAATCGCTTCCAAGCGGCCCTGCTCTTCCGCCAGCGCATCAAAATCCGCATCAGGATTGGCGTACTCGGCATACACTTCTTCCAAACGTTTCTGCGCGGCGGCCACTTCGCCCAAACCGCTTTCCACTTCCTCACGCACGGTTTTTTCAGGATCAAGCTCCGGCTCTTGCGGCAGATAGCCGATTTTGATGCCGCCCATCGGCACGGCTTCGCCCTCGAATTCCTTATCCACACCCGCCATAATCCGCAGCACGGTGGACTTACCCGCGCCGTTCAAACCGAGCAAACCGATTTTTGCACCAGGAAAGAATGAAAGGGAAATGTCTTTAATAATGGTTTTTTGCGGCGGCACAACCTTGCTCACGCGCAGCATAGAATAGACGTATTGTTGGGACATAGTTTTCTCGTTTTCATCAAACAAATTTCAGACGGCCCATTTTAACCTATTGCCCCAATACTTGCTTGTTCAAATGCCGTCTGAAAATAGAAATAAGATCAAAATATACACCGCGAACCGATACCCTCATTGCCCGACGGTATCAATGCCAAACCGCAAAAAATTTGATTTAAGCCAGTTTATCCTTGAACTGGCATTGCCAATATCCGGCGCGCTTCATAAAATGCACCTATATCCTTGAAAGTACGCACACAAACAATAACGACAGAGAACACCACACCAAGGAACCTTTCAGATTTCTCAATAAAAATACTTTTTAAAAAAAGGATTTACCTCATGTCGGAAAATACGCAAAAAACAGCAAAACAAGGTTTGCCGTCACTAGCAAAAAGTACGATTTGGATGCTGAGCTTCGGCTATCTCGGCGTTCAGACGGCCTTTACCCTGCAAAGCTCACAAATGAGCCGAATTTTTCAAACTTTAGGCGCCGACCCACACAATTTGGGCTGGTTTTTCATTCTGCCGCCATTGGCCGGTATGTTGGTTCAGCCGATTGTAGGCTACTACTCAGACCGCACTTGGATGCCTCGCTTGGGCGGCCGCCGTCTTCCCTATCTGCTTTACGGTACGCTGATTGCGGTTATCGTCATGATTCTGATGCCGAACTCGGGCAGCTTCGGTTTTGGCTACGCTTCTTTGGCGGCTTTGTCGTTTGGCGCGCTGATGATTGCGCTGTTGGACGTATCCTCCAATATGGCAATGCAGCCGTTTAAAATGATGGTCGGCGACATGGTCAACGAGGAGCAGAAAAGCTACGCCTACGGGATTCAAAGTTTCTTAGCGAATACGGGCGCGGTTGTGGCGGCGATTCTGCCGTTTGTGTTTGCGTATATCGGTTTGGCGAACACGGCCGAAAAAGGCGTCGTGCCGCAGACCGTGGTCGTAGCATTCTATGTGGGCGCAGCCTTACTGATTATTACCAGTGCGTTCACCATCTTCAAAGTCAAAGAGTATGATCCGGAAACCTACGCCCGCTACCACGGCATCGACGTAGCCGCAAATCAGGAAAAAGCCAACTGGTTCGAACTCTTAAAAACCGCGCCTAAAGCGTTTTGGACGGTTACTTTGGTACAATTCTTCTGCTGGTTTGCCTTCCAATATATGTGGACTTACTCGGCAGGCGCGATTGCGGAAAATGTTTGGCAGACAACTGATGCCTCCTCCGTAGGCTACCAAGAAGCAGGCAACTGGTACGGCGTTTTGGCGGCGGTACAATCCATTGCTGCCGTTATCTGCTCGTTTATTCTGGCAAAAGTACCGAATCAATACCATAAAGTCGGTTATTTCGGTTGCTTGGCTTTAGGCGCGCTCGGTTTCTTCTCTATCTTCTTCATCCACAATCAATACGCACTCATTCTGTCTTATACCTTAATCGGTATCGCATGGGCAGGTATCATTACCTATCCTTTGACGATTGTAACCAATGCCCTCTCCGGCAAACACATGGGTACTTATTTGGGTCTGTTCAACGGCTCTATCTGTATGCCTCAAATCGTCGCCTCCCTGCTGAGCTTTATCCTCTTCCCTATGCTGGGCAGCCATCAGGCAACCATGTTCTTGGTTGCAGGCGCGGTCTTGCTGCTGGGAGCCTTCTCAGTATGTCTGATTAAAGAGACCCACGGCGAATAATCCATCAATACCATCGGCAAAGGCCGTCTGAAACCTTTGCCGAACTTACAATTTTAATAACAGGAGCTTCATAAATGTACACGAGAATCATGGAAGTCAGCCCTTGGACACTGCGTTCGACAAAACTGGAAAAAGAGCACAAACGGCTGCAAGAGAGCCTGACCAGCTTGGGCAACGGCTATATGGGCATGCGCGGCAACTTTGAAGAAACCTACTCCGCCGACAGCCACTTGGGTACCTACATCGCCGGCGTGTGGTTCCCCGACAAAACCCGCGTCGGTTGGTGGAAAAACGGCTATCCTAAATATTTCGGCAAAGCCATCAATGCGCTCAATTTCAGCAAAGTCAAAATCTTTGTCGACAATCAGGAAGTGGACTTGGCGAAAAACGACGTTGCCGACTTCTCCATCGAACTCGATATGCAGCACGGCGTGTTGCGCCGCTCGTTCACCGTATTCGGCGTGCGTTTCGATGTGTGCAAATTCCTGTCCGTCGCGCAAAAAGAGCTGGCGGTTATCCGCTGGGAAGCCGTATCCGTTGACGGCAAAACCCACCAAGTCCGCATCGATTCCATCATCGACGCCGATGTGAAAAACGAAGACTCCAACTATGAAGAAAAATTCTGGCAGGTATTGGACAAAGGCGTTTCAGACGGCCTCTCCTACATTGCCACCCAAACCGTCGCTAATCCCTTCGGCGTGGAACAATTCATCGTCAACGCCGAGCAAACCTTCGCCGGCAGCTTCAAAGCCCTTGGCGGCAGCCAAACCGACTGGCAGGTCTCCAATTCTTTTGAAGCTAAAGTCGGCAGCACGCCCGAAACCTTTGAAAAACGCGTGATTGTTACTACCAGCCGCGATTATCAGGGCTTGGAAGCAGTGAAAGCCGCAGGTCGCGCCTTGTCGGAAAAAATCGCAGGCGTTGCATTTGAAACCTTGCTGGACGCACACAAAGCAGGCTGGCTGCACCGTTGGGAAATCGCCGACGTGGTCATCGAAGGCAGCGACGAAGCGCAACAAGGCATCCGCTTCAACCTGTTCCAACTGTTCTCCACCTACTACGGCGAAGACGCGCGCCTGAATATCGGCCCCAAAGGTTTTACCGGCGAAAAATACGGCGGCGCGACCTATTGGGACACCGAAGCCTACGCCGTGCCGCTCTACCTCGCACTAGCGGAACCCGAAGTTACCCGCAACCTGCTGCAATACCGCCGCAACCAACTGCCGCAGGCGCAACACAACGCGCGCGAACAAGGCTTGGCAGGCGCACTCTATCCGATGGTGACGTTTACGGGCATCGAGTGCCACAACGAATGGGAAATCACCTTCGAGGAAATCCACCGCAACGGCGCGATTCCTTACGCCATCTACAACTACACCAACTACACCGGCGACGAAAGCTATCTTGCCAAAGAAGGCTTGGAAGTCTTGGTCGAAGTGTCCCGCTTCTGGGCGGACCGCGTCCACTTTTCCAAACGCAACGGCAAATACATGATTCACGGCGTAACCGGCCCGAACGAATACGAAAACAACATCAACAACAACTGGTACACCAACACCCTCGCTGCATGGGTATTGGATTACACCCACGAAGCCTTGGCGAAATACCCGCGTCCGGATTTGAACGTGAGTGCCGCCGAGCTGGAAAAATGGGCGGACATCAGCGCGAATATGTACCGTCCGCATGACGAAGAACTCGGCGTATTCGTCCAACACGACGGCTTCCTCGACAAAGACATCCGCCCCGTGTCCGCGCTTTCGCCCGACGATTTGCCGCTCAACCAGAAATGGTCGTGGGACAAAATCCTGCGTTCGCCCTTCATCAAACAGGCGGACGTATTGCAAGGCATCTACTTCTTCGGCGACCGTTTCAATATCGACGAAAAACGCCGCAACTTCGACTTCTACGAACCGATGACCGTTCATGAAAGCTCGTTGTCTCCATGTATCCACTCCATCCTCGCCGCCGAACTGGGCAAAGAAGAAAAAGCCGTGGAAATGTACCAGCGCACTGCCCGCCTGGACTTGGACAACTACAACAACGACACCGAAGACGGCCTGCACATTACTTCTATGACCGGCTCGTGGCTCGCCATCGTCCAAGGTTTCGCCCAAATGAAAACTTGGGGCGGCAAACTCAGCTTCGCACCGTTCCTGCCGAGCGCATGGACAGGCTACGCCTTCCATATCAACTACCGAGGCCGTCTGATTAAAGTCGCCGTCGGCAAAGAAAACGTCGTCTTCACCCTGCTCAAAGGCGAGCCGCTAGATTTGCAGGTGTACGGCAAAGACATCACGCTCAACGGCAGCCACACTGTCGCGTTGGAAAAATAAGGAGGGCACAAAATGACTTTTACCGCAGTCCTATTTGACCTCGACGGCGTCATTACCGACACCGCCGAATACCACTACCGCGCATGGAAAAAGCTTGCCGAAGAACTGGGCATCAGCATCGACCGCAAGTTTAACGAGCAGCTCAAAGGCGTATCGCGCGACGATTCGCTCAAACGCATCCTCGCGCACGGCGGCAAAACCGTCAGCGAAGTCGAGTTTGCCGAACTGACCCGCCGTAAAAACGACAACTACGTCGAGATGATTCAGGCAGTCAAACCCGAAGACGTATACCCCGGCATTTTGCCGCTGCTGGAAGCATTGAGAGCAAACGGCAAAAAAATCGCCCTCGCGTCCGCCAGTAAAAACGGTCCGTTTCTGCTGGAACGCATGGGGCTGACCCACTTCTTCGACGCCATTGCCGACCCTGCCGCCGTCGCGCATTCCAAACCCGCCCCCGACATCTTCCTCGCAGCAGCCGAGGGCGTAGGCGCGGACATCCGCCAATGCATTGGCATTGAAGACGCCGCCGCCGGCGTCGCCGCCATCAAAGCCGCCGGCGCATTGCCCATCGGCGTGGGCAAAGCCGAAGATTTGGGCAGCGACATCGCGCTGGTATCCGACACTGCCGACCTGACCTACGCCTACCTGCAAAACGTATGGGAACAATCAGACAGATAAAATATTAAGGAAGTAAAAGGCCGTCTAAAAAATATTTCAGACGGCCTTTCTGATTTTAGAACAGAATGATAACCCAACTTACGCAACCATAAAGACTGAATACCAACTTTTCAACCATGCTATTCAAATTTATTTGAACGACTTTCTATGACCTGCCAACCTTAACAATCACTATTAAAATGCGCGCCTATGTTCTGTCTCCGCCTGTATGCGGCTTGGGCGACAGCGAGGCTGCATTCGAGTAGGTTGCGGTTTTCGTATTCAGACGCGGTGTGCGGCTCGGCTTGGTTTTGCTTCCAAAGCCGCAGTTGGGCGATGGCGCGGCTCAGGCCGGTATCGTTGCGGAGGATGCCGAGATGGCGTTGGTTGAACGCTTGCAGGGCGGGACGGCTGAAGGTGTTTTGGAGGTCGTCTGAAAAGATACCTGCTTCAACAGAGGGGCTTTCAGACGACCTTTGGGACGGTACAGCTTGGAATGCTTGTCCGTCCGCGATGGTTTGGGCGGCAAGTCTGGCGGTAACGACGCATTCGAGTAGGGAGTTGCTGGCGAGGCGGTTGGCTCCGTGCAAGCCGGTGCAGGCTGTTTCACCTAAGGCGTAGAGCTGCGGCAGGGAGGTTCTGCCGCTGGGGTCGGTTTGGATGCCGCCGCAGGTATAGTGTTGCACGGGGCGGACGGGGATGGCTTGGCGCGTGATGTCCAAGCCGCATTGGGACAGGCAGTGCCGATGGATGGACGGGAAATGCTGGCGGACGAACGCTGCGGGTTGGCGGCTGATGTCGAGCGAGACGAAGTCTTGCGTTTGCTTGGCGATTTCGGCGGCGATGGCGCGGGCAACGATGTCACGCGGCGCGAGTTCGGCGCGGCGGTCGTAATGCGGCATAAACCGTTCGCCCGCTTGGTTGGTCAGGATGCCGCCTTCGCCGCGTACGGCTTCGGAAATCAGGAAGGTACGGCCGTTTTCAGACGACCTTGCCAAGCCTGTAGGGTGGAATTGGATAAATTCGAGGTTTTCGACTGCGCAACCTGCGCGTATCGCCATGGCGATGGCGTCGCCCGTGCATTCGGGCGGCGTGGTGGTGGCGGCGTAAATCTGTCCCAAGCCGCCGCCTGCGAGTACGGTATGGCTGGCACGGATGCTGTAGGTTTCTTGCGCTCGGCGGTCGAGGACGGTCAGTCCGCACGCTGCACCCGATTCGGTTTGGATGTCCAACGCCATCTGCCGCTCGCAAACGCGGATGCTCGGGCGGCGGCGTATTTGGGCAATCAGGCTCTGCATGACTGCTTCGCCCGTGTAGTCGGCGACGTGGGCGATTCGGCGGCAGGTGTGCCCGCCTTCGCGCGTCAGGTGCAAGTCATTATTATTTTGGTCGAATGCCACGCCCTGCGCCAGCAGCCATTCGATTGCCGGTTTGCCTTGCGACAGGATGGTGCGGACGGCAGCTTCGTCGCACAAACCTGCGCCCGCTTCCAAAGTATCGGCGACGTGTTTTTCGATGTCGTCCTCTCCCGACCACGCCGCCGCAATCCCGCCTTGCGCATGACGGCTGGCGGTGTCGTCCAGCCGGTTTTTGCACAAAATGACGATGCGGAACGATTCAGGCAGCGACAGGGCGAGCGTCAGTGCCGCCAGCCCGTTTCCGGCAATCAATACGTCGCAATCGGTTTGCATGGTGTTGTCCTTGTTTGAGAGGCCGTCTGAAACGGCAATATTGACAGCAAATCAGGCGGGTCCCATGCCGTTGAACACATCTTTTTTCTTCAGCCCTGCCGCGAAGTCGAGCATACGCTGCAAAGGCAGTTTGGCGGCTTCGCCCAGCTTTCTGTCCAACAGGATTTCGTTGTGCCCGCTCGTCAGGGCGTGTTTGATGCCGCCCAGCGAATTCATTGCCATCCACGGGCAGAACGCGCAGCTTTTGCAGCTTCCGCCGTTGCCCGCCGTCGGTGCGGCGATAAATTCTTTGTTGGGCGCCTGCTTTTGCATTTCGTGCAGGATGCCCAAATCGGTCGCCACGATGAATTTTTTTTCGGGGCGCGATACGGCGGCTTTCAGTAGTTTGCTGGTCGAGCCGACCACGTCGCCCAGCTCGATGACGCTTTGCGGCGATTCGGGATGAACCAGTACCACCGCGTCGGGGTGTTCCGCCTTCAACGCTGCCAATTCCTGCCCTTTGAATTCGTTGTGGACGATGCACGAACCCTGCCACAACAGCATATCCGCGCCCGTTTCGCGGCGGATATAGTCGCCGAGGTGGCGGTCGGGTCCCCAAATCAGCTTCTCGCCGCGCGATTTCAAATACGACACGATTTCCAACGCCACCGAAGACGTGACCACCCAGTCGGCACGCGCTTTCACGGCGGCGGAAGTGTTGGCGTACACTACGACTGTGCGGTCGGGGTGTTGGTCGCAAAACGCTGAAAACGCCTCTTCCGGGCAACCCAAATCCAAAGAACATTCCGCTTCCAAATCAGGCATCAGCACCGTTTTTTCAGGGCAGAGGATTTTCGCGCTCTCGCCCATGAAGCGTACGCCCGCCACCACCAATGTATCGGCTTCGTGTTCCGCACCGAAACGCGCCATCTCCAGCGAATCGCCCACGCATCCGCCCGTTTCCAATGCCAAATCCTGAATCAGCGGATCAACGTAATAATGCGCCACCAAGACCGCGTTTTTCTCTTTCAGCAAAGCCTTGATTTCATCTTTCAGACGACCTGCTGTTTCGCGGTCGGGCGTGTCGGCAACCTTAGCCCACGCCTGACGGATTTGGCAGGCGGAAGTCGGCGTCTGGATAAGGGGCATATCGTAGTCGAACGAGCGGCGGGCGGCGGTTTGCATGATGTTTCCTTATGGCTGTTTTTTCAGACGGCATAAAGGTTTGCCGTCTATATTTCAAATAGTTTTTATATTATGCTCAACTTGAGTATAATATGCAAGGTCGTCTGAAAACCGCTTTGGTTTACAATAAGGTTTTCTCTTAAATGAAAGCCACGCATGGATGCCTATCCTGAAACAGCAGCCAATACGCAAAGTATCGTCGAACTGGTTCCTATACTGATCGCCATTACAAACGGCAGCTTGAGGGTTTTGACCGTTGCCCAAGGAGCGCTGCTGCCCAACGGCCTGCTTGCACCGCTTCGCCACTCCCTGCAGGCAGGGGTCAGGATGTGGGTCGCCAAGCAGACATCTCAGCCCATGGGTTATGTAGAACAGCTTTACACCTTTGTCGATACGCGCCGTCAAAACGAGCAAGGCCTGCCTGTCTTGTACGTCAGCTATCTGGGGCTGGTGCGCGAGGCCGCCGACAGCATCCTGCACCCGGATGCGAAATGGCATGACTGCTACGGCTATTTCCCGTGGGAAGATTTGCGCACCGACGGTGGGCAGCGCGACGCCATCGTCAGCCGCCTGCGCATTTGGGCAAACTCGGCGGACACGGAGGAAGTGCGCCAAAAGCGGCTCAAGCGCATTCACTTGTGCTGGGGGGTCGAGCCGGAAAACTGGTCGGAAGAATACGTTTTGCAACGCTATGAAATGCTGTATGAAAGCGGTCTGATAGCGGAGGCCGCCGAGCCGCAGGCAAACTTCGATTTCGCACTCACGGGGCAGCCCATGCGCCACGACCACCGCCGCGTGCTGGCGACCGCCCTGTCCCGCCTGCGCGCCAAAATCAAATACCGCCCCGTGATTTTCGAACTGATGCCGCCCGAATTCACGCTGCTGCAACTGCAAAACAGCGTCGAAGCCATCAGCGGCAGATTGCTGCACAAACAAAACTTCCGCCGCCAGATTCAGCAGCAAAACCTCATCGAGCCGTCGGATACCGGCGTATCGGGCAGCAAAGGCCGTCCCGCGCAGCTTTACCGCTTCCGCGACGACGTCCTGCCCGACAGGCTGATTTCGGACATCGGACTGCCGCTGGGCAGCCGTTAGCCCGTTTTCAGACGGGCTCAAATGAAGTTTTACCCTCGCCGCAACACCAATATTTTTCAACAAAGGAAACCCCATGCCGTCTGAAAACACCCTCTTCCCCCTGCCCGACACCCTGTTGCGCCCCATGGTGGAACAAGCCTTGAGCGAAGATTTGGGCAGGCGCGGCGACATTACGTCCGCCGCCGTCATCGCCCCCGATAAAACTGCCAAACTTTTCCTCGTCAGCCGCGAAAACGGCGTTATCGCCGGCATGGACTTGGCGCGCCTCGCCTTTCAGACGATGGATCCGTGCGTCCGCTTCCAAGCCGAAATCCGAGACGGACAAGCCGTCCACGCAGGTCAGATGCTGGCCGCCGTCGAAGGCAACGCCCGCGCACTGCTCGCCGCCGAACGCACCGCGCTCAACTACCTCACGCACTTAAGCGGCATCGCCACCGCCACCGCGCGTGCCGTTGCCGAAGTCGCCGAATACGGTACAGACATCGTGTGCAGCCGCAAAACCATCCCCCTGCTGCGCATCCTGCAAAAATACGCCGTCAGGGCGGGCGGCGGCACAAACCACCGCATGGGTTTGGACGACGCCGTGCTCATCAAAGACAACCACCTCGCCTATTGCAGCAGCATCGCCCAAGCCGTGCAGCAGGCAAAACAGGCTGTCGGACCGTTGACCTGCGTGGAAATCGAAGTGGACACGTTGGCACAACTGGACGAAGCCATCGCAGCGGGCGCGGAACGGATTTTGCTGGACAACATGGACGACGAAACCCTGAAAGAAGCGGCAAACCGCTGCCACACGCAAACCGCCCACCCCCACACCATCTATTGCGAAGCATCGGGCGGCATCGGCTTCGACCGCCTGAAACGCGTAGCACAAACCGGCGTGAACGGCATCGCCCTCGGCTATCTGACCCACAGCAGCCGCTCGTTGGACATAGGCTTGGATTTCGTGGCTTAAGTTTGAGTTGGCTATAAAAAAGCAAAGGCCGTCTGAAATTTCAGACGGCCTTTAATATTACTCATCAACCCAATGTAACCATTTCAATTTGTTCCATACTTCTGCCCAAGAAGCGTTCGCCGATGGTGCGGAAGCGTAGTGGGATGTCACTGACGTAGAAGCGGTAATCCGGATTGTCGTTTTCCGTGTTTAGCAAACCTGCTTGCGCCAAGGCTTTGGCGGTGGCTTCGGCGGTGGTGATGGCGGAATCGACCAAGGTAACGTTTTGTGCTTCACGGCCGATAAGCGGTTTGAGCAGTGGGAAGTGGGTACAACCCAACACCAGTGTGTCGATGTCGTCAGCCAAAAGCGGCTTCAGGTATTCGCGCACGGTCAGGCGGGTAACTTCGTGATCGAGCCAGCCCTCTTCCACCAATGGCACAAGCAGGGGCGCGGCTTGCGTGCGCACCAGCGTGTCGTTGTTTTGCGAATGGATGGCGCGTGCGTAGGCATTGCTGTTGACGGTGGTATTGGTCGCGATAATGCCGATTCGGTTGTTTTTGGTGGTTTGCAAAGCGGCTTCCGCACCGGCGGAGATGACGTCCAATACGGGCATATTGCCTGCTTTTTGGCGGATTTTTTGTCCGGCAACGGCGGCAATGGTGTTGCACGCGATGACGAGTGCTTTAACATCGTTTTCCAGCAGGAAATCGACAATCTGCATAGCGAAGGTTTCGATGGTGGCGCGGGATTTGGTGCCGTAGGGAACGCGTGCGGTATCGCCAAAATAGATGATGTTTTCCATCGGCAGGCGTTCCATCAAGGCGCGGACGTTGGTCAAGCCGCCGACGCCGGAATCAAATACGCCGATGGGGCGTTGTTTGCTGGTACTCATGGTTAATTTCTTCAATATAGAGTTAAGGCCGTCTGAAACCGTTTTCAGACGGCCTGAAGGTTAAACATATTCTTTTTTATCGTTTTCCATCCAAGCCTGATGCGAGCAAACCCACAACAGTACGATACCGCACACGGTCGAACTCAACATCATACCGGCCATTACCAAGGCAGAACCATTATGCAGCCAAGTCGTGGCCATGCCGACCGATGCGCCGATGAGGGATTGGAACACGCCCAAAACGGCATTTGCGCTGCCGCCCTCTTCGCTGAAATAGCCCATAAAGCAGGCTTGAGTGTTCGCACCGACCAAGCCTTGCGTACCGACTGAAAACATCACGCACAGCACCAAAGCCCACAAAGGCGGCAAAGACAGCAACAACACCAAAACAGCCATCAGCAGATTGGCGACAAATTGGACGATAATGCCCCATTTGAGGATGTTTTGCGGATGCGTACCGGTTTTCAAACGCCATGCGGTAACGCGGTTAAACGACATCATGGTAATGATATTGAGCGCAAATATCCAAGCATATTGGTTTGGCGAAGCATGATACAGTTGTTGGTACACGAACGACGATTCGGTCAAAAAGGCAAACATCGAACCAAAACTGAAAGCTTGGAAAAACAAATAGCCCATCGCGGCACGCGTCCTCAAAACACGTTTAAACCTGCCGGCCACCACGCCGAACACGTCCATGCTGATTTTGCCTTTTTGGTGCGGCTTGGGCAGGAAATACCACATCAATCCCCAAAGCAGCAGCGAATAGCAGGCCAGAAAACCGAAAATCATGCGCCAGCCGCCCAAATTCTGCAAGCCCGCACCAATCATCGGCGCCATCAGCGGCACAACCATCAGAATAATGCCGATTAAAGCAAACATCTGTGCGGCTTTGCGTCCGGAATAATAATCGCGCACCATCGCGCCGGAAATCACCACGGTCATCCCCGCACCAAACGCCTGCACGGCACGCAAGTTCAGCAGCTGCTCGACATTATTCACCATCGTCAAACCGACAACGGCGGCAAAGTAAATGCTCAAGCCCACCAAGGCGACAGGTTTGCGGCCTTTAATATCCGAAATCGAACCGCCGACCACCTGACCAAACGCCACGCCAAACATAAAAAAGCTCAGGCTTTGCTCAATACGGTGGATGTCCGAACCCAGCGACTTCGCCATTTCGGGAATCGCAGGCAGATAAGCATCGACAGAAAACGGCATCAGCGCGACCAACATCGCCATCAGCACGGCCATGGTTTTTTCGCCCAAAGGGGCTTGTTGTGCAGTCATTCCGACTTTCGCTTTCGTAACAAATATTCAAAAAACAAAGAAAACAACCGCCTTGTCAGACGGTTGCGGATTGGATGGAATTATAGCAGATTTCAACCCTATCCAATCACTGCACAAAAACCTTTGCAAAACTTAAGGCCGTCTGAAACTTCGTTTGGTTGAATCCCCCCGCCGCAAACGTTAAAATGCTTGTTTTTTAAGACAACACATTGTTTCACATCACGGATTCTAAGGAATAATCATGACTACATTTCAAATTGCGCGTGCCGACGGGAAAACGCTCGAAATCCAAGGCAAAATGGCCAACCGCCACGGCTTGATCGCCGGTGCAACCGGTACGGGTAAAACCGTTACCCTGCGCCGCATGGCGGAAGCCTTCAGCAGCGAAGGCGTCCCTGTATTCTTGGTCGATGTCAAAGGCGATTTGTCGGGCATCGCGCAAGCCGGTGCCAACAGCGGCAAAGTGGGCGAACGCATCGCCGAGTTTGAATTGGGCGAGCAATGGCTGCAAAGTTTCCCCGTGCGCTTTTGGGATGTTTACGGCGAAACCGGTATTCCCGTACGCGTAACCGTTTCAGAAATGGGCCCTATGCTTTTGGCCCGTCTGATGAATCTGAACGACACGCAAGAAGGCCTGCTCAACCTCGTGTTCAAAGTTGCCGATGACAGAGGCTGGCACATTCTGGACTTGAAAGACCTGCGCAGCATGCTGAAACACGTTTCCGATCATGCTTCGGAATACCGCACACAATACGGCAACGTCTCCGCCGCCAGTATCGGTGCAATTCAACGCCAACTGCTGACTTTGGAAAACGAAGGTGCAGAAAAATTCTTCGGCGAACCTTCCCTCAACCTGCAAGACTGGATGCAAACCGACAACGGCAAAGGCATCATCAACATCCTCAACTCCGAAAAACTGATGCGCTCGCCGCGTATGTACAGCGCGTTTTTGCTGTGGATGTTGGCAGAATTGTTTGAAACCCTGCCAGAAGTCGGCGATTTGGATAAACCAAAATTCGTGATGTTCTTCGACGAAGCGCATTTGATGTTCGACAATGCCGCCAATGCACTGGTCGAACAAATCGAACAAGTCGTGCGCCTGATCCGCTCCAAAGGCGTGGGCGTATATTTCGTCACCCAAAACCCGCTCGACTTGCCCGATACCATCCTCGGCCAACTGGGTAACCGCGTACAACACGCCCTGCGCGCCTTCACGCCGCGCGACCAAAAAGCAGTCAAAGCCGCTGCCGAAACCTTCCGCAGCAACCCAAACATCAAAGTTGCCGAAGCGATTGCCGAACTGGGCGTCGGCGAAGCCCTCGTTTCCTTCCTTGATGAAAAAGGTATGCCCGAGCCGGTAGAACGCGCCCTCATTCTGCCGCCGCAATCCGCCCTGACCCCGCTTGCCGCAGAAGAGCGCAACCGTTTGTTCCAAAACGATGATTTGTATCCGACCTACAAAGACATGGTGGACAACTACTCCGCTTTTGAAGCATTGGCCGAAGCAGACAGCCAGGCTGCCGCTGAAAAAGAAGCCGCAAATACCGCCAAAGAGCAGGAAAAAGCACAAAAAGCCGCAGAAAAAGAAGCTGCCAATGCTGATCCTGGCATCCTCGGTGGACTGATCGGCGGCTTGAGCGGCGGACGCAAAAAATCTGGCCAAGGTTTGGGCTACAACGTTGCCGACGCCATCGGCAGCCAAATCAACCGCCAAGTAACCAACGCCATTTCCCGCAGCGTAATGGGCATTATTAAAAATATGTTCAAATAATCAGCCTGCAAACATAAAAGGCCGTCTGAAAATCAATTTCAGACGGCCTTTTTTATTTATCAATCCAATCAGTTTTTCATTGATTGAACCGGAGCCGGGATTCTGCCGCCTCGGTTGACGAATACTTCGCATGAGCCTTCTTTAACCGGCATTACAGGCGCGTAGCCCAACAAGCCGCCGAACTCGACGCTGTCGCCGACGGTCTTGCCGGTTACCGGAATAATGCGCACGGCAGTGGTTTTGCTGTTGATCATACCAATAGCGGCTTCGTCGGCGATGATGCCGGAAATGGTATGAGCAGGCGTATCGCCGGGCACGGCAATCATGTCCAAACCAACGGAGCAGACGGCAGTCATGGCTTCGAGTTTATCCAGCGTCAGCACACCGGCTTCGGCAGCCGCAATCATGCCCTCGTCTTCTGAAACGGGGATAAATGCGCCGCTCAAACCGCCGACCGCACTGGAAGCCATCATGCCGCCTTTTTTCACAGCATCATTCAGCAATGCCAAAGCCGCTGTCGTGCCATGTGTACCGCAGACGCTCAAGCCCATTTCTTCAAGAATGCGCGCCACCGAGTCGCCGACGGCAGGGGTTGGTGCCAACGACAAGTCGAGAATACCAAACGGGATGTTCAGCATTTTTGAGGCTTCGCGGCCGATGAGTTCGCCCACACGGGTAATTTTGAAAGCGGTTTTCTTCACTACTTCCGCAACTTCGGTCAATGTCGTTGCATCTGAATTTTCCAACGCGGCTTTTACGACACCCGGGCCGGACACGCCGACATTGATAACGGCATCCGCTTCGCCCGAACCGTGAAACGCACCCGCCATAAACGGGTTGTCTTCCACTGCATTGCAGAACACGACGATTTTGGCGCAGCCGAAACCTTCGGGCGTGATTTCAGCCGTGCGTTTGATGGTTTCGCCTGCTAGCTTGACCGCATCCATATTGATACCGGCGCGCGTGCTGCCGATATTGATGGAGCTACACACGATATCGGTAGTCTTCATCGCTTCGGGAATGGAACGGATCAGCACTTCGTCCGAAGGCGACATGCCTTTTTGCACCAGCGCAGAGAAGCCGCCAATAAACGACACGCCGATGGCTTTGGCAGCTTTATCTAAAGTTTGCGCCACGCTGACATAGGAATCGGCATGGGTGGCCGCGGCGATTTGGGCAATCGGCGTGACGGAAATGCGCTGATTCACAATCGGCACGCCGTATTTGGCAGACAAATATTTTGCCGTCGCCACCAAGTCTTTGCCGACCGTGGTGATTTTATTGTAAATATTTTGGTTCAACACATTGATATCGCTGCTGATACAGTCGTGCAGATCAATGCCGATGGTAATGGTACGGACATCAAAATTCTGGTCGGCCACCATTTTGACGGTTTCTAAAATCTCGCCGGATTGAATACTCATGGCTCTCCCTCCGACTTAAATACGGTGCATGGCTTGGAAAATTTCTTCGTTTTGCATACGGATATCAAGCGCGAGTTTTTTGCTCTCTTCCGCAAACAAATCCAAAACCTCTTGACGTGATTTGGTGCATTTTGAAGTGTCCACCAAAATAATCATGGTAAAAAAATCGTCCATCAGCTGTTGGCTGATGTTGAGAATATTAATTTGGTTTTCCGCTAAAATTTTGGAAACGTCGTACACAATGCCCACGCGGTCTTTACCGATGACGGTGATGACTGAATTGCTCATAACGCTGTTTCTCCTTATAGAATATTTGAAAAGTGTTGACAATTATAACACTCAGGCCGTCTGAAAAACTGTTTCAGACGGCCTGAGTATTCAAATTTCAATGTTCATTATCGCCCTGCTTTCAAAGCCTGCCACAAGCGAACGCTGAGTTTGCTTGCATCGGTTGATTTGGGAGAGACGATGAAACTTTTTTCCATCAATTCTTTGCTTGGGAAAATCGATTCGTCAGAGGTGTATTTTTCATCCATCAAATCCCGCGCCGGACGGCTGGCCGGAGCATAAGTTACATAGTTGCCGTTTTTGGCCGCTGTTTCCGGGTTGAGCGTGTGATTGATGTATTTGTGTGCATTGGCCACGTTTTGCGCATCACGCGGAATCATCAGCGAATCCACCCAAATACCGACGCCATTTTTCGGCGCTAATACTTCGACTTCGACGCCGTTTCCGGCTTCTTTGGCACGGGTTTTGGCAATATTGAGGTCGCCGCCGTAGCCTACCGATACGCAAAGGTTGCCGGCAGCCATATCGTCGATATAGCCGGACGAGGTAAAGCGTTTGATGTCGGGACGCACTTTTTTCATCATATCGACGGCGGCTTTGATGTCGTCAGGGTTTTCGCTGTTCGGGTCTTTGCCCAAATAATGCAAAGCCAAAGGAATCTGCTCGATGGCGCTGTCGAAATAGCTGATGCCGCAGGATTTCAGTTTTCGGGTGTATTCAGGGTTGAACACCAAATCCCATTCGTTTTCAGGCAGCTTGTCCGTACCCAAAGCTTTTTGAACCTGCTGCTTGTTAATCGCCAGCGTATTGATGCCCCAGAAATAAGGGACGGCATATTCGTTGCCCGGATCGACGGTTTCCATCATTTTCAACAAATCGGGATCGATATTGGCGTAATCGGGAATTTGCGATTTGTCGATTTTTTGATATGCGCCGGCTTTAATCTGGCGGCCGACATTGGCAATAGACGGCGCAACCAGATCATAACCCGACTTGCCGGTCAGCAGCTTGGCTTCCAGCGCTTCGTTGCTGTCGTAGTAATCGTAGCGGACGTTGATATGCGTTTTGTTTTCAAATGCAGACAGCGTGGCCGGATCGACATAATCCGACCAGTTGTAGATATTGAGTTTATCGGTTTGGGAAGAGGAAGTTTGAGAGGCGGAAGATTCTGCGGCGGTTCCTTGTCCGCCGCTGCACGCAGTCAAGACGAGGCTCACGATTGCCGCCGCCATCAAAGATTTTTTCATGGTTTCAGACCTTTTGTTCGGGGGGTAAAAATATTGCAGCGGTGGCAGATGCCACTTACAAAAGGGAAACTGTGGGGGCGGCCGGCATGTGTCCTTTGCCCTTGATTCAGCAAGGTTCGCATTAAACGGCAAAAAGCTTTTGAATGCAAGACCTTAAAGCAGAAAAAATTTTCCCTTTTCAGACGGCCTGAAGCTATGGTTTTATTCATAAACAACATTTTTTCAGAAACGGTTTCATGCCGTCTAGAAAAAACTGTGTACTTATTCAGACGGCCTCAAGATTTGTCAAAACCGCCCAATTTGTGGGAAAATTGCACGATTGAATTTAATGAAGGGCGACCCCGTGTTAGACAGAGAAGGCTATCGCCCCAATGTCGGTATTATCCTGATTAACGAACGTAACGAAGTCTTTTGGGGCAAACGCGTACGCGAACATTCTTGGCAGTTTCCGCAAGGCGGCATCAAGCCGGGCGAAAGCCCTGAGACCGCCATGTACCGCGAGTTGTACGAAGAAGTCGGCCTGCTGCCGCAACATGTCAAAATTATCGGCCGCACGCGCGACTGGCTGCGCTATGACGTACCCAGCCACTGGGTACGCCGCGAATGGCGCGGTTCGTATCGCGGACAAAAACAAATTTGGTATCTTTTGCGTTTGGTCGGCCGCGACAGCGACGTCAACCTCCGCGCCTGCCATCATCCTGAATTCGACGGCTGGCGTTGGCACCAATACTGGGCGCCGGTTGACGAAGTCATCGACTTCAAGCGCGGCGTGTATTTGGGCGCATTGACCGAACTTTCCCGTTTCTTGCGCGGCATAGAAAGCTATGAAGAATTTATCCGTCGCAATCCAATAGAAAACCTATAACCCCAACGCTTTCAGGCCGTCTGAAAGCGTTGTTTTTCTTCCTTTCAGACGGCCTTTACATTATTCCTATGGCTAAAAACAATCAATACAGCGAATCCAGCATTACCGTCCTCAAAGGCTTGGAGCCGGTCAAAGAACGTCCCGGCATGTACACCCGTACCGACAGCCCGACCCATATCTGTCAGGAAGTGATTGATAACGCGGCGGATGAGGCGTTGGGCGGTTTCGCGACTGAAATTGACGTGCAAATTCATGAAGACGGTTCGCTTTCCGTGCGCGACAACGGCCGCGGCATTCCCGTCGGCCTGCACCCTGAAGAAGGTGTACCCGTAGTCGAACTCGTGTTCACCCGTCTGCACGCAGGCGGCAAATTCAACAAAAAAGACGGCGGCAGCGCGTATGCCTTTTCAGGCGGTCTGCACGGCGTCGGCGTATCCGTGACCAACGCCCTCTCCACCCGCCTTGAGGTAACCGTCAAACGCGAAGGCAAAATCCACCGCATCGTCTTTTCCGGTGGCGACGTCATCGAGCCCTTGACTGAAGTGGGCAAATGCGCCGTCAAAGACAGCGGCACCGAAGTGCGCGTGTGGCCGGACGGCAAATATTTTGAAAGCCCGAATTACAGCATTCCCGAACTCGAGCGCTTATTGCGCGCCAAAGCTGTATTACTGCCGGGCGTGCGCGTTTCCCTGACCCGTCCGGTCAAAGGCGAAGACGAAGCGTACACCCAAACTTGGCACTATCCAGACGGCCTGAAAAGCTATCTGACCGACCTGATTGCCGATGCACAAGAAGCCGTGCCTATCTTCTCCTGTGAAAACTACATTTCAGACGGCCACAACGGCGATTTCAGCATCGGCGAAGGCGCCGCGTTTGCCCTGACTTGGCTGGAAGAAGGCTCGTGCGCCAACGAAAGCTACGTCAACCTCATCCCTACTCCGCTGGGCGGCACGCACGAAGCAGGCTTGAAACAAGCCGTGTTCAACGCCGTCAACAACTTTATCAATCTGCACAACCTCTTGCCGCGCGGCGTGAAAGTACAAAGTGATGACGTGTTCGGCAAAACCGCCTTCGTCCTCTCCGCCCGCGTCCTTGACCCGCAATTCCAAGGTCAGACCAAAGACAAACTGACCAACCGCAACGCGTTGAAACTCGTCGCCGCCGTATCGGGCGACCCTTTGGAATTGTGGCTGAACCAAAACGTAGACTTCGGCAAAAAAATCGCCGAACTCGCCATCCGTCAGGCACAAGCGCGGATGCGTTCGGTTAAAAAGATTGAAAAGAAAAAAGGCAGCGGCGTCGCCGTCCTGCCCGGCAAACTGACCGACTGCGAAAGTGAAGACATCCGCGAAAACGAACTCTTCCTCGTCGAAGGCGATTCCGCAGGCGGCTCAGCTAAACTCGCCCGCGACAAAGCCACACAGGCTATCTTGCCACTGCGCGGTAAGGTGCTCAACAGCTTCGAAGTCCACCCCGACCAACTCTTCGGTAACGCCGAAATCCATGATATTTCCGTTGCCATCGGTGTCGATCCGCACGGCATCAACGACAATCCCGACTTAAGCGGCCTGCGTTACGGCAAAATCGCCATCCTGTCCGATGCCGACGTGGACGGCTCGCATATTCAAGTTTTGCTGTTGACCCTGTTCTACCGCCACTTCCCGAAACTGATTGCCGACGGACACATCTATGTCGCCCAGCCGCCGCTGTTCCGCGTCGATGTCAACGCACAAGGCAAAAGCAAACCCGCCCGTAAATTCTACGCCCTCGACCAAAACGAACTCGACAGTATTTTAGAACGGCTGCAAAAAGAAGGCGTCAAAGAAACCGCCTATTCCATCAGCCGTTTCAAAGGTTTGGGCGAGATGAACCCCGACCAGCTCAAAGACACCACCATGCACCCCGACACCCGCCGCCTGTTGCAGGTACAAATCCCCGAAGGCGCGGATGACGAAACACGCGACATCTTTGTCAAACTGATGGGCAAAGGCGAAGCCGCCGCCCGCCGCGCATGGATGGAAAAAGAAGGCGATACGGCAGAATTGGATATTTAATCCATTGTTTCAATAGAATAAAGGCCGTCTGAAACGTTAAAAGTTTCAGACGGCCTTTTTTAAAACATAAGAAAATTAAGATTAATAATATTTCAATTTCTATACACTGCTGTTATTTACCTGTTTCTATTTTCGCAGCTTAATTGTGCCTTTATAAGACAAACAAAAAGCACTGATATAATCAGTGCTTTTTAAATAATGGCGCGGCGGACGGGGCTCGAACCCGCGACCCCCGGCGTGACAGGCCGGTACTCTAACCAACTGAGCTACCACCGCGCATCCACTGTCAAAGACAATGAAAAGGAAACTTGGTGGGTGATGACGGAGTCGAACCGCCGACATTCTGCTTGTAAGGCAGACGCTCTACCAACTGAGCTAATCACCCGATAAGCCGACATTAAATCAAAAAATCAGATTATGCGCAAGGTTTTTATTTAAATAAAAACATATCCCATTGAAAGAATATAGAATATTTTATTTAACAATAAAAATAACCGTTATGCCCATCTATCAATCAAAAATCAAATGCCCCAATTTATCCGCCTTGGTATGCAGATAACGCTCATTTTCCACATTTTCGCCGACATGTAATGCAATCCGTTCAACCACATTAATGCCGGAATCTTTCAACGTTTGAATTTTCTCAGGGTTATTAGTCAGCAACCTGACTTCACGAATATGCAGATAATCATAAATCTGCTTGGCCAAAGTAAAGTCGCGCGCATCAACAGGAAGGCCGAGTGCAACATTGGCTTCAACCGTATCCAAGCCTTGGTCTTGCAAACGATACGCACGGATTTTGTTTATCAAACCAATGCCTCTGCCTTCTTGGCGCAAATATACGATAACACCGCGCCCTTCTTTCTGAACAGCCTGCATCGCTGCTTGAAGCTGAGGGCCGCAATCACATTTCACCGAAAATAAAGCATCGCCGGTTAAGCACTCGGAATGGATACGCGACAACACAGGCAAGCCGTCTGAAACATCGCCCATCGTCAACGCGACATGTTCCTGCCCGCCCTCTTCTTCGAAGCCGTGCATCGTAAATTCACCCCATTCCGTAGGCAAGCGACATGACGCGACAAACTTTAACGCGTTACTCATTTTCCGCTTCCTCGTTTTCAGCCACACCCAAGAGGTTTTTCAAAGGTTCCGCCAAGGCCAATGCAAGGGCAATCCAGGCCACCAACACTTCGTCAGGCGCACCGTCCTTGACATCAAATTCAGCATGTACCACGCCTAAAACTGCACCGCTGGGCATACAGACAGGAACAGAAATCTGACTCAAACCGGGATGATTGCGTTCGGCTGATAATTCACCGATTTCCTGCCAATACGCCACATTCTGGCAAACATTCATCCAGCCGCTTTGCGCCGTACGCACAGCCAAAAAAGCCTGCCCGGCCGGCTCATCGATTGGAATCACATTTTCCAACGGCACACCCCAACTGCTCAGCCGAACCAGCGACAACGCGCCATCTTTCGGAAACGCAGTATAAACCGCTGCACTTTTCAAATGCTCGGTGCGCTCGGCAACCGAGTCCAAAGCCATAAAAATCTGTTTCAGCAACCATTCATGTTCGGCATCGACATAATCCGCCAACTGCCAACCATTTTCAGACGGCCACAAAATCGAACGCTCAACCGAAGCATTGCCCATTTTAATCACAGCCTGGGCAGTCAAATAAGCAACATGTATCTCATCCGCAGGCAACTTCAAACCTTGCGTCTGCAAAAAATCTTTAATCAATAAAGCAGGCATCAGCCCTTCCTCACCAAATGGAAAGTTGAGGCCGTCTGAAAACAAACCCTGCTTTCAGACGGCCGGAATAAGTCATTATATAAGGGATAAACCGACAAATTCAAGCAAACAAGACTTTGCGCCCCCATTAATCTTGTGTATAATCCACGATTCAAATTAGTGCGGACGTGGCGAAATTGGTAGACGCACCAGATTTAGGTTCTGGCGCCGCGAGGTGTGAGAGTTCGAGTCTCTCCGTCCGCACCACACTCAAAATAAGCAGCTTTCGGGCTGCTTTTTTTACATCTATTCCACTATATACCCAAAATCAAAACTGCTTTTAATTTTTTGACCTTTGCAAAAAAGGGGTTTATTTGTGGGTATAACAGACGTTTCCATTTTATCTTTCAGACGGCCTATCATTTATGTTGAATCCATCGCAAAAACTTGTCGAATTGGTCCGTATCCTTGAAGAACGTGCCTATATTTTTCCGGGAGATCCTGTGCAGGCGACGGAAGCGTTGCGACATATTGACGGCGGCAATGAGGAAAAACTGATACGCCGCGCTCAAATTATTGACCGCGACAAGCATTTGAAATATGTGTTGCAACAGGTGGAGACAGGCTCGTTTTGGCTTTGGATTGTTGCGGCGACGTTGTTGTTTACGGTCGGTTTTTCCAGCACTTATCTTTTGATGGACAATCAGGGGCTGAACTTTTTTCTGGTATTGGCCGGGATTCTAGGCATGAATACGGTCATGCTGCTGGTGTGGCTGGCGACTTTATTCCTGCGTTTGAAAAATGTGCACTTTATCAGCAGTCCGGCAACTTGGTTCCGAGGTAAAGACCCGGTCAATCAGGCTATTTTGCGGCTTTATATGGACGAATGGCGCAAACCGCAAACGCGTTGGCTGATTGGCGCAACCTCACACAGTCTGTGGCTTTGTACGCTGTCGGGGATGTTGGTTTCTGTTTTGCTGCTGCTTTTGGTACGTCAATATACGTTCAACTGGGAAAGTACGCTGTTAAGCAATACGGCATTGGTGAAAACGGTTGAGGCTTTGTCATGGCTGCCGGAACGTTTGGGCTTTCCTGTTCCTGACAGTCAGGCTGTGATTGCAGGCCGTCTGAACAATCATATCGAAGATGCACGCGCTTGGGCGGGTTTACTCATCGGCAGCATTGTCTGCTATGGCATTCTGCCGCGCTTGATTGCTTGGCTGGCTTGCAAGATTACTTTAAAAACTCTGCGCGAACGTTTGAATTTGAATCAGCCCTACTATCAAAACATTCTCCGTACATGGCAAACAAAAATTGTCGATGCCGATGATTTTCAGGAAAACATCGTTCCCGTTTCATCTAAAGTTACGCTGAATAATGCGCCCAAATGGGCAGTTACACTCGAAACGGAATGGCCTGATCTGCTTTGGTTTTCCGGCGTTTTGGCGCAAGAATGGATAGACAAAGGCGTAGTCGCCGGCAGAAAAGATTTAGAACAATTGGAAGCTGAATTGAAACAAACTCCGGCGCAACTTCTCATCGGCGTACGCACGCAAACGGTTCCCGATCGCGGCATTTTGCGTCAAATCAGCCGCTTGGCCGAAGCCACGGATGGCGGCGTTATCATTCAACTTTTGAATCAAGACAGTTTCTCTGAAGATTTGGATACCAAACTGGATTATTGGCGCGATGCGCTGGCAGAAAGAAACATTGCCTGGCTGGAGCCGACCCGTTTGGCACAAGAAAAACGGCAAAGCGTTATTTGACAGATAAACCGAAGGCCGTCTGAAACCTGATGTTTGGGTTTCAGACGGCCTTATTTATTGTTGAGGATTCATCTTAATGAGGTTCGTGGCGATGCTCTTGATGATGTTTGGGCTTCGGTGCGTGGTGTTTGGCTTTAGGTGCAGGTTTTTTCATTTTGTGCGGTTTGGCTTTTTCGTGCATACGCTCTTGTTTCGGATGCATGTCGTGCTTGCCATGCGCAGAAGCGACTGGTGCCAAGACCAAACCGGCAGCGGCAACCATCAAAGAGGTCATTTGAATCAGTTTTTTCATATTTATCTTCTTTCAAGAGGTTGATTTGAGGTAAAAATAAGCACTTATTCGCACTCAAGCGATGGACAAATATTAATGGCTTTGACTGTCAGCTGCTGTCAGCATTCGGCGAAATCTGTTCAAAATTCAGCAATAGAAGTATGGCAACGCGATGATGTAGCAAGGTTTTGAAAGTTTACTGCCAATTTTGACAAAGTGTCTTTACACATTCCCCAAACGACAAAAAGCGCGAACCTTTCGATTCGCGCTTTTTTCAGACGGCATCAATTATTTTTTGTCGTCTTTTACTTCTTCAAAGTCGGCATCTACAACGTCGTCGTCTTTCTTAGCAGAAGACTCGGCTTGTGCTCCCTCGCCTGCTTGTGCTTCGGCTTGCGCTTGAGCGTAAACCATTTCGCCCAGTTTTTGGCTGGCTGTACCCAAAGCTTCGGCTTTAGCATCGATAGCGGCTTTATCGTCGCCTTTAACGGCTTCTTCAGCTTCTTTCAACGCAGCTTCGATTTTTTCTTTCTCAGCAGCGTCGAGTTTGTCGCCGTAGTCGGCCAAAGATTTTTTCACGGAGTGAATCAGGGCTTCGGCTTGGTTGCGTGAAGCGACCAATTCAGTCAGTTTTTTATCTTCTTCAGCGTTGGCTTCGGCATCTTTCACCATGCGTTCGATTTCTTCTTCGCTCAAACCGGAAGAACCTTGGATGGTGATGTTGGCAGCTTTGCCGGTGCCTTTGTCTTTGGCAGAAACGTGCAGGATACCGTTGGCGTCAATGTCGAAGGTTACTTCGATTTGAGGCATACCGCGTGGTGCAGGTGCAATGTCGGTCAAGTTGAACTGACCCAAAGACTTGTTGGCAGAAGCGCGTTCGCGTTCGCCTTGCAACACATGGATAGTTACAGCGCTTTGGTTGTCTTCGGCAGTAGAGAACACTTGAGACGCTTTAGTCGGAATAGTAGTGTTCTTTTGAATCAGCTTGGTCATCACGCCGCCCATGGTTTCGATACCCAAGGACAGAGGGGTTACGTCCAGCAGCAATACGTCGCTGCGGCCGCCGCTCAATACTTCGCCTTGAATCGCTGCGCCTACGGCAACGGCTTCGTCAGGGTTCACGTCTTTACGAGGCTCTTTGCCGAAGAAGTCTCGAACGGCTTCTTGTACTTTCGGCATACGGCTTTGACCGCCGACCAAAATTACGTTGTCGATGTCGCTGGTGCTCAAGCCGGCATCTTTCAATGCGATTTTGCAAGGCTCGATAGAACGTTGGATCAAATCTTCAACCAGGCTTTCGAATTTGGCACGGGTAATTTTCATAGCCAAGTGTTTCGGACCGGTTGCGTCCATAGTAATGTACGGCAGGTTGATTTCGGTTTGCTGACCGCTGGACAATTCGATTTTGGCTTTCTCGGCAGCTTCTTTCAGGCGTTGCAGAGCCATGACGTCTTGTTTCAAATCAATGCCTTGTTCTTTTTTGAACTCGTCAATGATGTAGTCGATCAAGCGTTGGTCGAAGTCTTCACCGCCCAAGAAGGTGTCGCCGTTGGTTGCCAATACTTCGAATTGTTTGTCGCCGTCGATGTTGGCGATTTCGATGATGGAAATATCGAAAGTACCGCCACCCAAGTCATACACGGCGATTTTACGGTCTTTGCTGTCGCCTTTGTCCATACCGAATGCCAAAGCGGCCGCGGTCGGTTCGTTGATGATGCGTTTTACTTCCAAACCCGCGATACGTCCTGCGTCTTTAGTCGCTTGACGTTGGCTGTCGTTGAAGTAGGCAGGAACGGTAATCACGGCTTCGGTTACTTTTTCGCCCAAGTAAGCTTCGGCCGCTTCTTTCATTTTACGCAAAACTTCTGCGGAAATTTGAGGAGGAGACAGCTCTTTGCCTTGTGCTTTCACCCATGCGTCGCCGTTGTTGGCTTTGATGATTTCAAAAGGCATGGACTCGATGTCGCGTTGTACTTCTTTGTCTTCAAATTTGTGGCCGATCAAACGTTTGGCCGCGTAAATAGTGTTTTTAGCGTTGGTTACCGCTTGGCGTTTTGCTGGCGCGCCGACGAGAATTTCGCCGCCGTCCAAATAAGCGATAACGGAAGGAGTGGTGCGTGCGCCTTCTGCGTTTTCGATTACTTTAGTTTGACCGTTTTCAGAAATGGCCAAACAAGAGTTGGTTGTACCTAAGTCAATACCGATTACTTTTGCCATATTATGTTGCTCCTAAATAAACTTTTCTTAATTAATAATCCTGTGGAACATTTCGTTCCGATGGCTTGTAAATAAGGTTGCTTCATTTTTTTTCAAGGCCTATTTTGAATTTTTTTTAAGATTAAATTCAAGTGCTTGATTTATTTATCCACAAGCCGTTTATTCTTTTTTCAGACGGCCCGGTTTTCATTTTCCGATTCCGGTTTATCGGAATGATTTTCCAATAGCGGAACATCGGGTTTTGAAACCGGATAAGGCCGTCTGAAAATTTTATGCTTGATAAACTTTATCAAGCGATGCCTTCAATCTTCTTTTTTCGCCACAACAACCATTGCAGGACGCAGCACGCGGTCGGCCAATGTATAACCTTTTTTCATCACGCTGACGATGGTATTCGGCTCTTGCTCGCTGACGACTGCCTGCATGGCTTGATGTTGGTGCGGATCGAGTTTGTCGCCCGGCTGCGGGTTGATTTCTTTAATATGTGTGGCATCAAATGCTTTTTGCAGCTCGTTCAAAGTCATTTGCACGCCCATTTTCAGCGCATCGAAATTGCCGCTTTGGTCCAGCAGCGCCATTTCGAGATAATCTTTAACCGGCAGCATTTCTGCTGCAAATTTTTGTCCGGCGAATTTATGGGTGTCGGCGATTTCCTGCTGATGGCGGCGGCGCAGGTTTTGCTCGTTTGCCAGACCGCGCAATTCGCTGTCTTTGAGCTGGCCTTCCAACTCGGCGACACGCGCCTGAAGTTCTTCGTAAGTCGGTTCTGCTTGTTCGGTTTCAACGGTTTCGGCAGTTTCTACGGCTGCCGCTTCTTCTGCTTCGTGTTGATGTTGTTCGTTATGCTCCGTCATTTCTGACATCCTTTTAGCGTGTTGATATTCGATGTTTCATATATAAGGCCGTCTGAAAAAACTTCAAGCATTTGAATGCCGATTATCAAATGCCTTGTTAAAATACGTTGGAAAACGGTAAGATAACCATCTGATTGTATTCTTCAGACGGCCTCAAACATGAAAAAAGACCATTTGAATTCAACTGATTTTAATCTGTGGCACACCATCCGCGAAGAAACCGAAGCCGCCGCCGCGGCCGAGCCGATGCTGGCGAGCTTCCTGCATCAAACCGTATTGCGCCACCAGTCTCTCGATTCGGTATTGGCCTACCATCTTTCCAGCAAGCTCGGCAGTCCGATTATGGACGTGCGCGCGCTGTTTGAAATTTATCAGCAGGCTTTAAGTGCGGACACCCGCATCAGCAAATGTGTTGAGGCTGACTTGAAAGCTATTTACGAGCGCGACCCGGCTTGTGATGAATATTCGCTGCCGCTGTTGTATTTCAAAGGTTTCCACGCCGTACAGGCGCACCGCATCAATCACTGGCTTTATCAAAACGGCCGCAAAACGCTGGCGTATTTCCTGCAAAACCGCATGTCGGAAGTCTTCGGTGTTGACATTCACCCTGCCGCCCGTTTCGGTCACGGTTTGATGCTCGACCATGCCACCGGTTTTGTGGCCGGTGAAACCGCCGTCTTGGGCAACAATATTTCCATCCTCCACGGCGTAACACTGGGCGGCTCGGGCAAAGAAAGCGGCGACCGCCACCCGAAAATCGGCGATGGCGTGATGATTGGTGCGAACGCTTCGATATTGGGCAACATCCGCATCGGCAAAAATGCCAAAATTGGCGCAGGCAGCGTGGTGGTTGCCGACGTACCGTCTTCGATTACCGTCGTCGGCGTACCGGCCAAACCGGTCGGCCGCTCTTCCAAAACCCCTTCTGCCGATATGGATCAAAGCATTCAATTATCATCTACGGATTTTGTGATTTAAACCGTCTTCCATTAAAAAGATGATATGTTGCCCGTCAACAAGTTAAATGGAATATATTTGTAACTTTATATTTTATATGATTATTTTGTTTTACGTTTTTTGACGGTATGACAATACACGGTTACATTTCCTGTAACCGTTTTCTTTTTGTTTAGTTTGTTTTTACAGTTTACGCCTGCGCCGCTTTGTGTCGCGTGCTGTCATATGGCTTGCCCGTTTTGACAATGTAATAGGCCAACTTCGCCAGTTTGCGCATGATGGCGACGATGATGACCATTTTGGGCTTGCCTGCATTCGTCATGTTGAGAACGAGCTGAGGGAATGCACCCGTCCGATAGGCAACCAGTGCGGGCATATACAGGGAGCGTTTAACCCGGCGATGTCCGTAGCGGCTCAATCTGCCTTTCTTATGGACGCTCGTCCCAGACTGTTCGGTCTGAGGACTTAGTCCTGCGTATGATACGAATTGGTTTGCGGTTTGGAAGGTTTTGTCTGTCAGTTGGGCATACAATATGGCGGCGGTGTCTTTGCCTATACCTGCTATGGTTTGCAGGTTTCGATAGTGGCCGTCAGTTTCTGCTTGTCCGATTTGTGCGTCTATGGCGGTTTGGGTTTGGTCGATTTTATCCTGATAGGCTTGGATAAGGTCTTGATGAATCGCCTGTATCATTTCGTCATCTGAACTGTGCAGGCGGTTTTTGATTTGTTTCTGATGGTCTTTAAGTTGCTGTTTCAGGTTGATGAGTTTTTGCAGGTAGCGGTTTTTGGGTTTACTGTACGGTATGATTTTGTCCGCATGCCGTTTGGTGTATTCAGCAATCAAGTTTGAATCGGCTTTGTCAGTCTTCGTGCGATTAAACTGGCTTTTTCCATAGTCTTTGATTTTCAGGGGATTAATGACGTAAACGGTGTGGGTTTCGGACAGATTTTCGGCAGCGGCTTCGTAGTATATGCCCGTTGCTTCCATTCCGATGACGCATTTCCTGACCTTGTTTGCCTTTATCCAGTCTTTTAGGCTTTGGAAGCCTTCGCGATTGTTTCCGACCTTTGTGTAATATGTGCTTCCGTCGGTCTTATGCAGTGTTGCGTCTATCGTTTTTTGCGATATGTCCAATCCGATTGTATTCATGATAAGATTTTCCTTATTTATTCAGCCTGTCGCGGCTATGATGATATTCAATTTCAAGGATGGTAGAAGACGGTCAGCATTTCTTTTTATCGGCTTTTTCTGCCTAGGTCGTTCATCTGCCTAACCGCCCCGGTCTTTGCTTTGCGCTTAAACAAAAACCCGCAAACCGTCTTTTTTAAAACGGTTTGCGGGTTTTGGCTTTAGCATTTTATTGCTTCCGGTTGAGCTGATTTTTGGCTGTTTTTGAATTTTTAGGTGTCGCCGGAAGACATAAAATTGCTGAAACTCATAGAAGTGGGAGTTCCCACACCCCGTGGATGCTTATTTACCTATTAATTCCGCCTTTGGCTTCATTAACAGATAAATAAGCATCTTTTATTGTGACCCAACTACCCCGCCACGTTGTGCAAACTGCTGTCCCGCTTCTGTATAACCGTCATACATGAGATTTTGGGGACTTTGCCCACCCATCGTAAGGACTTGCCCTTTTTCAGGCTCATAGGCTGTCTGCGGTGCGGTCTGTTGCTGTTGTGCTGCCTGTTGTTCGTCCTTGTATGGGTTGAACGGCAATCCATTTCTTGCATAGTCTTTGCACATTGCTTTTGTGATCTCTTTAAGCGGTGTACCTTGAGATGAATAACAGGTACATCCGCTTTTGCCGCCATCGACACAGCCGACAGGGTACTCAAATGTTTTGACTTGACGGACGCCGTTATAGATGGGTTTACTTTCGGGCTTTTCGGCAAGAACAGGGACAAAATCTTCAGGTTTGAGGTTTTGCCCCTGAATTCCACTTTGCGGCATCATTTCCTTTTGGTTTTCAGGATCAAGCGGATTTTTAAAACCTGTAGCTTCCTTTGGATCTTCAACCTGTGTTGTCATTCCTGCTTTATCTTTATAACCCTGATACATCTTATAGCCCATAAATCCGACCAAACCTAAGATACACGGCAGGATAAACAACATTGCGATAATGACATAGTACCATCTAGATTTGACGTGCGAATGCGCAGTATGCACTTCGGCAGATTTGTAGTATTCGAAAACCTCTTGTCTAATTTTATGCGAACTGGACAAGGCGTTTCTTGCCTGTTGGGTCGGATTTAAAACTACTTCATTCCATTCCAGCCTAGTCAAACCGCCCATTTTGTTCGCAGCTATATGAATATGCTTGTTAACTACTTCGCGCAAATTCACGTCAAGCAACTTGGCCGATTGTGTGATTAGTATCATGTCGATACCGTAATGGCCGTGAATGTTTAGAAAGGCGACGTTTTCAGGCATTTTCGAGCCACTTGAACGTGTCGGAAACAGATATTGCACTTCGTCATAGATGACGACAGAGCCGATATTCTCTTTCCATTTCAACCATTCATGCATGTCTTCCCAGCTATGCCCTTCCGGCGGTTTATGATGGTCTATCAAAAGGCCGTTGATATTAGAGAAGATTTTTCTGCCTTTATAGAAATCATCAAACATAAGCAGTTCTACAGCAAAGGCGGTTTTGCCGATTCTTGGTTTACCTGTAATCAGAGTAATTGCGGCCATTTTTAACCTTTCTTGCCGAAGCTTAATTTAGACAGGGTTTTAAAAGTAACGACAAAGGCGAGCATGCCAAACATGATGTTCAAAACAACGCCACCGCCTGCGATATAAAATATTTGGATCGCACCGGCGGGAACCGCCCCCATGCTACTTATAAACTGATTTTTAAGATTACTCATAAGGGCGTCAAAACCAACATAAGTAATAATAGACACCCCTAAGGCAGTCAGAATGTATTTGATAACATGGTTTATCAAATATGGAGCAAGAGCTGCTAAAAATTTCATAAATCCCCCTATGCGTTATTTCTGACAACTCTAGCCACGAAAAACGAAGCTACCAACCAAGCCATGGCGATAATAAAAGGGCGCATCATGGCAGCTAAATTACACGCCGGTTCGAGACTAATTTTGTATTCCGCGCCCAACGCCTGAAACGTTACCGGAGCAGGGCATTCGCCATACTCTTTAAAGGTATTGTCAGGTGTGAAGTTCAAATCGATAGTTTCTTGAGGAATCTCTAAATTTGGTTCTTCTTTTTCGGGCAATTCGTCGCATGCCAAAATGTTCGGGAAAACTTTACAGAGCAAACCTCCGTCTTCCTTTGGCTTGTCATCCTCTTTAGGCCTTTCGTCCTTTTTTGGATCGTCTTTGCCGTCAGGGTCGGGTTTATCATCAGGTTTTTTATCGGGCTTTCCATCAGGATTACCATCAGGTTTTTTATCGGGCTTTCCATCGGGATTACTGTCAGGATTACCGTCAGGCTTCTTATTGGGTGCTTCTGGGCTACCGGGATCAAGATCAGGACGTTGAGTAGTTGCAACTTCAGCCGTCGTATTGCCGTTTGAATCTTGGCCGAAAGTTATGGTAATTTGCACCGGCTTGCCGTTTTCTGGAGTGACAGGGCCAATGGTTACAACAGTACCGGCAGGGACTGACACTTTTTCGTTATATTCTGGTTTGCCTGTGCCTTCGACGAAGGGGGTAGGGTTGCTATCTATTGAATTGGTTGATATTTTTAGAAATGTTTCTTGATCAAGGACTTGTGTATCTCGCATTTTTAAACGAAAAGAAACTGAACTTCTGACGTCACTACCTCTTTTAACTGAACAACCACCTCCATTTAAATCGAATAGGCATTTATCTAAATGGTAATATTCCCAAAATTTAGAACCTAAATCTTTATCAAGTTCCTTTTTACGTTTTTCCCAAAAAGGGCCAGCCAGTTTTTCCATTTGGCCTTTCATAAGTTCTTCTGCTTCGCGTTGGCTTTTACCGCCTTTTCTGTAAGCATTTAAAACCGAACTATCAACGCCATAACATGCAACATCTTGCACTCTGTCGCTTTCATCTCTAACCCAAATACAATTTCTCGCAGGCCATTCTTTTAGGAATTCTTCGCTAGCTTCATTCCATTTGTAGCCTTCAAATTCAAGATCATATTTAACAACTTGATAGGCATCATAAGCATATGCAGCAGCACCAACATAAGGAACAGCTTTTAGACCAAGTTTTGCGCCTGCTTTTACCAGGCCAAATGCGCCTGATAGGACGGCTTTTCGGGATACTTGGGCTTCTATCGTTACGGGAACAGTTGAGGCGGAGCGTAGTCCGGTAGATGCTTCGCGAACATGAAGTGATTTGTCGAATCTAGACTGATACTCTTGATCAATTCCACCACCAATAATTTTCCAAGGTCTGAAACCATTTTCATTAAATTTTTCAGTCAAAGGATAGGCTAATTTACCGTTTCTAACTTGCAAATCACCAGCAAAAGATTCAAAGCTCAAACCTAATAGAAAAATTATTGTCAAAACCCGTAACATTTATTTCACCATTTCCAATAGTGAAAACTGAATTATCTTTAAATAAAACTTCAAAACATGCCTTATTGAAATTTATTCTATTAAAAAAATTCTGACATTTATCTAAAGAGAATTTTTTCAAATATCCAGTTTCTTCTAAATATGAATAAAATACAAAAGATAAAGGTTTTTCTAAATAGAATTTAGATAATTCATCTAATTCAAATTCAGTTATATAGAAAAAATCCTTTTCATTCTTCTCTAACATAATCCTAACTTTCTTAACGGTTTCAGAAAGTCGGGATTATACCCTTTTTGAATATCAAAAAAATATCAGCGATGCCAAACAGACCGCACCGAATCCGTATAAAAACCAAAAGTCAATCATCTCCACCCCCTTGATGCTCCGTAACTGATTCAATCAACCGTTTTATCATTCTGATACCGAATACAAGCACTAATAAGACTATGAACGGCGCGCCTACCAATACGCCGAATTGTATTTGTTCGGCTATGTCGCATTGCGGAAAACTCAAATTGATTTTCTGCTCGCTCAAATACCAGTCTTTACCATTTTTGTAAGGACGTACAAATCTGCCATCCGCCGTTATGGTGGGTAGGACTTGAGACAATACATAATCATGCGCTTCTTCCATCGTAGAAAAGCATTGCAATCCGACGCGATACCCCATGTCCTACCCTTTCAGTTATTTAGCCGTTTTAACCATGCTGAAGGCCATGCGGAAGCCTTGCATCAACACAATAACTGACAAAACAGCAGCACCAATTGCAGACACCATTACGGCAAATTTTGCAATTTCTGCGGCAGCAGTAGTACCAATACCGGACAAATCGACGCCATCGGCAGCGGCCAAAGCAGAAGCGGTTGTCAGGGCTGTTGCGGCAAAGATTTTATTGCCATATTTTTTTGCTACGTTAACGAGTTTCATAGCGTTTTCCTTTCAGGTTAATAAAAATAAATTGGGATTTTTTAAGACTATCCCACGTCTTTCATCCATACAGGTAATAAACCGATACGAATAAAATAAAAAGAAAAAAAATCAGACCGCCTAAACTTAATTTAAAAGAAAGAGGTATTTTTTGATTCATCTCCAAGTCCTTTAATGCGGGCTTTGTGAAAGGTTTTACAGACCGCCCGCCGAGCCTGTGAACTTATTCTTCTTTCAGATAAAACGCGAAAATTTGGAATCCACCACCTATTTCTTCCATTCCGGCATTAAATGCGTCTTCATAGCTTTCAAAATGCCCGGCAGATTTTAGATTTTGGGTAAAACCTGTATCGCCAAACGGATCGGGATAGATGAATTCATGTGATTCCAAATCCTGAACTATGAACCGTTCTTTATATTTCATGATTTAGCCTTTCGGCTTTGCCTCTGTTTGTACTTGGAACTCTTTCAGGGAGGGAACCATGCCTTTGCCTGTCGAGGTCATCTCTACGGTAATCATGACTTCGCAAGGGAAACTGAGGTTTGCCAGCTTTGCAAAGTTATCGCTTGAACCGAACTTCATCTGAGCTGCGGTGAATCCGACGGCGTTACCCGATTGAGACGGGAGCGGTGTAGCTACCAAGACGGAACAACTGTCAATCTGCGAGCCGTCAATTTCGCCTTTGAATTTTTTGGCACCTAAAAATGTTGCTGGATAAGTGATTATCTGGGTTTGGTTAAACATGGATATTTCCTTTCTTAAAAATCATACCAATCAAATTTGACGGGCTTTTTGGTATAAGCCCTATATTCACCACGATACAGCCGATACTTAGCATTTTTAATACGGTTTCGCGCTGTTTCTTCATGCCATCGCGCCGTCCTTCGCTTCATCTGCTCGGCGAGCGGTAAACCTTCTTCATATTTGCGCTGCAAAAATTGTTCATACGCTTCGTCTTCTTTGCGTTTTCTGTCTGCTTCATACTGGACGTCAAAAAGACGTTTATGAGGGTCGTAGCCGTCAGACAGTTTGAAACAGACCGAATCTAAATCTAAAGCCATGACTTCAAAATCAAGTGCCGCCTCCGCCGATTCGTGTATAAACCCACTTCTTTCTGCCTGCCTCAATTCGTTCAAATCGTATTTTTCAGGCTCCAGACCTTTGGGATAACCTTGTTCTGCTTTTAGATGCCTTACAATTTCTTCAGCCGTGAAACCTAAATCAGACATGAAATTGACGAGCTTGCCGACAGCGTTCTTAGCATTTTTCAGTTTGTGGCCGAACGTCAAATTCAGGGCTTTACTTCTCGGCTCAAACCGTTTTTCCTGCGGCATATTTTTGAAATTGCTGCATATGGGAAATGCGCCGCAAAAGTAACCGCCTTCGTCTGTCAGAATCTCAAACGGTATTTCTATATCTCCGTGGTTAAACTGTATTTCAAACCTGACCCATGTACTGTCCTTATCACCCAACTGACGTCCTTTTTCGTATACGCGGACAAACCGGGAATTTTTCTTCCTACCGACATAGAACGTCTTACCTGTGCCGTCTTCCTTACGCCATGCCGACCCGACTGTTTCAGACTTTGGGCGCATATTATGATTGTCGAAAAAGCCGTTATCGTGATCTAACATTGCCTGATCAGGTGTGTAGCTTCCATCAAAAAAATCCAATGCCAAATCTACACGGGTTATTCTAGGTCGGACGGCTTCGTCTAAAAACTGCTTCATTCGTGCTTCCCAACCCGCTTGCGCGAGATTGCACCCGACGCCTTTCAGCTCAATCAAAACGGTATCCCGCTGGCCGCCATAATGGACTTCTCCGTAATCCACATCGTCCGATCCGAGCCGGTACATGGATTCGTAAAATTTGTTACCTTTGGACTTGCATTTTCGGGTAATGCCGAAACCTAAAATTTCTTCCAACTTCCTGCTCAAGACGTACATGTATTCAGTATCTGATACCAACGGACATCCGGCGATTTTTACCAATGTGTCTTCATGGAATGTTATAGAAAGCCAGTCTATGAAAACGCCGTCCTGTATGCCCCGCCTTTGCGGAACTTCAATCAGTTTCCCCCGCTCATCCGTGATGAAATGTGAGAAATATTCTATTTGGCTCATCTGCTCCCCTCTTTTGGAATTTCGGGGCTTTGATTTTTGCTCCCCCCCTGTTAGTCAAGGGGGGGGCTTTCGGTCGCAGACCGTCTGCCGCGCTGGCGCGCGCCCGACGGTCTGCGACCGAAAGCCCTTCATTCCGACAAACTATTAAAGAACAATAAACGGCGAACCGTCCGAAGTTAAAATGACAGGATAGTAAGAGCCTGCCGAATCTATTTGTTTCAGTGTTTCCAACAAATCTGGAAACGTTTCTTTCGTTTCCAGTTCATGGGCTTTTCCTACTTGGAATCGGTAAAAGCACAAAACACATGAATTTTTTGATTTGAATATTCGCCAGTAAGACGAACTGAAAATAATGTTTGCTGACATAAAAAAGCCCCTTTCACTTGGCTAATGAAAGGGGGTTGTTAAGTTTGGTTAATTGCCCCTTTCACGGGGCGTAATATATAAGGCCGTCTGAAAAAACAAATCTTTCAGACGGCCTTTTTATGTTTTGAATCTTGGCGTCAACCGCGTTTGCGCAAGGCTTCCAAGTGCATTTTAACCTGCTTGACTTTCTCTTCGGTAAACAGCTTGGCAATGTTTTTCCAAATGCTGTGATAACCATAAGGTCCATGTTGCATTTCGGCTTTTGCCTCTTCCACCGGCCAGCCTTGATAAATGATGCGGTACATTCCGGCAATCAAACCGGTACGGTCCGCGCCGTGATAACAATGGATAAGCACTGCGCCGTTTTGCTGTTGTTTTTCAATCAGGTATAGGATTTCCGCAATCTCTTTCGGCTTAATGCTCCATGACAGCAACGGACGGTTTAACAAGGTCAAACCATACGCCTTCAAATGGTCGTCATCGTTGCGGTCGAAAAAGCGCAGGTTGATCACGCTCTGAATGCCCAGCTTGACGATGGCTTCGCCATCTTCGGCAACGGGCTGCTCGCTGCGGTAAAGCTTGTCATCGATGCGATAAAGGTTGGCATCGTGTTTAATGGGTGTTGCCCACCGTTCGGGCTGAAAGGCTTGGCCGCCGTTATCCGGCGGCGCGGATAAACAGGCAACGGGCAAGCCGGAAGCGAGAAGGCACAATAAAAGACGGCGCATAAAATTCCTGTATGAAAATCAATGGGAAAACAAATATCGAAAGATTTTATCAAAACCCGTCCGGATATTCTATCCGCGCAAACCGCGTTACAATAAAGCCTCTTTTTTCAGACGGCCTTTCATCATGACCTGCCTTGCTTGGAACACCACGCCTTCCCTTGCTACCCTTTGCCGCGCCATCGAACAACATACCGCGCCGCTTTATTTGATTGTCTGCCTGCCTGAAAACCATATTCCCGATTTTCCATTATCGAATCATCCCTCCGAGCTTGAAGGCCGTCTGAACAACCGCCTCGTTCAAGCCATGAAATGCCTTCAGTTCAACAGCGTCAATGTTTTGGAAAACCTATTGCCTGACGTGCATCTTTGGCTGGTTCCGCCACACCGCGCCGACCGCTTACACGAACATTTCCCTCATATCGAATGGCAAACCGAAGCCATACCCCAATCCGCCCCCATTCCTCTAAAACCTTGGTTCAGACGGCCTGAACATCAAGCCGCGCCCGAACACGTCCTGATTATCGGCGCAGGCATTGCCGGCGCAGCGACCGCACGCAAACTGGCGGAACACGGCGTACGCGTTACCGTTTTAGAGGCCGGAAAAGCAGCGCAGGCAGGCAGCGGCAACCGCCAAGGCTTGCTCTACGCCAAAATCTCGCCACACGATACCGAACAAACCGAGCTGCTGCTGACTGGCTACGGCTACACGCGCCGATTGCTGGAAGACTTGCTGCCCGACTCCGACGTATGGGGCGGCGACGGCGTATTACATTTAAACTTTGACGACAGCGAACGCAAACGCAATCAGGCCTTGGGTTTGCAACACCAGCATAAACACCTTTACCGCAGCGTATCTGTCGGAGAGGCTGCATCTATCGCAGGCATAGACGTATTTTCAGACGGCCTTTACTGGCCGCAAGGCGTATGGCTGAATCCGCCCGCCGTCGTGCATGCCTTATTGAACCATCCGCTGATTGAGTTGCACGAACACTCGCCGCTGACCGCAGTATCGCATGACGGCGCACAATGGACGGCACACACGCCAAACGCACATTTCAATGCCAGCCATATCGTTTATTGTATGGGCGCACACAGCCCGAATGCTGCCGACACCAACGTCTCCGCTCTGCCTTTCCGCCAAATCCGCGGCCAAACCGGCGTTGTGTCCGCCAGCCCGTTTTCACAAAAGCTGCGTTGCGCCATTTCCGGAGAAAGCTACATCAGCCCAAGCTGGCAAGGCAGCCACTGCTACGGCGCGACATTTGTCCTCAACAGCAACGATGAAACTTGGTATCCGTACGAAGAAGCCGACAACCGCGCCGCCTTGCACCAGCTTAATCCGCCATTGGCACAATCCCTGTTTTCAGACGGCCTGCAAACTCCCCCGCTCCAATCCACACAAGGCCATGCCGCCCTGCGTTGCGACAGCCTCGACCACTTGCCCGTTGTCGGCGCACTCGGCGACATCGCCGCCATGCAGTCCGCCTACGCCAAACTGGCATTGGACAAAAACTACCGCCTCGACAATATTCCCTGCCCTTACCTGCCCCATGCCTACATCAATACGGCACACGGCACACGCGGCCTGGCGACAGCCCCTATCTGCGCCGCCGCCATTGCAGCCGAAATACTCGGTTTGCCGCATCCGCTATCACAAAGGCTGAGAACCGCGCTACACCCCAACCGCGCCATCATCCGCGCGATTGTTCGGCAGCAGCCGTTGTTATCCGATTAAGGATTTCGCTGTAAATAAAAAGGCCGTCTGAAAGTCATCAAAACTTTCAGACGGCCTTTAGCCATCTGTTAACTGCTTAGAATTTCCATTCCAGCGATACGGCGTAGTTGCGGCCGGGTGCGCGGTAGCGGTCTAAGCCTTTGCCATCGCGGTCAACGCCGTTGGTGGTGCTGTAGCTGTACAGACCGCGCAGAGAATCCCAAGTGGTGTATTTGCGGTTGAACACATTGTACACGCCGGCACGCAAAGTCAGGTTTTTAGCCGGTTTGTAGAAGCCGTACATATCAAACACATAAGCCGATTTGTTCAGCCATGGGTAATCTACTACTTTTTCTTGCAAAGGCGTACCCCAACCAGTGTTTTCAAACACGGTATATTGAGCGTCTTTAGCTTTTTTCGCACCCAAATAAGTCAGGCGGGAGAACACACCCCATTTTTCGCTCGGGCTTTCGTAATCGACACCGGCAATCACTTTCAGAGGCTGAGTGGACAGCAGGCTGTTGTTGCCTGACAGTTTGCTCTTCGCGTAACCGACAGAACCAAACAATTTCCAGCCTTCAGGTACAAAAGAAACCACTTGACCTAAATTCAGACGGCCTGTCAGCTCAAGACCACGGATTCGAGCCTTGTCGATGTTTTGCATCTGCCATTCCAGTTTTTCGGAATAAGGATTGCTACAAATACCATAGTAGTAATTCATCTGAGTACAGCCGACATCGCCACTGGTGGTCAGCTTCTGCTCTTCAGACAAGAAGTTGCGGTAATTGCTTTGATACAGGTTGGCATCCAAAGTACCTTTTTCGCTGCGGCCTTGCAGAGAAAGGGTATGGGTGGTGCTGCGCTCGGCTTTCAGGTTCGGATTAGGCAACCAGGTACCTGAGCCGTGGTTGTAAGTGAAATACACTTCAGACGCATTCGGCACGCGGAAACCGGAAGTTACATCGTAACCCAAACGCCATGTCTGACTCAGCTGTGCAGCCAAGCCGACAAAACCGCTCCAGCCTTTATAAGTGTTGGCTGCAGGTGGTGTTTTGTCACAAGCATGACACTCAGCATTCAGTTGCTGCGGCGTCATTTTGGTGTAGTCGTAACGGATACCTGCGCGGCTGCTGAACACGTTGTTCCATTGGATTTGGTCAGACAGCGAGAAACCATAGTTGGTGGTTTTCACAGGGTGTTGAATCGAGCTGGTGGTACGGGATATCTGACCACTGAAGTAGTAATCGTCGCGGTTTAAGTTTTCAAAATCACGTTGGCTGGCAAACGTTTTGAGGGACAAACGATGTTGACCGCCGAATTGGAACGGCTGGCTGTCCATACGCAGGGTAATGCGTTTGAACGTAGTATCCATGCTGCGGTTATAGATTTCGCCGATCTCTTTTCTATCGTAGTCGGTTGTCCAAGTAGAATAATTGGTTGGGTACAGACCTTTGTAGTTGACCGCAGATACTTTGGTTTTCTGATAATCAAAATCCGCTTTCACCATAGACAACCAGTTGGATTCCGGTGTCCATTCGTAGAAGACGTTGGCATTGCGGCGTCTGTTGACATCGTCAGCTTCACGCCATGCGGAAGCAATCAGGTTGTAAGACTCTTCAGTCGTGTAATTGTGGCCCTGCTGACCGTTGAGCGATGCGCCGATACGGTGGTTATCGTTGATTTGGTAAGCAATCTTACCCAAGAAGCTGTGGTATTTATGTTTGGACGGATCAGGAATACCGCGCGCAGAACCACGGATATTCGCTCCGCTGCCGGCACCCTCTACCGGATAACCACGCTCACCCGCGCTTTCAGTCTCATGACCGCGACGTTGCGAATACAGCAAAGCGGCATCCACGCGGTCGTTGCTCACGCCGAAACCGAGTGTATTTGTCCATTCACGGTTGCGGCTGCTGTAACCGTTTTTCATCATCACGCCAAACTGACGCTCAGGCAACAGCAAATCATGACCTTGCAGTGTTTGGTAATTCACGCCGCCACCCAATGCACCACTACCGGTATTGAAAGAGTCTGCACCCTTCACGATTTCGATGTTGCGCACGAGTTCGGGGTCGATAGACAGACGCGAGCTGTTGAAGTTGCCATAACGGGCATACAGCGAGTTTTCTTCGGAATCAGGCAGGTTTACGCCGTCAATGCTGACGCCGACACGGTTGCCTTCCACGCCGCGTACGGCAAAGCCTTTTTGATGGCGGCCACTGTCGCTCAAGCCAACGTCGGTGGAATAACGTACCAAGTCTTTGTTGTCACGTACCATTTCTTGTTGGATACGGCCAAGGTTGACACGTTCCACGGCTGCAGGCGCATTACGTTGACCTTTAACGCGGACTTCTTTTATCTCTGCTTTAACGGGTGTGGTTTCGGTTGCAGCTTCATCCGCTGCCAAAACTGGATTGCCGAAAATACTGCCGACCAGCGCGGCAATAGGAAGCATGTGTAATGGTTTCATATTATCAACTCAAGGTGTAATGGATTGTTCATCCATCAGTTAATGCATAATAAATTTTCTGATAATCATTAATATTTAATAAGACAGCAACCCGTACAAATAAATCTGTGTCGTGTAATTAAAGGTCTCTGCAAACATCCATGCCGAGACCTTGTTTGTTTCATTATTTTTAATGTCTGTGCGGCATCATGCCCTCGGGGGCTTCTGTGCCTTCCGGCAAACCGAAGGTTTCACGCAGAATCACTTTATAGAAGGCAAATGCTTCCTGCGCGCCTTGAATGGCTTCTGCTTCTGCTTCCGGAGTTAAGTTCAGGGCATTCAGGTGCTCGACGAAGGCGCGCCAGTGTTTGCCGCGGCCGTTGGGATGCGGGGCCAGGTGGCGTGCGCCGTGTTCGCCGTTGTATTCGAGTTTTTGAGCGTGTTTGAACAAGAAAGCGGCACCCAAATTTGAACCTTCGGCGCAATAGAGCCAGCCGATGGCTTTATTGCCTGTTTCATGCGGCAATTCTTTGTCGAATTTGTAAGGCTCTTCGCCCAAGTCTTTCAAGTCTTGAGTCACAGCATCGTAACGCGCCATGTATTCAAGTTCGGGAATGGCTTTGTTTAATTCGGCATCTTTATAGATGTGGTCGACAGCTTTGTGGAAAACTGATTGGAGTTTCAAAAATTTGATGTAGTTTTCTTTGCTGACGAAAGGCTGAACAAACATAACCAAGTTATCAACGCTGTCGTGCGTAACTGTGGTTTGCTCTTTCAAGCGTTTGGCGAAAGTCAGCTCTTGTGTTTCACTCATGATGTTTCCTTTGAATAGGGGACAAACGGCTTCAGACGGCCTCTATTGTGTTGAAATGCCGTCTTCTTTGAAAAAATCGTTTTAAAAATAAAGAATGTAACTTTTTAAATGCTTCCGGCTCAGTGTTGGCGTGCCTTTTGCAATTCAATAAGTCTCATCTTTTTTATAATTAGAATATATATCATTTTTATTTCAATGGCAATAAACTCAATTGGGTCTTATTAATAAAATCTAACGGCCCATAGCCAGCATCTTCTAAAACCTTTGCTGCCTTTTCAGACGGCCTTCTTATGAAGCAGCCGCCATTCAACTAAATATCTGCTAAATTTGGGCTATCCTGCTGTTTTCCTTTATAATGCGACACTCTTTGCACCTTCTTTACCCCCTGCCGAACCATGAAACGGATTCCTGCCTACCATCGCTGGTGGCGCTACAAGTCTTATCTTCCTGATGCGACGCTGCCTGCACATACGGTGGAATGCCCGGATTGCGGCTGCCGTATGGATATTCCGCGCCTGCGTCAGGGGCAGGAAGCGCATTGTCCGGTATGCAACCATGAAATCGTGGAGGTGGAAAACAATCCGTATATCGCGCCGATTGCCTATGCGCTGACAACCTTGATTCTGATGGCGTTCGCGTACAATATGGTGTATATCCGCGTCGATTTGTTCGGCGTAACATCGATTTTGTCGTTGCCGCAAATGATGCAGCTTTTGATTTCGCTGGATTACGGTTTTCTGGCAGAAGTGATGTTTATCCTTACCTTCGGAGCACCTTTACTGTTTTTACTGCTCTGCCTGTATGTTTATACGGCTTTGATACGCGAAAAGGCCTACCCTGCGCTGCGCTTTGCGACGCGTGTATTGGTGCGGCTGCGTCATTGGATTATGGTGGATGTGTTTTTCATTTCCACTTTGGTGGCGTATATCAAGCTCTCGTCCGTTGCTACGGTAGAGTTCGGCTCGGCGTTTTATCTGATGTTTCCGCTGTCGGTCATGCTGATTCGGACTTCGGTATCGATTCCGCAGCATTGGGTTTATTATAAGATTCACCGCTTAACCGGCGGCCATGCGGTTCAGACGGCCTCTGAGGACAAAATCTGTTGCAGCCGTTGCCTGTATTTCCGCAATAAAGACGAGCAGCCTTGCGGCGTATGCGGTGCGGACTTATACCGCCGCCGCCCGAAAAGCCTGAGCATTTCGCTGGCGTTTTTAGTGGCGGCGTTTATCCTGTATTTCCCTGCCAACATCCTGCCGATTATGATTTCGTCCAACCCGACGGCTTTGGAGATCAATACGATTTTCAACGGCATTGTTTATATGTGGGACGACGGCGACCGGTTGATTGCAGTGATTATTTTCAGCGCCAGTATTATGGTGCCGGTATTGAAGATTATCGCAATGGCGGTTTTGATTTATTCCGCATACTTCAAACCCGTGATGAGCGCGGACAAAATGTCGGTTTTGTATCGAATTACCGAATCCATCGGCCGCTGGTCGATGATCGATATTTTTGTGATTATTATTTTGATGAGTTCGTTCCACACCAATATGGCGCGCGTTGTGCCGGGTGATGCGGCGATTTACTTCTGCCTGGTCGTTATTTTGACCATGCTTTCAGCCTATTATTTCGATCCCCGTCTGATTTGGGACAAGCAACAGCAGCTTTCAGACGGCCTTGATTCTGACCAGACCTTAAAACAATGAAAAAACACGATTCTTCACCCAATTATCACGCCCCGGCGCGTGTCAAGAAAACCAATGTCTTCACGTCTGTCGTGTGGCTGATTCCGCTGATTGCGCTGATTGCCGGCGGCTGGCTTTTGGTTAAAGACATCCGCAACCGAGGCCCTGTCGTTACGCTGTTGATGGACAGCGCCGAAGGCATCGAAGTCAACAACACCATTATTAAAGTGTTGAACGTCGATGTCGGACACGTTACCCGCATCAAATTGCGCGACGACCAAAAAGGCGTGGAAGTTACCGCCCAACTCAGCGCCGATGCCAAAGACCTTATCCGCAGCGATACCCAATTTTGGGTGGTCAAACCGCGTATCGACCAAAGCGGCGTTACCGGCTTGGGCACTTTGCTTTCCGGCTCCTATATCGCATTTACGCCGGGCAAAAGCAGCGAAACCCAAGACGTATTTGTCGTGCAGGACATTCCACCGATTGCCGCCATCGGTCAAAGCGGCCTGCGCCTGAATTTGATCGGCAAAAACGACCGCATCCTCAATGCCAGCAGCCCGATTCTGTATGAAAACTTTATGGTCGGCCAAGTAGAAAGCGCGCATTTTGACCCGTCCGACCAAAGCGTGCATTACACCATTTTCATCCAAAGCCCCAACGACAAACTGATTAATTCGGAAAGCCGTTTCTGGTTGGAGAACGGCATCAATATCGAAACCACAGGCAGCGGCGTCAAACTCAACTCCGCCCCTCTGCCTGCCCTGCTGTCGGGCGCGATTTCGTTTGATTCGCCGAAAACCAAAAACAGTAAAAACGTCAAAAGCGAAGACAGCTTCACGCTTTATGACAGCCGCAGCGAAGTGGCCAATCTGCCTGATGACCGCTCACTGTATTACACCGCATTCTTCAAACAATCCGTACGCGGCCTGACTGCCGGTTCTCCCGTCGAATACAAAGGCCTGAATGTCGGCGTGGTTTCCGATGTTCCTTATTTCGACCGCAACGACAGCCTGCATTTGTTTGAAAACGGCTGGATTCCCGTGCGCATCCGCATCGAGCCTTCCCGTTTGGAAATCAATGCTGATGAGCAAAGCAAAGAGCATTGGAAACAACAATTTCAGACGGCCTTAAACAAAGGCCTGACTGCCACCATCTCCAGCAACAACCTGCTGACCGGCAGCAAAATGATTGAGTTGAACGATCAGCCTTCCGCCTCGCCCAAGCTGAGACCGCACACTGTTTATGCCGGCGATACCGTTATCGCAACCCAAGGCGGCGGTTTGGACGATTTGCAGGCAAAAGTGGCCGACTTGTTAGACAAGTTCAACAATCTGCCATTGGATAAAACCGTTGCCGGCTTGAACGGCTCGCTTGCCGAACTCAAGTCCACACTCAAATCTGCCAATGCTGCCCTAAGCTCCATCGACAAACTGGTCGGCAAACCGCAAACGCAAAACATCCCGAACGAGCTGAACCAAACCCTGAAAGAGTTGCGTCAAACCCTGCAAGGCGTATCGCCGCAATCGCCTATCTATGGCGACGTACAAAATACGCTGCAAAGTTTGGACAAAACCTTAAAAGACGTTCAACCCGTGATTAATACTTTGAAAGAAAAACCCAATGCGCTGATTTTCAACAGCAGCAGCAAAGACCCTATCCCGAAAGGAAGCCGATAATGCGCCTCTTCCCGATTGCCGCCGCCCTGACGCTTGCCGCCTGCGGCACCGCGCAAAGCACACAATATTTCATCCTGCCCGACAGCCAATACATCCGTCCGGCTGCACAAGGCAACGAAATCGCGGTCAAAGTCAACCTTGCCGAACCGCTTGCCAACGGCGGCCTCGTTTACCAAACCGACGCCTATCATGTGAATCTGGCGAAAAACCACCTTTGGGCAGCACCGCTCGATGGCGCGTTGGCGGCCAACCTCAGCAACAAGCTCAACCGCCTCAATCCGCGCCATACTTTCGTCCCTGCTTCACGCAGCCAAAGCAGCCAAACCCTGAAAGTCTATATCGAAGCCTTCCAAGGCAGCTATCAGGGGCAGACCACCATCAGCGGTTATGCACAATGGCCGGACGGACGCAGCAAACCGTTTAACGCCATCACGCCGCAACAAGGCGACGGCTATACCGCCATGCTTGAATCATTGGAAAACGGTTTGTCACAAGTTGCCGATACGATTGCCTATTAAACAAAAAGGCCGTCTGAACATTTTCAGACGGCCTTTTTTATGTTTCAAACATTCATCACAATGCGCGGTCAAAATACAGAGCCACGCCGGATCGCTCGCTCATCGCCAGCAAATAATCCATCAATTTTTGCGGCCATTGAATACCGCGCACAACGGTCAGGTTGCGCAAAATAGGGAAAGTCAGGATATCTTCCAAACTGATTTCACCGCCCAAACCCTCGCCTTCGCATACCAGCGTTTCCAGTTCGGCCAAGTCTTGATGCAGACGCTCCAGATACTGTGCCGTTTTGTTCAGATTAGTCTCGAAATTGCCGATATTTTTCTCTTTTTTGTCAATATAGTATTGTTTCGCTTCATCGGTCTCAAATTCGGGCAGGCCGATTTTGACCATGCGCGGCTGTACCAATTTGTTATTGTATTCGCCCACTTTGTCCAACCAAGCCTGAACTTCAGGACGAACGGTTTCTTTCAGACGGCCTTGATCGATATAGCGGACAATATCCAGGCTCTCACCCATAAACGAACCGTCTTCTTTTTGCAAAATCGGCACTTGTTTTGAGCCAATCATGCCAATCGGCGTAGCTTCGTCGTCGTTCGCCAAAACAACCTCTTCCACCGCCACATCGCGCAAGCCGAAAATCATCCGCGCACGGACGCAAAACGGGCAATGGTCGTAAATATACAGTTTCATCGAAATGCTCCTTAAAATTTCAAAACGGTTAACCATAACACCCAAGGCCGTCTGAAACAAGGCTTCCTGAAACATAGCGCCACCTTTGCATACAAATCTAGGGCTGCCGGCAATAAACTGTTACAATGGCAACGTTTTTATCAAAAAGAAAAAAACGCACGCCATGACCACTATTCGCCAAACGCCCCAAACATCGAGCGTAACGCTGGAAGGCCTCCTCGAATGGTTCGACGGCTATGTTGCCGCGCTGCCTGATCCCGATAAAAACCTGATTCAGACGGCCTTTGACCTGGCTAAAGAACATTATCCCGCCGATGCCCTAACGACTTACGGCGAGCCTTTAATGGAACATTTCCTCGGTTCGATGCAAATCGTCAGCGAACTCGACCTCTTGCCCGATGCCGTGGCCGCTACGATTTTGTCCGACATCGGCAAATACGTTCCCACTTGGCAAGAATTGGTTGCCGAACGCTGCAACAGCACCGTTTGCGAGCTGGTCAAAGGCGTAGACGAAGTACAAAAACTGACCCAATTCGCACGCGTGGACAGCCTCGCCACGCCGGAAGAGCGTGCCCAACAAGCCGAAACCATGCGTAAAATGCTGTTGGCGATGGTTACCGACATCCGCGTCGTCCTGATCAAACTGGCGATGCGCACGCGCACCCTGCAATTCTTAAGCAACGTTCCCGACAATCCTGAAAAACGCGCCGTTGCCAAAGAAACCCTCGACATTTTTGCCCCGCTCGCCAACCGCTTGGGCGTGTGGCAACTTAAATGGCAGCTCGAAGATTTGGGCTTCCGCCATCAAGAGCCGGAAAAATACCGCGAAATCGCCCTGCTTTTGGACGAAAAGCGCACCGAGCGCCTCGAATACATCGAAAACTTCCTCAATATCCTGCGTACGGAACTGAAAAAATACAATATTCATTTTGAAGTCACCGGAAGACCGAAGCACATCTACTCCATTTACAAAAAAATGGTGAAGAAAAAGCTCACTTTCGACGGTTTGTTCGACATCCGCGCCGTGCGGATTTTGGTCGACACCGTTCCCGAGTGTTACACCACGCTGGGTATCGTCCACAGTCTCTGGCAGCCGATTCCGGGCGAGTTCGACGACTACATCGCCAACCCGAAAGGCAACGGCTATAAAAGTTTGCACACCGTTATCGTCGGCCCGGAAGACAAAGGCGTGGAAGTCCAAATCCGCACCTTCGACATGCACCAATTCAACGAATTCGGTGTCGCCGCCCACTGGCGTTATAAAGAAGGCGGCAAGGGCGATTCCGCCTACGAACAGAAAATCGCCTGGTTGCGCCAACTCTTGGACTGGCGCGAAAACATGGCTGAAAGCGGCAAGGAAGACCTTGCCGCCGCCTTCAAAACCGAACTTTTCAACGACACGATTTATGTTTTGACCCCGCACGGCAAAGTCCTCTCCCTGCCTACGGGCGCCACCCCCATCGACTTTGCCTACGCCCTGCACAGCAGCGTGGGCGACCGTTGCCGCGGGGCAAAAGTCGAAGGACAAATCGTGCCGCTGTCCACGCCTTTGGAAAACGGGCAACGTGTTGAAATCATTACTGCAAAAGAAGGCAATCCTTCCGTCAACTGGCTCTACGAAGGCTGGGTCAAATCCAACCGCGCCATCAGCAAAATCCGTGCCTTCATCCGCCAGCAAAATGCGGATACCGTGCGCGAAACAGGCCGGGCCCAGCTGGACAAACAGTTGTCAAAAATCTTCCCCAAACCCAATCTGCAAGCATTGGCGGAAAAACTCGGCTTCAAAAAAACCGACGAACTCTATACGGCCATCGGTCAGGGCGAAATTTCCAACCGCGCCATCAGTAAGGCCTGCGGCGCTTTGATCGAACCGGCTCCGGTACCGGTTGACGAGACCAATATCGTCAAACAGTCTAAAATCAAAAAAGGCGGCAAAAACGGCATTCTGATTGACGGCGAAGACGGCCTGATGACCACGCTTGCCAAATGCTGCAAACCCGCGCCGCCCGACGATATTGTGGGCTTTGTTACCCGCGACCGCGGCATTTCCGTCCACCGCTGCACCTGCCCTTCTTTCCGCCACCTTGCCGAGCAGGCTCCGGAAAAAGTGTTGAATGCAAGCTGGGCAGCCTTGCAGGAAGGACAAGTATTTGCCGTCGATGTCGAAATCCGCGCCCAAGACCGCTCCGGATTGCTGCGCGACGTATCTGATGCGCTGGCGCGGCACAAGCTCAACGTTACCGCGGTGCAAACCCAATCACGCGATTTGGAAGCCAGCATGCGCTTTACCCTTGAAGTCCGCCAAGTCAACGACCTGCCGCGCGTATTGGCCAGTCTGGGCGACATCAAAGGTGTTTTAAGCGTAACGCGCTTATAATTCCCATCCCCCATCTAAAGGCCGTCTGAAAGTATTGCTTTCAGACGGCCTTTCACACATCGGCTGCCAATATATAACCTACGCTTCTATCCTTACAATCAGCCGTTATTTCCTGTCCGCCATATTCTCAGGCAAACTCGCCATCCGCATGATAAAGAAAGATATTTTTATTCTTATATTAACCTTAAGGAAACTTCATGGATACACGAGACCTGTTCCCTCATGAAATTTTGCAGGACGCCATCGGCAAGAGTTGCGCCAAATCTGAATTCAGCATCAAGATGTTGGTGATTTTGAGTTTCTTGGGCGGCGGTTATGTCGGCTTCGGCTATCTTGCCTGCCTGCGCGTCATCAGCGGCATTCCTGCCGAATGGAACGGTCTGGCCGCCCTGTTGGGCGCATCCGTGTTCCCTATCGCACTGATTTGTATCTTAATCGGCGGCGGCGAGTTGGCAACAGGCAATATGATGATTATGGCTTTGGGCAGATTGACCGGCCGAGTCAGCACCCACAAACTGGTGCGCAACTGGCTGATTGTCAGCTTGGGCAATCTGGCAGGCGCCGTAGCCATGGCCTATTTCCTCGGCCACTACGTCGGCCTTGCCGAAGGACCGGCCACAGCGAAAACCATTGCCATTGCCGAAGCCAAAGTCAATATGGACTTCGGCCGCGCATTCGTTTCCGCCATCGCATGTAACTGGATGGTGTGTATGGGCATCTGGTTTTACTTCGGCGCACGCCATACTTCAGGACGAATCTTGGCCATGTGGTTCCCTGTTATGATCTTCGTATTAATCGGCTTTCAACACTTTGTTGCCAATATGTTCATCATTCCGGCCGGCATTTGGGCGGGCGCAAACGTCAGCTGGGGTCAATTTTTCTACAACATGATTCCCGTTTTCTTAGGCAACGTCCTGGGCGGATCATCCTTTGTCGCGGCCTCTTATCTCTTTGCTTACAAACACTTATTAAAAGACGATTTTTCTATTTGATGTAGTCTTTTTTTCTAAAAACCCCGTATCTGCCCGACACAGATACGGGGTTTCTGCATAGGGCCGTCTGAAAGCCCAAGTCGTTTAATTACTTTTTCTCTTTAATCCCCAAAAAACATCAGGAAAGATAGTTTCACACACTTTCCTTCGTCATCATCGGTAAAAATTTATATATTTTTATGTTTTTAAATGACTTAGCCAAAAGGCGGCATCAATTTCGAATAAAGGCTGAGTTCTTCGCTTTGCAAAAGCGACTTTTTGCGGTATGCTGATTTAAATTATTTACAATTTAATGCATTAAGATTTCGTATTTTATTGTATTTGAAAATAATTTATCCTGTCTCTCTCGCAAAAAACAGGATTTTTAAGCTGTATTTTTATTAGAAAAAAGTTTGGGTATGAATTGCTTGCAATTTCAAACCCGTTTTAAAAGTTAGATGAGGAATAAGTACATGAATCCCATGTATATCACTTTCGCGATCTATTTGGTCGCCGTACTACTGATCGGCCTTGCCGCCTATTTTTCAACCCGCAACTTCGACGACTACATCCTCGGCGGCCGCAGCTTGGGCCCGTTCGTGACCGCGATGTCTGCCGGTGCTTCCGATATGTCAGGTTGGCTCTTGATGGGTTTGCCCGGTGCCATTTACCTGAGCGGTTTGAATGAAGCTTGGATTGCCATTGGTCTGATTGTAGGCGCATACTTCAACTGGCTTTTGGTTGCAGGCCGTCTGCGCGTGCATACCGAATACGCCAACAACGCACTGACGCTGCCTGACTACTTCTTCCACCGCTTCGGTGCCGGCGGTCACTTGATGAAAGTGGTTTCCGCACTGATTATCTTGTTCTTCTTCACTATTTACTGTGCTTCAGGCATCGTGGCCGGTGCTACCCTGTTCCAAAGCCTGTTCCACGGTATGTCTTACAATCAAGCCATGTGGCTGGGTGCCGGCGCAACCATCGCCTATACCTTCTTGGGTGGTTTCTTGGCCGTAAGCTGGACCGATACCCTGCAAGCTTCTTTGATGATTTTTGCATTGATCCTGACCCCTGTAATGGTGTACTTGGGCTTGGGTGGTGCAGATCAAATGAATGCCGCTATGCAACAAGTTGCCGCTTCTACCGGTAAAGAATACGGCAGCCTGTTTGCCGGTACGACCGTCATCGGCATTATCTCCACCGCGGCTTGGGGCTTGGGCTATTTCGGCCAACCGCACATCTTGGCCCGCTTCATGGCTGCCGAAAGTGCCAAATCCTTGGTTTCTGCACGCCGCATCGGTATGACTTGGATGATTCTGTGTATGGCCGGTGCCGTGGCTGTCGGCTACTTCGGTATCGCTTACTTCGGCGCCAACCCTGCCCACGTTGATGAAATGAACGGCAACCACGAACGTATCTTCATCGCTTTGGCCACCCTGCTTTTCAACCCTTGGATTGCCGGTATCATCTTGAGCGCGATTCTCGCCGCCGTAATGTCTACTCTGTCTTGCCAATTGTTGGTTTGCTCCAGCGCGATTACCGAAGACTTCTACAAAGGCTTCCTGCGTAAAAAAGCACAACAAGCCGAGTTGGTATGGATTGGCCGTCTGATGGTTTTGGCGATTGCCGTGATTTCCATCCTGATTGCTTCTGATCCTAACAGCAAAGTATTGGGCTTGGTGGCTTACGCATGGGCAGGTTTTGGTGCCGCATTCGGTCCGGTTGTTATCCTGTCTGTACTGTGGAAACGCATTACTGCCTACGGCGCACTCTCCGGCATGATTGCAGGTGCACTGACTGTAGTGGTTTGGGCCGAGTGGATCAAAAAACCTGCTTTGGCCGCACAAGAAACAGGTTTCGCTACTGTCTATGAAATCGTCCCTGGCTTTATCATTTGCACACTCGTGATTGTTTTGGTGTCCCTGATCGACAAAAAACCTTCACGCGAATTGCAAGAACGCTTTGAAAAAGCAGACGCAGAATACCGCGCCTCTAAATAAGGTGTTTTCAGACGGCCTGCATGATTCCGTGCAGGCCGTTTTTACGACATAAACTGTCTCAAAATAATCTGATACTTATCAGAAAAAACAGCAATTTATGCGGATGCATCTTGTATCCGCATCATAAATTTATTACGATATTACTATCCTTCAGAATACCTGTTTTAGCAATCCTATCCAGGCCGTCTGAAATCATGAAAAAACCTCTGGAGAACTTAAATAATGTTTAACTTTGCTTTTCCAACACAAACTCCTTTGCGCCAAGCGATAACCGATGCCTACCGCCGCGATGAAATCGAAGCCGTACAGGATATGTTGCAACGTGCACAGATGACCGACGAAGAGCGCAACGCCGCTTCCGAGCTTGCCCGTCGTTTGGTTACCCAAGTCCGTGCCAGCCGTACCAAAGCCAGCGGTGTAGATGCCTTGATGCATGAGTTTTCCCTCTCCAGTGAAGAAGGTGTTGCACTGATGTGTCTGGCCGAAGCCCTGCTGCGTATTCCGGACAATGCCACCCGTGACCGCCTGATTGCCGACAAAATCTCTGAAGGCAACTGGAAAAGCCACTTGAACAACAGCCCTTCCCTCTTCGTTAACGCGGCCGCATGGGGTCTGCTGATTACTGGCAAACTGACCGCGACAAACGACAAACAGATGAGTTCCGCATTGAGCCGTCTGATCAGTAAAGGCGGCGCGCCCCTGATCCGTCAAGGCGTTAACTACGCCATGCGCCTGCTGGGCAAACAGTTCGTCACCGGTCAAACCATTGAAGAAGCGCTGCAAAACGGTAAAGAGCGCGAGAAAATGGGTTACCGCTTCTCCTTCGATATGTTGGGCGAAGCCGCATACACCGAAGAAGATGCCAACCGCTACTACAACGACTACGTTCAAGCCATTCACGCCATCGGTAAAGATGCCGCAGGCCAAGGCGTTTACGAAGGCAACGGTATTTCCGTCAAACTTTCCGCCATCCACCCACGCTACTCACGCGCCCAACACGAACGCGTGATGAGCGAACTGTTGCCGCGCCTGAAAGAATTGTTCCTTTTGGGTAAAAAATACGATATCGGTATCAACATCGACGCCGAAGAAGCCAACCGTCTCGAATTGTCTTTGGACTTGATGGAAGCTTTGGTTTCCGACCCTGACTTGGCCGGCTACAAAGGTATCGGTTTCGTTGTTCAAGCCTACCAAAAACGTTGCCCGTTCGTTATCGACTACCTGATCGACCTGGCTCGCCGCAACAACCAAAAACTGATGATCCGTTTGGTTAAAGGCGCATACTGGGACAGCGAAGTGAAATGGGCCCAAGTAGACGGCATGGACGGCTATCCGACTTACACCCGTAAAGTCCACACCGACATCTCCTACCTTGCCTGCGCACGCAAACTCTTGGATGCGCAAGATGCCGTGTTCCCACAATTTGCCACACACAACGCCTACACCTTGGGCGCAATCTACCAAATGGGTAAAGGCAAAGACTTCGAACACCAATGTCTGCACGGCATGGGCGAGACCCTGTACGACCAAGTGGTCGGCCCGCAAAACTTAGGCCGCCGCGTACGCGTGTATGCCCCGGTCGGCACACACGAAACCCTGCTTGCCTACTTGGTACGCCGTCTGCTGGAAAACGGTGCGAACTCTTCTTTCGTGAACCAAATCGTTGACGAAAACATCAGCATCGACCGCTTGATTAAGAGCCCGTTCGACACCATCGCCGAACAAGGCATCCACCTGCATCCGGCCTTGCCTCTGCCGCGCGATTTGTATGGCAAAGGCCGTCTGAACTCCCAAGGCGTCGATTTCAGCAACGAAAACGTATTGCAAAACCTGCAAGAAAAACTCAACCAAGCTTCTTCCGAAGACTTCCACGCCGCGTCTATCGTCAATGGCGAAGCGCGTAACGTGGGCGAAGCGCAACCCGTCCGCAACCCTGCAGACCACAACGATGTTGTCGGCACTGTCAGCTTTGCCGATGCAGCCTTGGCTCAAGAAGCTATTGGTGCAGCCGTTGCCGCCCTGCCAGAGTGGAGCGCCAAACCTGCTTCAGAACGCGCCGACTGCCTGCGCCGTTTTGCCGATTTGTTGGAACAACACACGCCTGCATTGATGATGCTGGCCGTCCGCGAAGCCGGTAAAACCCTGAACAACGCCGTTGCCGAAGTACGCGAAGCCGTTGACTTCTGCCGCTACTATGCCAACGAAGCTGAGAACACCCTGCCTAAAGATGCCAAAGCCGTCGGCGCAATCGTTGCCATCAGCCCATGGAACTTCCCATTGGCCATCTTTACCGGCGAAGTCGTTTCCGCCCTGGCTGCCGGTAACACCGTTATCGCCAAACCTGCCGAACAAACCAGCCTGATTGCCACTTACGCCGTTTCCCTGATGCATCAAGCCGGTATTCCGACTTCTGCGCTGCAACTCGTACTCGGCGCAGGCGATGTCGGCTCCGCCCTGACCGGCGATGCCCGCATCGGCGGCGTGATCTTCACCGGTTCTACCGAAGTAGCGCGCCTGATCAACAAAGCACTGTCCAAACGCGACGACAGCCCTGTCCTGATTGCCGAGACCGGCGGTCAAAACGCGATGATCGTGGACTCTACCGCCCTGCCGGAACAAGTCTGCCTCGACGTATTGAACTCTGCCTTCGACAGCGCAGGCCAACGTTGTTCCGCCCTGCGTATCTTGTGCGTTCAAGAAGATGTTGCCGATAAAATGATCAACATCATCAAAGGCGCAATGGATGAGCTGGTTGTCGGCAAACCGATCCAACTGACCACAGACATCGGCCCTGTCATCGATGCTGAAGCCCAACAAAACCTGTTGGCCCACATCAACAAAATGAAAGGCGTAGCAAAGGCTTACCACGAAATCAAAACTGCCGCCGACGTTGATGACAACAACTCTACCTTCGTTCGTCCAATCCTGTTTGAATTGAACAACCTGAACGAGTTGCAACGCGAAGTGTTCGGTCCTGTACTGCACGTTGTCCGCTACCGCGCCAGCGAATTGGATCAACTCATCGACCAAATCAACGCCAAAGGCTATGCTCTGACCAGCGGTGTACACAGCCGTATCGAAGGTACTGTCGACCACATCCGCGACCGCATCGAAGCCGGTAACATCTACGTTAACCGCAACATCGTCGGTGCCGTTGTCGGCGTACAACCTTTCGGCGGTCACGGCTTGTCCGGTACCGGTCCAAAAGCAGGCGGTTCATTCTATCTGCAACGCCTGGTCCGTACTCCTGAATGGGTTGCCCCAACCCTCAGCCGCATCGGCCAAGCAGACGAAGACGCGCTCAAACGTTTGGAAACCCTGGTTCACAAACTGCCGTTTAACGCAGAAGAGAAAAAAGCCGCAGCCGCAGCTTTGGGTCACGCCCGCGTCCGTACCCTGCGCAAAGCCGAAACCGTATTGGTCGGCCCGACCGGCGAACGCAACTCATTGAGCTGGCGTTCTCCGAAACGCGTTTGGGTACATGGCGGCAATCTGCTACAAGCCTTCTCTGCCCTGACCGAGCTGGCAGCCGCAGGCATCCAAACCATTGTTGAGCCTAACAGCCCGTTGGCTTCCTACTCAGCCGATTTGGACGGTTTGTTGCAAGTCAACAGCAAACCTGAAAACGCAGGCATCAGCCATGTTGCCGCTATCGAGCCTTTGAGCAGCGAGCGCAAACAAGAGTTGGCCGGCCGCGACGGTGCGCTCATCCGTATCCTGCCTTCCGAACAAGGTCTGGACATTCTGCAAGTATTTGAAGAAATCTCTTGCAGTATCAATACTACCGCTGCCGGTGGTAACGCCAGCCTGATGGCAGTTGCCGACTAATCACAGCCAAATCAAAGGCCGTCTGAAATTCAGACGGCCTTTTTTTATCTGTTTTTATTTACATTTTTGCCGGATATTCGCACAAATCATTAATCAAACATTTGCTGCATTGCGGTTTCAAAGCCTTACATGTATAGCGACCGTGCAAAATCAACCAATGATGGGCATCCATCAAAAATTCTTTGGGAATAAAGCGCATCAGCTTGTCTTCAACTTCACGCACATCCTTGCCCGGCGCGATTTTGGTGCGGTTGGCCACACGGAAAATATGGGTATCGACCGCCATAACAGGTTGCCCGAATGCAGTGTTCAATACCACGTTGGCGGTTTTCCGGCCAACACCGGGCAAAGATTCCAAAGCCTCGCGGTCGGCAGGCACTTCGCCATTGTATTTTTCCAGCAAAATACGGCAAGTCTGCATGATGTGTTTGGATTTGGTTTTGTAGAGGCCTATGGTTTTGGTGTATTCCATCACGCCGTCCAGCCCCAAATCCAACATGGCTTGCGGCGTATTGGCAACGGGAAAGAGTTTGGCAGTCGCTTTGTTCACGCCGACATCAGTCGCTTGTGCAGACAATAAAACAGCAATCAGCAGCTCAAACGGCGAGCTGAAATTCAACTCGGTAGTCGGATGCGGATTGGCAGCGCGGAAACGCTCGAAAATTTCTTGGCGGATTTGTTTGTTCATTGTTTGGATTATTTTTTTATTGGCGCAGCAATTATAGTGAAATCATGTTGATACGGCTACTTTAAGTGAAACAAGGCCGTCTGAAATGCATTCAGACGGCCTGATGATCAAACAGCCTACTGTTTATTTTTTACTCAAGGTCAGCCCTGTCCAGCCAAACACCAGCGTCAGAGCCAAGCTCAAGTAGCAGAAGAAGGCGTAAGGCAGGTATTCCCAAACAGGCACGCCCAAGGCATGGCTGATGAATACGCCGCAGACGCTCCAAGGCACCAACGGGTTGATGACCGTACCCGCATCTTCCAGCGTACGGGCAAGGTTGCGAGAATGCAGGCCGAGTTTGTCATAAACCGGCTTAAAGGTTTCACCGGAAAGCAGAATACTCAAATATTGCTCGCCAATCAGGAAGTTGACACCGACCGATGTCATGGCCACGCTGAAAGTAGCGCGTCCGGCATTGGTCAGGAACGCACGAATGGCTTCCAACAAAGACGGAATCACACCAATACTGAACAACAGGCCGCCCAAGCTCATGCCGAGTATCACGATGGTTTGCGTAAAGAACATGCTTTCCAAGCCGCCGCGTGAAATCAAGCGGGCAATGTCTTTGAATGCTTCGCCTTCGAGTTTGTATCCGCTGTAAAACCACGCGCCCAGCTGTTTCAAATCAGGCGTACTGTGGAAGTAAGTCACAATCAATGCCACCACAACAGTAAACAGCATGGCCACAATGGCATTGACGCGCATCAGGGCAAGGACAACTAGCAAAGCAAACGGAATCAATGAATAAGCATGCACCAAACCGGTTGCTTCCAATTGCGCGCGGAAAGCTTCGACGCTGTTCATGTCATGTGCAGCCACATTGGGTAAAAGCCACAACATCAAGGCCGCACTAATCAACCACGCAGGCACAGTGGTGTACATCATGTTTTTGATGTGCTCGAACAAATCAATGCCGACAATCGAAGCGGAAATACCGGTCGTATCGGAAAGCGGCGACATTTTATCGCCGAAGAACGCACCCGACACAATCGCACCTGCCGTCATCGCCATATCGGCATGAAATGCAGCCGCCATACCCATAAAGGCCACGCCGACAGTTGCACAAGTCGTCAAACTACTGCCGATGGAAATACCGATGACCGAGCAAAGCGCAAACGCCGAGAAATAAAAATAAGTCGGTGAAATCAATCCGAAACCGTAATACATCAGCGTCGGAATCGCACCGCTCATCATCAGCGCGCTGACCATCAGGCCGATAAAGAAAAACAGATAAATCGCACCCATGCCCTGCCCGACCGCGCCTATCATACCGTTTTGCATGTCTTGATATTTCAAGCCGCGCATCAAACCGTACAACAGCAAGACCACGATCGCCGTCACAATCGACATATGCGGCAGCCATTCAAGCGAAATAATCGTATAACCCATTGCCGCCACCAAAGCCAAGGCCACCGCAATGGCCTCGAAACGCGGCATATTGAGTAAGGATTTGAAAGCAAACATTGTTCTTTGCCTTTTTAATAAGTATTTAACAGATTTTAGCATAACAGGCCGTCTGAAAAACCGGTTTCAGACGGCCTGCTGATTATTTTACGAAAACAACGCTCACAAACCCTTGCCATTTTCTTTAAAATGAACGAATTATTTAGAATAAAATATTTTTTAATCAGAATAAATGGTGTTTTATTGCTTTTTAAAATATCCATCATGCAAAAATGCTACTACCTGCCCGGCAGTTTTGCGGTTGAACAGCATACCGCTATGGCTGACCGGTAAAACGATATGATCGCGCATATTCGGACAATGCGTTTCGCTGACCAAGACCGTACCATCATGTTCGCCGTGCAAACCTAAAACACGGCTCAGTCCATACGGTTTGTTACCGGCGATACTGCCCAACTCAACACCCTCTGGCAATTCAGGCATACTGCCGTCCAATGCCCCTTTGTAAGAGCCGCCCAATACCGGCTTTTGCAAACCCAAATTGAGCACACGTTGCGCAGCCCGGCTGCCTTGGTGCGGCGTACCCATGGTAACGATACGGCCGCTGACTTTTTCCGGATATGTTGCCGCAAAATTGCGTAAAACCAAGCCGCCCAAACTGTGGCCGACAAAGTGCAGCGTTTCATCAGCATGGTTCTCATCAATCCATCGCGCCAAGTCCTCAACATGTCGGTTCATCGAATGCAACACACTGCAATAATCGAACAGCGCAACTTCAAAACCTTCTTGTTCCAGCAAATACGCCAGCGGTCTCATGACCCACGAATGCATGTGCAGACCATGCAGCAAAATGATTTTGGCCATTTTTTCCTCCTGTCATTTAAATCATTATGCCACAAAGTCAAAAGGCCGTCTGAAATCCCATAAGGTTTCAGACGGCCTGTTATCATGATGAATTATTCGTCAGCTTTGTAGCCTTTTATAGCAAAGAAGACGATGTATACGTAACAAATCGCTGATACAACGAAAGAAATCATCAAGCCGTAAGTATCCGCAGCCCAACCTTGTACCACAGGCACAACCGCACCGCCGACAATCGCAGTACACAACACGCCGGAAGCGCTGCTGGTGAATCGGCCCAGACCTTTGGTTGCCAAAGAGAAAATGGTTGGGAACATGATGGAGTTGAAAAAGCCGATGGCCAACAATGCCCACATCGCAATATCCGCACCGGCTTTACCTGCCAACATAGCAACGCCCAACAAGGCAACAGCAGCAGTAGCGTTAAATGCCAAATAGCGGTTAGGCGCAATTTTCGCCATGATGGCAGAGCCTAAGAAACGGCCGACCATCGCGCCGCCCCAGTAGAACGACAAATATTTTGCGGCAGATGCGTGGTCCAAACCTTTCAGATAGCCCAACACGCTGACCAATAAAGAACCGATGGATACTTCCGCACCGACATAACAGAAAATACCGGCCGCACCAAAAACCAAATGACGGTATTGCCAAACACTGTGTTTGCCATCATGGTTATGTTCGCTCTCTTCTTCGGCAATTTTACGCGCATCAGGCAAACGAATCATTTTGACAAACACAGCCAAAATAATCAGCAAACCGGCCAACCCTAAATACGGAATTTGAACGGAAGAAATTTGCTCGGCTTTGCTGACAGTTTGTGTTGCATCAGCCAAAATCAGGAATGCGCCGATTTGCGGAGCAATGGTCGTACCCAAAGAGTTAAATGCCTGAACCAAAGTCAGTGTTGCAGATTCTTTACCCGGTTTGGACAACAGGGTCACATAAGGATTACCCGCTACTTGCAACAGTGTTACACCTGAAGCCAAAATAAACAATGCACCCAAAAAAGTTGCATAAGAATGACTGCCGGCAGCAGGATAAAAGAGCAGACAGCCGATGGCGGTCAATACGAAGCCGCTAATCACGCCGTTTTTATAGCCGATTTTGCCGACCAAATAACCCATCGGAATCGACATAATTGCATAAGCGGTAAAGAAACAGAACTGAATCAGCATTGCCTGAACATAAGTCAGGTCGAAAATATCTTTCAAATGCGGAATCAAAATATCGTTCATGCAGGTAATGAAACCCATCATGAAAAAGAGTGTGGTTAGGACAACCAGCGCAGGAGTATGATTTTGTTGTGAATGCGCAGACATGATTTGCCTTTCGTTTTGTTAAGATTTGCTGGAAAAATGAGTTTAAATCAGTTCATTAAACTTAACACCCATTAACAGCCGCCCGTATCATACTGATAATCCGTCACCTTGAAAACTATTTTCTAACAGCCGACTACATTATCCTTCAATCGTTTAATTTTAAAAAATTCAATAATATTGGATTTATATTTTAATATATTAAAAAATAAAGGCATAATCCTCTTATTAAACCTGTTATTTCTTTTTTACAATACTCCTTGATATAACTCAAAATATGCCCCTTCTTTACGCTTACCTTGCCCTAATTGCCTCTGCCTTTACTTCTGCCACACTACTTCCGGGTACATCCGAGGCGGCATACGCCGCATTTGTGTACCAATATCCGCAACATGCCCTCGGAGCATGTTTGTGTGCCGGGTTGGCGAATGGCTTGGGCAGTATGGTTTCGTATTACATGGGCAGGATGTTTCCGGCCAAGAAAAGGCCGTCTGAAAAAGTATTGGCGCGTATACAAAGATGGGGAATTTGGCCGCTATTGTTCGCATGGCTGCCCATTATCGGTGATGCCCTCCCCCTTGCCGCAGGCTGGCTCAGGCTCAATGCCCTGCATTGCGCCATTATTCTGATTGCAGGCAAACTTCTGCGCTATGCGGTGATTTATTGGGGAATGAACACAGTTGCCGGATAAGTTTCGACAGTCAAAAATAAAGGCCGTCTGAATGATTCAGACGGCCTTTGCCTTTAATTCGACAATTACAACACTTTCACAATGCTCTCGCACAAATAATCGATGTTGTCATCAGTAATGCCGGCAACGTTGATGCGGCCGGAGCGGACGGCATAAATGGCAAACTCGTTTTTCAAACGGTCGACTTGTTCGGGAGTCAAGCCGCTGAAAGAGAACATGCCGTTTTGTTCGATAATGAAATCAAAGTTTTGGCTTGCGCCTTTTGCTTTGAGCAACTCGACAAATTTTTGACGCATGGCTTTGATGCGGCCGCGCATTTCGTCAAGTTCGGCAATCCATTGTGCTTTCAAATCATCATTTTTCAACACCAGCGCAATGGTGTTCGCACCGTGTGAAGCCGGGTTGGAATACAAGGTACGGATGATGGTTTTGACTTGGCTGTGGGCGCGGGTGGCAGTTGCTTCGTCTTCAGCCACCAAAGTGAACGCGCCGACGCGCTCGTTGTACATACCGAAGTTTTTGGAATAAGAGCTGGCAATCAGTAATTCTTTATTGTATTTCAAGAATACGCGCAAGCCGTAGGCATCTTCTTCCAAACCGTTGCCGAAGCCTTGGTAGGCAAAGTCAAACAGTGGCAACCAGCCTTTTTCGGCAGAAAGTTTTGCCAAAGTTTCCCATTGTTCGGGCGTAGGGTCGATGCCGGTAGGGTTGTGGCAGCAGCCGTGCAGCAGGACGATGTCGCCCTTTTGCGCTTGGCTCAAGTCTTCAATCATGCCGTCCCAATCCAAACCGTGTTTGGCGGCATCGTAATAACGATATGGTTTGTCTTGGATACCGACTGCTTTGGCGATGGCGTTGTGGTTTGGCCAAGTCGGATTGGAAATCCAGATGGTTTGCGCGTTCAACTGACGTTTGGCAAACTCGGCCGCAATACGCAATGCGCCTGTACCGCCAAGGCTTTGCGCTGTTTTGGCGCGACGGCTGGCAATGATTTCGTGGTCTTTGCCAAATAACAGGATTTGGGTTTGCTCGTTGTAATCGGCAACGCCGTCGATGGTGAGGTAGTTTTTAGTTGTCTCGCTTTCCAGCAGGCGTTTTTCAGCCTCTTTGACGGCTTTGACAATAGGCGTTGCGCCGGATGCGTCTTTGTACACGCCGATGCCGAGATTGACTTTTTCGGGACGGGTTTCGGCTTTAAACGCTTCGCCCAAACCTAAAATCGGATCAGCAGGAGCTGCTTCGATATGCTTGAAGAACATGATTTTTCTCTTTACAAGTAGTAAAACGGTTGAAAAAATACAAATTTATGTAATTTTACGCCGTTTCGGGCCGTCTGAAAACGGATTATTACAGGGTTTTAACGCAAGATTGCCAACAAATCCAAAGGCGTGGCAATACGGAAATCGGCAAGCCAGTTTTCGGTTTGGTCTTCGGCAGAAATATAGCCCCAATCGGCAAGCACGGTCGTCATGCCTGCATTTTTGCCTGCCTGCATATCGCGCTCGGCATCGCCGACATAAAAGCATCGCTGCGCTTCGACCCCCATCTGTTCACACGCATAAAACATGGGCTTCACGCTGGGCTTGGGTTCATCGCAAGTATCGCCGCTGACAATGACGGCGGGAGGCACGGTAAACCCGAGTTTAGGCACGAGGACATCGGTAAAACGCATGGGCTTGTTGGTGATAATTCCCCATTGGATACCGCGTTGAACTAAGGCTTCCAGCATTTCATTTACGCCGTCGAACAAGATGGTTTGGTCGGCATAGCAGCGGCTGTATTCGTCCAAAAACTCTTTGCGCCATTGCATATAGTCCGGATGGTCGGGCGTAATGCCTGCACCGAGTTTGAGCAAACCGCTCGCACCGTGGCTGGCCTGCGGACGGATTTCATCCATGCTTTTTTCAGGCAAACTGTGTCGGCGCAATACCGTGTTGAGCGCACCACCCAAATCAAGTGCGGTATCGGCAAGCGTGCCGTCAAGGTCGAATAATACGGCTTGGGTCATAAGTGTTCCTTTGATGATTTTAGAAGGCCGTCTGAACAATCCAACAAGTTTCAGACGGCCTGAATATGGTTAATGGTGATGGTGTTCGTGCATTTCCTGCGAACACAAAACTTCATCTTTATGCGGATGCCGTTCGCTTTCAATCTGAATCGTACAATGTCCGATGTTGTGATGCGCCAATTCATGTTCGATGCGGTAGGCGATTTGTTCGGACTCTGCCACCGTCATGCCGCCATCGACAACAATATGGCAGGATAAAACGTGGATATTGCTGGTAATCGTCCAAACATGCAAGTCGTGAACGGATTTTACGCCTTCCGTATTGCGGATCACGCTGAGCAACTCATCGGTATGGATGTTTTCCGGTGCACCTTCCATCAAAATGTGCAAAGTCTGTTTAAACAGCGTCCAGCCGCTGCGCCCTACCAAAGCCGCCACTAATACGCTGGCAACTGTATCCGCCCATTGCCAGCCATACACCATTATCAACACTGCTGCGACAATCGCCCCTATCGAGCCGAACAAATCGCTGATTACGTGCAGATACGCGCCGCGCATATTGACGTTTTCTTCGGTATCGCTATTTTTCAACATATAAACGGCGACGCCGATGTTGACCAGCAATCCGATGATACTGACCACCAACATGCCGCCCGTCAAAATTTCCGGCGGATAAAACAATCGTTTGACTGCCTCATAAAAAATCATCGCCGCAATCAACACCAGCGACAATCCGTTAAACATCGCCGTCAAAATTTCAAAACGTTTGTAACCGAAAGTCTTTTGCAGCGTGGTCTGTTTCTCGCCAAGTTTGAATGCCCACAATGCCATACCCAGCGAAAACGCATCGCTGAACATATGCCCCGCATCGGAAAGCAGGGCCAAAGAGTTGGTCAGCCAGCCGCCGACCGCCTCAACCAGCATAAATCCGGCAATGACGAAAAATGAAATGCGCAATACCTGCTTGTTGGCGGTATGCGTATGCGCGTGCGAATGATCGTGATGATGTGCCATGATGGTTTTACCGTTTCAGACGGCCTTTTTATCCTGTTTCAAACTTTTCTCAAAATCTTCCAACATATCTAGCTCAAAACGGCTGAATCCAGCACGTTCCCTCGCTTCGATATTAACGTAGCCGCGGAAGATAAACATATTGTAACGCGCAATCAGGCTGCGGAACAGGGCGACCGGTTCCAAACCGCGCTCACGGCAAAGATGCTGATACCAATGATTGCCGATGGTGACATGCCCTACTTCATCGCGATAAATAATATCCAGCACATCGCAGGTTTCCATATCGCCGCGCTGCGCCACTTTTGCACGAATACCCGGCGTAACATCCAAACCGCGCGCTTCCAACACCCGCGGCACCAAAGCCATGCGCAACAAAGGATCGTAGGCGGTTTTATACGCCATGTCCCACAAATGCCCGTGCGCTTCAAAATCGCCGTAATCGTAGCCCAAGCTGTTCAGACGGCCACGCACCAAGCCGAAGTGAAACACTTCTTCTTTCGCAACCCTTACCCAATCACGTACAAACTGAAACGGCATATTGCGAAAACGATACGCCGCATCCAAAGCCAGATTAATCGCGTTAAATTCAATATGCGCAATCGCATGCAACATCGCCGCATAGCCTTCGACCGTATTCATCTTGCGCGGCGTGACTTCCGAAGGGGCAACCAAACGCGGACGGGACGGATGACCGGCAAAACGGCAATCCACGGGTTTCGACGCTTCAGCCGTCAAGCCTTCCACCTCGCCCAACTGCGCAAACAAGGCCTGCGTCAATTTTCCTTTTTCATCCGGATTGTCCGACAGCAAAGCCTGTTCCAATAAAGGATAAGGATTCAGATACATACAAAACCATTGTTTTCAAAAGATAAATATTATAACCGTTTTAAAAAGCAAACAGAAAGACTATAATTTCACGCTTTCCGTAAAATGACATTAAATACCACACCAAGCCCTTATGCGTTTCATTAAAAAAACGTCAAAACCAAATACAGGCCGTCTGAAGAAATGAAATTATTTCAGATACTTGCTTGGATTTTTCATATTTACACAAATTAAACCCGCTCTTCAGCCCCTTGCCTGTTACACCATAACGTCTATACTGAACCCATCTCTCCGAACAAGGAACCAAAACATGAAAACCAACCGACTGTTCACCCTGACCGCTGCCGCGCTGCTTTCTTCAGCCATCGGCTTTGCACAAGCCGGCGCAGTGGACGCCCTGAAAAAATTCAATAATGACGCCGACGGTATCAGCGGCAACTTCAGCCAAACCGTTCACAGCAAAAAGAAAACCCAAACCACATACGGCACATTCAAAATCCTGCGCCCGGGCTTGTTCAAATGGGAATACACCAAACCCTACAAGCAAACCATCGTCGGTGACGGCAAAACCATTTGGCTCTATGACGTAGATTTGGCGCAAGTAACCAAGTCCTCACAAGACCAAACCATCGGCGACAGCCCTGCCGCCATCCTCTCCAACAAAACGGCATTGGACAGCAGCTACACGCTGAAAGAAGACGGCTCTGCCAACGGCATCGACTACGTTTTGGCTACGCCTAAGAAAAACAACGCCGGCTACCAATACATCCGCATCGGCTTCAAAGGCGACAACCTCGCCGCCATGCAGCTGAAAGACAGCTTCGGCAACCAAACCAGCATCAGCTTCAGCGGTTTGAACACCAAGCCTAACCTTTCCAGCGGTATGTTCAAATTCACGCCCCCTAAAGGCGTTGATGTCTTGAGCAACTAAGCTTCTAATGAAACACAAAGGCCGTCTGAACAACAGACGGCCTTTTATTTAGTTCAATTCAACATCAAACACACTGTTACTTTTGACCTTGAATGGCAGCGGCAATTTTTTCTGCGCCTTTTTTCGCCCAATCCGCCTGTTTGGCTTCCACCATCACACGCACGACAGGCTCAGTACCGGATGCACGCAAGACCACGCGGCCTTTGCCTTCGAGTTCTTTTTCCACTTCAGCCAAAGCCTCTTTGGAAGCATCCTGCCAGTTTTGGCCTTTTTTGATGCGGACGTTAATCATGGTTTGCGGATACGGCTGCCAATCGGCGCAAACGGTGGCAAGGTCTTGATTCAAGGTTTGCAATGCGGCCAAAACTTGCAGCGCGGAAATAATGCCGTCGCCGGTATTGTGTTTGTCCATGCACAAAATATGACCGCTGGCTTCGCCGCCAATCAGCCAACCGCGTTGATGGAGCTGTTCCAACACATAGCGGTCGCCCACTTTGGCGCGGCAGAAATCAACGCCCTGCTCTTTCAAAGCAACTTCCATCGCCATATTGGTCATTACCGTACCCACCACGCCGCCGATTTCCACGCCTTCGTGCGCGCGTGCTTTGGCAATCACATAAATCAAGCTGTCGCCGTCATACACTTTGCCATTGCGGTCAACCATCATCAAACGGTCACCGTCGCCATCCAAGGCAATGCCGTAATCGGCTTCATTTTGCAACACAGCAGCTTGCAAAGCTTTCGGATGGGTCGCACCGCATTTTTCATTGATGTTGTAGCCGTTTGGCTCATTACCGATACTGACCACTTGCGCACCCAATTCATGGAATACTTTAGGCGCAACCGCATAGCCTGCACCATTGGCGGTATCGACCACCAATTTCAGACCGCGCAAGTCCAAATGACTTGGGAAAGTGGATTTACAGAACTCGATATAGCGGTCATCCGCACCATTAATCCGGCGCGCGCGGCCAAGACGGCTGGAGGGCTGGGTTTTCATTTCCTCATCGATTTTGGCTTCGATTTCCAACTCGATTTCATCGCTCAGCTTCACACCGCCTTCGGCAAAGAATTTAATGCCGTTATCGGAATAAACATTATGGGAAGCAGAAATCATCACGCCGGCAGACAAACGCAAAGCACGGGTCAAATACGCCACGCCCGGAGTCGGCAGAGGGCCGGTTTGAATAACATTAACACCGGCGGCGGTAAAACCGGCAATCAGCGCGGCTTCCAACATATAGCCTGAAATACGCGTGTCTTTACCGATCAAGACGGTTGGTTTGATTTCGCCTTCGTGCTGCACCAAAACCTGACCTGCCGCATAGCCTAATTTCAGGACAAAATCAGGATTAATAGGAAACTGACCGACTTCGCCGCGCACACCGTCAGTACCGAAATATTTTTTTGCCATGAGATAACTCCGTGATTGTTTTGTCGTATGTGAATATGGTTGAACTTCTTTAAAAGAATCTTGATTGTATTCGAAGGCCGTCTGAATCTTTCAGACGACCCTTGATCATGAGAATAATTTACTACTTCAGTATTATAGCAAGATCCGGATTTCCTGCACGAAAAAAGCGCATCCTTTTGCAGAATGCGCTTCCTATTCGAGATTCAAAATCAAATCTTAGAATTTAGCACCAGACTGATTAGCCATGTAATCAACTGCAGCTTTCACTTCATCATCGCTCAGGCTACCGTTACCGCCTTTGGCAGGCATTGCGTTAAAGCCTTCGAGTGCGTGTTTGTGCAGGGTGTCTTTACCTTGTTTGATACGAGGAGCCCAGTCTTCTTTTTTACCTACATGAGGAACACCTGGAACTGCACCGCCGTGACATGCTTGGCAGTTGGCTTCGTAAACTTTTTTGCCGTCTGCGCCGCCGGCTGCCGGAGCTGCTGCACCTTTGTCATCTGCTTTGGCCGCATCTGCTTTAGGGGCTTCTGCAGGAGCTGCACCTTCAGCCGCCGGAGCTGAAGCGGCTTCGCCGGAAGCGGCTGCATCGGCAGGAGCTGCGGCATCAGGATCAGGGAAAGTACCGCCGGCTTTGTTGGCCATATAAGTAATCACGCGTTTCAATTCTTGATCGGTCAGGTCAGCCGCACCGCCTTTGGCAGGCATTGCGTTGAAACCGTTCAGAGCGTGTTGGAACAAGGTATCGAAACCTTGTGCAATGCGAGGCGCCCAATCGCCTTTGTTTTCAAATTTAGGCGCTTTGGGAACGATGCTGTCCGCCGCGTGACATTGAATACAGATTTTGTTGAAAATCTGATCGCCTTGACGCTCGCCGACTGGAATACCGTCGCCCAATTTCAGTTGGCCGACTGGCTGGATACGGGTTTGAGTCGCAGCTTCGGTTGTTTCGGCAACATCGCCGAATGAACCGCTTCCCGCCAGTTTGATCAGGAAGTAAATCACTGCAATGACAATAACGATACCGCTCACAAGGGTGAACAATGCAGAGCCTTGGGCTTTGTGGTCGCGGAGTTGTTTCATTTGGTAGGCCTCGCCGTTAGGTTAGGTTGTGCTGTAAGTTATAGTTTATGTGTTAAACGCAGTTAACAATATTTTGCTGGATTATACTGAATTCGCAAAGGCTTTCCAATCCATCTTGAGAAAAAGATACGCAAAAATCCTCAAAAAGGCCGTCTGATTCTTGTAAACCTTTGTAGTTATTTGAATATTCTACCCATGCAAAAGCGTGACCGCCAATGCCACTTTCTGACACTTTCAAGATAAACTTTGCCAACGGCGCTAATATGCGTTAACCTTACGGCTCTCGCACCCATAGCTCAGTTGGAAGAGTGTCAGTTTCCGAAGCTGGAGGTCACAGGTTCGATCCCTGTTGGGTGCGCCAATTATAAAGAGGCCGTCTGAAAGATGAAAATTTTTCAGACGGCCTTTTGATTTACTTCAAATAAAACTACATTCAATTTCAGATTAAACGGCTATTGCAACACTTTGGCAAATGCTTCGGCCACATAATCGATATTCGATGCATTCAATCCCGCCACACACATCCTGCCCGAATCCAGCAGATAAACGGCAAACTCGTCACGCAGACGGTGTACCTGCTCTACGGTCAGGCCTGTATAGCTGAACATGCCGCGCTGTTTGATGAAATAGCTGAAATCGCGATTGGGGATTTTGGCCGTCAAAACATCATAAAGTTTCTGACGCATGGCACGGATGCGGTCGCGCATGGCGTAAACCTCGTTTTCCCACAAAGCACGCAACTCCTCGCTGTTCATCACATCGGAAGCGATGTATGCGCCATGCGCGGCAGGGCTAGAATAAATACGGCGGACGGTAAATTTTAACTGTCCGAACACCAGCTCTGCTTCTTCCTTATTGGGACACACTGCGCTCAAACCGCCGACGCGCTCGCCGTACAGCGACAGGTTTTTCGAAAAAGAATTGCTGACAAACAAAGGCAGGCCCATTTCGACGGCTTTACGGATTGCATAGGCATCGCTGTCCAAATCCTCGCCGAAACCTTGATAGGCAATGTCCATAAACGGAATCAGCTTGTGCGTTTTGATAATGTCCAACACTTCATCCCATTGCGCTTGCGACATATCGACGCCGGTCGGGTTTTGACAGCATGGGTGCAAAATCAAGACGCTGTTTTCCGGCAAGGTTTTGAAAAACGCAGTCATTTCTTCAAATTTCACGCCGACTGTTTCAGGGTTGTAATAAGGATACGTCCCCACTTCAAAACCGGCGCCTTCAAAAATACCTTTATGGTTGTCCCAAGTCGGGTCGCTGACATAGGCTTTCGCTTCAGGGAACCAACGGTGCAAAAAGTCGGCACCGACTTTCAACGCCCCTGAACCGCCCAAAGTCTGTATGGTTGCAACGCGCCCTTCCGCCAGCGCCGGATTATCCTGCCCAAACAGCAAACGCTGAACCGCGCTTCGATAAGTGTCCAAACCTTCCATCGGCAGATAAGGCGATGGTCGCGGTACAGCCGCACGCTCTGTTTCTGCCCGGCGGACAGATTCCAAAACCGGCATTTTGCCTTCGCCATCAAAATAAATGCCGATGCTCAAATTGACTTTTTCAGGACGCTCGTCGCGTTTGAAGGTTTCAACCAAACTCAAAATCGGATCGCCCGGATAATACTCGACATGACGGTACATGGTGCTTCCTTTGTTTTTAGACAGAATGAGGAAGATTGTGGCACTAAAAGACCTTATTTGCAAAATCAGGCCGTCTGAAAAATTCAGACGGCCTGATTATTTTAAAACGCTACCAATCTACCCGTTTCAAATCATTTTGCGCCAATACGTCCGCATGCTCGCTGCGGCTTTGATATTCCCTGTCCTGCAAAATGCGGCGGGCGACATAATTCAAATGCAGTTTGGCCGCTTCCGCCGCCTCGGCCGGTTTGGCCTGGGCAATGGCTTCAAAAATAGTGCGGTGCTGGGCAATCAGCGTCGGGCGCGGGTCTTCGGTTTGATGGATATAGATAATGCCGCTGCGTGTTTGCTGATAAAGCATTTTGAGCAGGCTGCTGGAAAGATGACTGAATAGGATATTGTGTGCGGCATCGGCAATGGTTTGATGAAAGCTAACGTCTGCTTCGGCTTGATGCTCCAAATTTCCGCTTTCGCAGGCCGTTTCAAACTTCTGCCGCCAGAAGTCAATACGTTTCAAATCAGCATCAGTCCGTCTTTCGGCGGCCAGCGCCGCCATACAGCCTTCAATGTGACAGCTGAAATCGAAAACGTCTGTCTCCCAATTGCTATGTTTGCCGAGCAACTCCTGCCAGCTTTGTAAAAAATCCTGCTGCGGCTTGACGGAAACATAATAGCCATCGCCCTGCCGCGCTTCCAAAACCTGCTTGGCAATCAAGATATTCAATGCCACCCTGACCGACGGACGCGACACGCCGAATTCTTCCGCAAGCGTACGTTCGGGAGGCAATTTACTGCCTTCTTCATAAATGCCGGTCGCGATACGTTCTTCCAAAACGGCTAAAACCTGATCGCTGATTTTTTGCGGACGAACCAATTTCGTCATGTTGTATTCCTGATGATTGAAGGACAGTTTTATTCAGACGGCCATAAATTGGATTGACCAATTGGCCGCCCATTCTAATCAATCCCCTATTTTTTCGTCAAGAAATGCCATTCTCCCCATCGCAAGCAGTTTAATTCAAACACATTCATTTTTATCACGTAACCTCACCAATGCCTTCAAATCAATATTTTGGTATGACCAATCTTAATAAACAACCTATACGCCCAAAATCTGAAAATATTGATTTAGATTAAAATCCCACTGCTTCTATTTCACTAGACTTTATGTATAATACTTAGGTATTAGTTATACATAATTCCTAATAATAGAGAGAAACAATATGAAATACCCACCATTACTTATCTTACCCATTGCCTTAGCCGTATCCCAAGCATGGGCAGATACCGATCCTACACCTGAAGAAACGGTTACTCTTTCCCCTGTCACCGTCACCGGCACACAACAACAAAAAGCCAATCGCGTTACTTTCAACCCCAAAGCTGCTTTGCAACCCCTCCCTGCCGGAGACGGGGCAGACCTTTTACAATCCGTGCCCAACATGAGCATCATCCGCAAAGGCGGCAGCTCGGGCGATCCGCTGTTCCGCGGTTTGGGCGGCTCGCGCCTCTCCGTCAATGCCGACGACCAATTTATTTATGGTGGTTGCGGTATGCGCATGGACCCGCCGACTGCCTATATCCACCCCAATTCGTTTGATAAAGTCGTCGTCACCAAAGGCCCGCAAACTGTTACCCAAGGCATGGGATTGGTCAGCGGCTCGGTGCAATTTATCCGCAAAGACCCTGATTTCACTGAAAAACCTTACAACATTAACGCTACTCTGACGGCAGGCAGCAACGACCGTCTTGACGGCTCGTTGGAAGCCGAATTCGGCGGCAAATACGGCTACGTCCGTACCAATATCTCCCATAACGAAGCCGACGATTACAAAGACGGCGACGGCAACCGCATTCACTCCAACTTCAAACGCGACAGCCAAATGCTGCAACTGGGCATCACCCCGACCGAAAACACCACCATTGCCGGCACATACGAGCGCAGCAGGGCCAAGGTTGCCTACGCCGACCGCATGATGGACGGCAGCAAATTCGACCGTGATGCGTGGAATATTCGCTTTACCCAACGCAACCTCACCCCATGGTTCAGCGAATTGGAACTGCGCTACGGTAAAAGCGAAATCGACCACGTGATGGACACATACAGCCTGCGTACCATCCGCAACCCTGCCGGCATGCAGATTAAAAATGCCAACAACCCTAAACGCAATACCGATACAGGCCGTCTGAAAGCTACTTTCGACTGGGACAAACTCAATCTGCAAACCGGTTTGGATTATTTGGATGACGTCCACGTCGCGCGTCATGAGCGTGGTGGCGACGGCTACAGCCACAAGCCTTACATGCCCAACCAAAGTTTCAAACAATGGGGTATCTTCACCGAAGCCTCTTGGCAGCAAACCGACAATCAACGCTGGGTAGCAGGTTTGCGCCATGACCAAGTCAAAGCGCATTACGATACCGCGCGCGTGACCGACCCCGTTTTGAAACATCAAAAATTCAATTTGAACTCAGGCTTCCTGCGTTGGGAAAGAAATACGGACAACGGTCTGAAATACTATGCCGGATTCGGCATTGCCGAACGCGCGCCTGACTACTGGGAACGCCTGCACTCTGAAAACAAAGCCATCCGCGCAGAGCAAAACCGCCAAATCGATGCAGGCGTAATCTGGAAACGTCCTAATCTCCACGCATCCGTATCCGTATTCGGCAGCGACATCAAAGACTTCATCATGATGGAGAGCAAAGACAAGATTTTCAACGTGCGCAACATCAACGCTTCACGCTTTGGCGGCGAAGCCGAAGTCAAATGGACATTTGCGCCTAACTGGGAAGTCGGCACCAGCCTCGCCTACACTCACGGCAAAAACCGTACCGACGGCAAACCTTTGGCACAAACGCCGCCGCTCGAGTGGAACAACACCCTTGCCTTTGACAACGGCAAATTCAGCGCAGGCGCATTGTGGCGCGTCGTGGCCAAACAAAACCGTTACAGCAAAGGACAAGGCAATATCGTCGGCCAAGACATCGGCGCTTCTTCAGGCTTTGGCGTACTCTCGCTTAACGCTGGTTGGAAATTCAGCAAATACGCCACATTGCAAGGCGGCGTGGACAACGTGTTCAACAAAACCTATGCCGAATTCGTCAGCCGCGGCGGCGACCCTTCTGCCGGTACCCAAACCTTGCGCGTCAACGAACCCGGCCGTACTGCATGGCTGAGACTGCAAGCGAAGTTCTAATCAACCTCGCGCATCTATAAAAAGGCCGTCTGAAAAATGTTCAGACGGCCTTAATATTTTTCATGATGTTTTAAACAAACAGCCCGAAGTTGCATTGCTTCGCCGGACTGTCTGCCCACTATCGGTTTAAATCAAACCCAAAGAGTTGATGAACACCACAACAATCGCAATCGGCGCAAGATAGCGAAGCGCACCCAGCCACAGGTAAAGCAGCTGTTTCGGCACGGTACTGCCCATGCCCGCATCGCGCAGGACGGACTGTTTGTCCTGAATCCATGACGTAAACACGGCAACGCTCAAAGCACCGATCGGCATAATGACGGCGGAAATGATGAAATCCCACAAGTCAAAAATGGTTTTACCGAAAATTTTAAAGTCGCTCCATACGCCGAAAGACAGCGCCGAAGGAATACCGACTATGAAAATCGCAATACCGATTATCCAAGTGTGGCTGCTGCGCTTTTTCTCGTCTTGGCGGATGGTTGCCGCGATCACGGTTTCCAGCATGGAAAACGCGGAAGTCAGCGTTGCAAAAACAACCAACAGCATGAATACGGCAAACAAATACGTACCCATCGGCATTTTCATGAAAACCGCAGGCAACACGACAAAAATCAGGCCGGGGCCTTGGCCGGGCTCAAAACCGAAGGCAAATACCGCAGGGAAAATCACCAAACCGGCCAGCAATGATACAAACAGGTTCATCCACATAATCGTATGGCCGGAGCGGAACATATCCTGATCCTTACCCAAATACGAAGCATAGGTAATCATCGCAGACACGCCGATACTCAAGGCAAAAAATGCCTGACCCAAAGCAGTCAGCATCGTGCCCGGTTTCAAATACGACCAATCCGGTTTCAACAAGAATGCCACGCCCTCCATTGCGCCGGGCAAGGTCAGCGAACGAACGGCCAGTGCGATAAAGAGGATAAATAAACCCGGCATCAACACGCGGTTTGCCTTTTCAATGCCGTCTGAAATGCCGCCTTTAACCACCCAAATGGTAATCAGCATGAACAAGCCTTGGTAAAACAGCGAACCAAACGGTGAAGAAATCGTGTTGCCGAACAAGGCTTCAAAGTCTGCGCCGGCATGAATTTCACCGGTAAAGCTGTGCACGACGTAGTTCAATACCCAGCCGCCGACCACGCTGTAAAACGACAGCAAAATAAAACACGCGGCCACACCCATGCGGCCGACCCACGGCCACTGCGAACCCGGGCGCAATACTTTAAAGGAATCAATGGCGTTTTTGCCGCCTGTACGGCCGATGTAAAACTCGGCCAGTTGAACCGGCAAAGCCACCAAAATGGTGAAAATCAAAAACAAAAGAAAGAATACGGCGCCGCCGTTGGTACCAGCCGTATAAGGGAATTTCCAAATTGCACCCAAACCGATGGCCGAGCCTGCCGCAGCAAGCACAAAGCCGATTTTGGATGACCAAGACGAATGGTTGCTCATGATGTAATATTAAGAAACGTGAAGATGCCGAATTGTAACAGGGTGAAGTCAAGCCGTGAGTGGCCGGCAGACCGCCGATAAGCAATTCGCACGGATGGTGCGTACTTATCAAGCAAATTGGCATGAATTTTTGATAATTAAGCTTTTAATAGCACAAAACTAATTTTTATATTTTAAATTTGACGATTTATTTCAAAAATAAGCATATAAAAGGCCGTCTGAAACCTTGTTTCCAAGTTTCAGACGGCCTTTATCTTGAAACCGTTTTATTTTTTCATGGCATCGGTCAAAACTTTGACATTGTAGCGGTACATGCCGATGTAGCTGTTGGCCGGTGCGCCACCCAATGCATCGGAATACAAACGTCCGCTGACGTTGACGCCGGTTTCTTTGGCGATACGGTCAATCATGCGCGTGTCTTTGATGTTTTCGGTAAAGACGGCTTTAATGCCCTCGCGTTTGATTTGACGGATAATGGAAGCCACTTGTTTGGCAGACGGCTCGGCTTCGCTGCTCACGCCTTGAGGGGCGATGAATTCAATATTGTAGCGTTTGCCCATGTATGTGAATGCATCGTGTCCGGTCAAAACTTTACGCTTGGCGGCAGGTACGGCATTAAAGGCAGCCTGCGCATCGCTGTGCAATTTTTTCAGCTGCATTTGATAGTTGCCCAAACGTTGCTGATAGTAGGTTTTGCCTTCAGGATCGGCTTGAATCAGCGCATTGGCAACGTTTTGCGCATAAGTACCCATCAGGACGGGGTCGGTCCAAACGTGCGGGTCAAATTCGCCGTGATCGTGATGATGGCCTTCATGATCGTGGTCATGATGATGGCCGCCCTCTTCTGCTTTCAAAGCCTGAATGCCTTTGGTCGCTTCAGCGAAAGGCACTTTGCTCTGTTTGACTGCGCGTTGCACATCGGCGGCTTCCAAGCCCAAGCCGTTGAGCAATACCAATTTTGCGCTGCGGATTTTTTTGATGTCGCCGCTGGTCATGTGGTAGGCATGGCTGTCTTGGTTGGCGCCCACCAAGCTTTGAACGGCCACGCGGTCGCCGCCAATCTGTTTGGCCACGTCGCCCAAAATGCTGAAGCTGGTCACAACAGGCAACGGAGCAGCATAAGCGGCACCGGTCAATAATGCGGCAACGATGCCAAGTTTCCAATGTTTCATATTCTCTCCATTGATATAACGTAACATTAACATCATCATAAAACAGACCGCCTGATTATTCAAGCGGCCGTCTGAAAAATCATGCCGTACGGTGTTTCTTGCGGCGCAACCATTTTGCCAAAATGCCGCCTTCCCAACCAAACACGACGGAAATCAGGTAAAGCGTGCCGCAGCATAAAATAATCGCCGGACCGGACGGGATTTCGATATGGTAGGAAAACAACAGTCCTGCCAAGCCGCAAAGCAAAGCCAATGCAACCGACAAAATCATCAGCCAACCCATGCTTTTCGCCCATAGTCTGGCAGTAATCGCCGGCAACATCATCAAGCCGACTGACATCAGCGTACCCAATGCCTGAAAACCGGCAACCAGATTCATCACGACCAGCACCAAAAACAACACATGCCAAAAGCCGCCCTTACCGCCGACAGCCTTGAGGAACAAAGGGTCTATGCTTTCCAACACCAGCGGGCGGAACATCACAGCCATCAGCAAAATAGTGACGCTCGCAGAAACGGCAATCAGCTGCAAAGCCGGAATATCCACCGCCAACACCGAGCCAAACAGCAAATGCAGCAAATCGACGCTGCTGCCGTTTTTGCTGACCAAAACCACGCCGATGGCAAGGCTGCTCAAATAAAATGCGGCAAAGTTCGCGTCTTCTTTCAATGAAGTAAACCGGCTGACCAAACCGGCCAACAAAGCCATCAGCAAACCGGCTGCAAAACCGCCAACGCTCATCGCAGGCAAACTCAAACCGGCAAACATATAGCCAATGGCCGCACCGGGCAAAACCGCATGGCTCAAGGCATCGCCCACCAAACTCATGCGGCGCATCACCAAAAACACACCGACAGGCGCCGCGCTCAATGCCAGGCAGAAAATCGATGCCAGGGCATAGCGCATAAAGTCGAATTCGACGAACGGCGCGACGACCAAATCATATAAATCCATGTTTTATCGCTTTTTTATTAATCTCTGAAAGCCTGAGGCCGTCTGAAAAACACTTACTTTCAGACGGCCTTGTCCATTAAACCGCGCACCAATCGGCCGCTTCCTGCTTCTGCATCATTCGGTTAGCCTGTGCCAAAAATTCATCGGTCAACACATTTTCCGTCGCACCGGCAGCCACTTTTTCACGCGCCAAAAGCAGCGTGTTAGCAAAATATGCCCGCACCTGCTCGTAATCATGCAACACGGCAATCACCGCCTGACCGTCCTGATGGCACTGGCGCAAAACCTCCAACAGCGCATAAGTCGTCCGTGCATCCACCGCGTTAAACGGTTCGTCCAGCAGCAAAAATTTGGCATCCTGCACCAGCATCCGCGCAAACAATACGCGTTGGAATTGGCCATTGGACAAGTGCGCGATTTGGCGCGTGGCAAAATCCTGCATTTCCACGCGCTCCAAAGCCGCCATCACGCGCTTTTTCTGCGCTGCGTTCACACGTCCGAAAAAGCCGATTTCATACCACAGCCCCATCGCCGCCAGTTCAAACACCGTCATCGGCTGGCTGCGGTCAATATCCGACTGCTGCGGCAGATAGGCAATGTCCTTGCGCGCCATATTTTCATAGCGCACGCTGCCCGTATCCGTCTTCTGCAAACCCATAATGGCTTTGAGCAGGGTCGATTTGCCCGCGCCGTTCGGCCCGAAAATCGTCCACATCTTGCCATCTTCAAACACCATATCGACATGGTGCACCACCGGCCTGCGCTGATAGCTGACCGTCAGATTTTCCACCACGATACTCATGGCAATACCGCCCAAAAATATACAGCCCACAACGCCGCCAATGCGACAAGCGCAATCAGCAGCCTTTGCAGCAATCCGGTCAACAATACAGAATTCATAAGCCTAAAACCGCCCTTGCCCGAATACGGGCAACAGGCCGTCTGAAAGAAAATTAAAACATTAAAATGATACTGTATAACGTTAACCCTGTAAATTTCTTTCGTTTTCAGACGGCATCGGGCAAAAGGCCGAATATCGGTTACAATCCATTTTTTATTTGATGATTATCCTATGTCTATTCCACTCTTAAACGAAAAACTCAATACCGAAACCGCCCGCATTTCATGGGAAGAGCTACAACCCCACTTCGCACGCGGTGCCGCCGTCTATGTTGCGCCCGATTTGGATTTGATTGCCGTCGCCCGCCATGTTGCCGAAGATGAAGCCGCGCCATTGAAACAATGGATGGAACAAGGCAAATTCGGTGCCATCAGCGATGATATGGCGCGCACATTTTTAGCGGATAAGCAAGAAATGTGGGCGGTTGTCGTAGCTCCGTGGGTATTGGTACAGCCTTGCAAAGAATAATAAGGCCGTCTGAAAAAACGAAACCGGAACATTTCCCATGTTCCGGTTTTTCATTTTTCAGACGGCCTATTGCAACGTAAAGCCTGCTTTGAATTCAAGCTTCGGCACCCCGATAACGAAACGTTTGCCGATGCTGTCTTCAAACTCATACGCGCCTTCGATACTGCCCCAAGGCGTGCTGATTTGCGAGCCGCTGTTGTACTCATAGGCTTCGCCTGGGTACAAAACAGGTTGCTCTTCAATCAGGCCGGCATGGCCGACTTGCTCTGTCTCACCGTGTCCGTCGGTGATTTCCCAAAAACGCTGACGCAAAGTAATGATTTCATCGCTGCGGTTGCAGATGGTAATCAGATAATTGAAGGCGTAGCGGTCGCGGTAGACGTCGCTTTGGCCGGCCATATAACGCGGCTCCACGTTAATCTCGATTTCGTTCATAATTGTTCACCCGTATATTTATTTTATTTAAAACCGGATAATTCCGGCGTGTCCGCCCTATTTTTGCAAAGGGTCGAAACACTTAAAACACATCACGCAATCCAATGAAACAGCCCCAAGACCAATAAAGTCATCACAGCCGCAATCAAATCATCAAGCATAATGCCCAAACCTCCATGAATCCGCTGGTCAAACCATTTGATCGGCCAGGGTTTTAACGCATCAAACAAGCGGAAAATAACAAAAGCCGCCAGCCACCAGCTCCATTTAAACGGAATCAGCGACAGCACCAGCAGCATCGCGACAATTTCATCCCAAACGATACCGCCGTAATCCTGAATGCCCAGTTCCCTCTCGGTATAACCGCAAATGCGGATGCCCCAGAAAAACAAGGCGATACACAATAAAAGCAATATCCAGCCGTCTATGCCCAACAGGCACAATACAAAAGCCAGAGGTAACGCGGCCAGCGTCCCTGCCGTACCCGGCGCAACCGGCGATAAGCCGCTGCCGAAACCGAATCCTAAAAAACACAATGGTTTGTGCAACAGCCAAGAAAAAGTAGGTTTACGTTCAGCCAAAATGATCAAATCCTAAAGAAGTCAGTTCCAATACGCCGCCTTCGGCATCTAAAATATTCAGACGGCCTGAGTCAGTCATTTTACCAATTCGGGCGACCGGTACGCCACTTTGTTCCGCCGCCTGACAAACACGTTCCCTGTCTTCTGGAGCGGCAGTAAAAATCAGTTCGTAGTCATCGCCGCCAGCCAATACTGCCGACAACCATTGTTCGCGCGACAATACGTTTTTCAATTCAGGCAACGACGGCACACAATCGGCAAAGATTTCCGCCCCGACAGCAGAGGCTTTCAAAATATGCCCCACATCTTGAGCCAGGCCGTCTGAAACATCTTGCGCGGCATGGGCAAACGGCAGCAATGCCAGCCCCAATGAAACGCGCGGCTCCGGACGGAGCAATTTATCATCGCAAACCGCCATGATTTCAGACGGCAATTGATAATGCCCCAGATGTTGGTTCAAAGCAGCGGCAGCCAAACCCAAGCGGCCCGAGACCCAAATATCGTCGCCGACTTCGGCCGCATCACGCCGCAGGGCACGCCCTGTCGGCACTTCGCCCACTATCGTTACATTAAAGACCAAATCGCCTTTGGTGGTATCGCCACCAATCAACACCGTATCAAAACGCGCGGCCAAAACAAAAAAGCTGTCGCAAAAACGTGTCAGCCAGTCTTGATTCAATTCAGGCAACGCGGCACTGAGTAACACCCAACGCGGCTTGGCACCCATAGCGGCCATATCGGACAAATTTACTGCAAGCATTTTCCATGCCAAATCTTCAGGCGAAACATCTTCAAAAAAATGTCTACCCTTAACCAACATATCAGCGCTAAAACATAAATCAAATCCATTACTTGGGCGAATAATGGCGGCATCGTCACCTATGCCCAAAATCAAACCTTCCGATTTTTGTCGCTGCAAATATTGTCTGATAAAGTCAAATTCCGTCATATTTATCCAATATAACTATAACTTAGATTACCACATCTAATTTTGTGCCAGCCCGACGGTTGCCTATTAGCACATCAAACCTACACCATTATTTAGATATAAAACTCAATAAGTTAAAAGCCGTCTGAAAATATAGATTTCAGACGGCCTCATGTTCTCAAACCACTCTGAGCAGGTAGATTTACAGATAGACGATTTCGCCTGTCCGCCCTCTGCTCTCTCGGCTTGCCCACCAAATAAATTGCGGCAGGACATCTTCGTAGTTTTTACGTTCGCTTTTCGATTCGCCCGGATGAGATTTGATACGTTGCGGCGAATTGATAGCACCCGGCACCAAAACATTGGCACGCAGGTTGTCAAAACGTTCCCACTCGTCCGCAGCCACTTTACACAGATAATTAAGCGCGGCTTTAGAAGCTCCGAAACCGCCCCAATAGGCTTGCGGTTTTTCGCCGTGGCTTTCGCCGACAAAAATCACAGAAGCGTCTTCGGATTGCTTCAACAATGGGAATAGCGCACGGGTCAGGCCCATAGGCGCAACGGTATTGATGCGGTATTGGTTGACCCATTCCGATACGGTTTGGAAATCCAACGGCGACAAAGCATAGAAATAGCTGGCGCAATGCACCACGCCATCCAATTTTCCGCCGGTAGCTTCATCAATGGTTTCCGCGAACTGTTTAAATTCTTTTTCCTCAGCGCTCATCAAATCAAAGCAGATGGCAAACGGTTCTGGGCTGCCCGCAGCCACAATGGCATCATATACTTTTTCCAAACGCTTTTGATGACGCGCTACCAAAATGACAGTCGCTCCGGCCGCCGCATAGGCTTTGGCAACCTGCTCGCCCAAGCCTTGGGATGCGCCGGTAACCAAGATGGTTTTGTCCGCTAATGTCGTCATGACTTTTCCTTGAACTTTATGGTTTCGGATATTGTATCGGCTTGGTAAGTTTTGTAAAGTCAAAAAGGCCGTCTGAACATTCAGACGGCCTCAGTTTATTCAAACCGCAAATCCAGCATAAGCTTTTCAGCCGCGGCAAAACCTGACTGAACCGCCGCTTCCAAGGTTGCCGGATAGCGCGGATGAAGATAATCGCCGGCCGGATAAATACGGCGATGGTGCAGCCATGAGAAATCAGGTTGTACAAAATCAACCGTTGCCGCCGTAGTCGCGCGTTTTTCCGTAATAATGCGTACGGCTTCGGGTTTATCCAAATCCGGACAAACCCGCTTGATGTCCGCATGAATTTTCTCGGCTAAATCTTTATCCTTCCAAGCCTCGGTGTAATCGGAAACGCTGATGACGACCGCGACTTCATTATCCGGCAAACCCAACGTCCCCCGATGCAGCACCCACTGCGCCGTACCATCAGCAAACCCGGTTAAAGGCGCAGGCAATCTGACTGCTTGGGCATAACGCAAATAAACCGTAGTAATCGCATGGTAATGCAACGATTGATAGGCCGTCTGAATATAGTCAGGTGTATCTTCAGGCAAAAGCGCGTCAACATGATATGGCGCAACAGCCAAAATCACCGCATCAAATACTTCGCCATTGATTTCAATTCGGCCATCGATATGATGGTTTAAATGTGTAATACGGGTTTCAAGATGTATTTTTGCACCATGCTTGTGTAGGAAATCCAAAGCCGGTTCGGCTACGATCCGTCCTAAATCCTGCTTGGGCAAAAGATAATCACTGTTCGCCTTTTCAGACCACACACCATCATTCAATACATTGCATAAAATGCGTAACGATGCCTGTTCTAACGGCGTATTTAAAGCACCCCAGACCAAAGGTTGCCAAAATTGGCCAAGTAGGCTGCGCGGAACATTTCGTGTTCTCAACCACTTTGCAACCGTCAAATCGGTTTTATAATGGCCTGCCCAACGTTGCAATGCCGACATATCCGACAGCAATTTGATTCTCAATGAAAAGGAAAGATTTTTCGCACGCAGGATACCGACAAGCAAATACCAAGGCGCTGGCAGAGAGGCCGTCTGAAACTGCAATCCCTCATGGATGTACCATTGCAAAGGCTGGCGTAAAAAGGCTGATTCAGGTTGAACGCCAATATGTCGCATCAAATTTTGAACACCATGATACGCGCCCAACAAAATATGCTGCCCATTATCCAAAAAGCTGAATCCATTATTTTTCCCAGCTAAGGCACGCGCCCTACCACCAGCCTGCCTCCCAGCTTCAAACAAAGCAATATCAGCTCGATGAATCAGGGAAACCGCCGCAGACAAACCTGCCCAACCGGCACCAATTACAGCAATTTTTGGACGCTGAGTATTCATGGTTTAAATCCAAACAGCCAAGTTTTCAAAGCAATACGTTTTTTACGGGGAGAAGGAATCGCAATTTTGTAAGTCAAAACATTTTGTGCGCCATCACGGTCAATTTCATTCAACAGCGCATAATAAATAGCCGCCATAATCAGGCCGACTTTTTGCGATTTCTTATCCGCAGCCGGCAAAAGCAACATAGCCTCACGATAAGTTTCACGCGCCCTATCCACTTGAAACTGCATTAATTTCGCAAAATTGTCTGTCGGTTTACATTGCATAATGACGTTGGCAGGCACATCAAATTTCTGCATTTCCTCTATCGGCAGATAAATTCTTCCCTGCCGCGCATCTTCGCCCACATCGCGAATAATATTCGTCAACTGCAAAGCCAAGCCCATTTTGTCCGCATATTCCAAAGTTTTCGGATTGGAAAAACCTAAAATCCGTGCAATAAGACGCCCCACAACTCCGGCAACACGGTGACAATACAGCTTTAATTCATCAAAACTACCATAACGAGCCTGCTCCAAATCCATCTGCATCCCATCAATCAAAGCTTCAAATTCATTCTTCGGCAAATCAAAACTTGCCCGAATATCTTTTAAAGCTTGATGAACAGGATGCTCAGGCATCTCATTGTTGAATACTTTCTCCAAATCACTGCGCCACCAATTCAAGGTAATCTGAGCCACATTCGGATCGGTACAGCCATCGACCACATCATCCAGTTCGCGACAAAAAGCATATAAAACAGTGATCGCATTTCGTTTTTCTACTGATAAAAAACGAAAACCGGATAAAAAACTGGAATGGCTTTCCGCAGCCTTTTGACGACAATAATCTAAAGCAAGCACTGTGTATCCTAAAAATATTGTTATAAATAATTAGCAGGGATTTTATCCGTATTTAAAAAAGTACGCCAATATCAAAACCCATCTTACGACAAGGCCGTCTGAAAGCTGATTTCAGCATCTTTCAGACGGCCTAAGACCTTGCGATAATATAAGAAGATTTTAGTCAATTAAAAATCTTATGGCGCATTTTTATGCATCAAATGTCGTTAACAGACTATTTTTATAAAGGTCTAAACCTGAAACCTATTTTGTAAATTCTATTTCATTTCCCATACTCATTCTCCTTTTCCAACAACCGTTTTTTAATGCAATATCGTCAAATCCCCCTTGCCTCTTACCTTATTACCCGACGGAAGCACCCCACTGGTTCAAGCTTTATTCCCGCCCCCAAACAAAGCCGCCCCGGGCCCAACCGGCAAACGGTTCGGCCGCAGGGCGGCATACAGGCAGAGTCAGGCTTATTTTTTCACGGCAGGTTGGGCGGC